>JBKEAM010000083.1:0-34450 GCA_047972265.1 Oscillospiraceae bacterium | reverse complement strand
ATACCATGCACGAGCTGGGCAACGATCCGTCTCACGCATTTAAAAAGAGCGCTACCACAGTAGGTGCTGTGCTGGGTGATTATCACCCGCATGGTGACGCATCTGTTTATGATGCTATGGTACGTTTGGCGCAGGATTTTAGCATGCGCTATCCTTTGGTAGAAGGCCAGGGCAACTTTGGTTCTGTAGATGGTGACCCGCCTGCTGCATACCGTTATACCGAGGCTCGCATGAGCCGTATGGCGGTAGAAATGATGACCAATATCGAAAAAGATACGGTTAACTTTGTGCCCAACTACGACGAGCGCACTACAGAACCAAGTGTTTTGCCCTCTCGTTATCCCAACCTTTTGGTAAATGGCTCTACCGGTATTGCGGTTGGTATGGCAACCAATATTCCTCCGCATAACCTGTGCGAGGTAATAGATGGTGTAATTGCGCTAATCGAAAATCCCGAAATAGAGCTGCCGGGATTGATGGAGCATATTAAAGGGCCCGATTTTCCAACCGGCGGCATTATCATGGGGCGCAGCGGTATTCGTGCGGCTTATGCAACCGGGCGTGGTAAATTAACTCTGCGCGGCCGTGCCGAAATAGAAGAAAAAGCAAACGGCCGTTTTCAAATTGTTATTACCGAAATCCCCTATATGGTAAACAAGGCAAAAATGCAGCAGGATATAGACCGCCTTGTAAAAGAGAAGCGTATAGAGGGTATTACCGATATCAATGACGAATCCAACCGCGAAGGAATGCGGGTGGTTGTTGAGGTAAAACGAGACGGTAACCCGCAGGTGGTTTTAAATAAGCTGTATCATATGACACAATTGCAGGACACCATTGGCATTATTATGCTGGCACTGGACAATGGCGAACCTAAAATTATGGATTTAAAAACCATTTTGCAGCGTTATTTAACCTTTCAGGAAGAGATTATTGTACGCCGTACAGAGTATGACCTGAAAAAAGCACAGGACCGCGCTCACATCCTTGAGGGTCTGCGCCGTGCAATAGATGTTGTAGATGAAGTTATTGCCACCATCCGTGCAACAAAGGGCGGTTCTTCCGAAGCGAAGATTGCCATTATGGAAAAATTTGAATTTGACGATGTACAGGCCACTGCTATTGTTGCTTTCCGTTTGGGGCAATTGGCTGGGCTCGAAATTGAAAAAATTGAAAATGAATACCAGGATTTAGAGCGTAAGATTGCTTCTTGGCAGGATTTGTTATCTGACAACGATAAAATACAGTCTGTTATTAAAGAGGAATTACTGCTTCTTAAAGATAAGTTTGGTGATGATCGCCGCACCGAAATTGCGGCAGTATCGGGGGAAGTGGATATCGAGGATCTTATCCCCGAAGAAAACTGTGTGTTTACCCTTACACATGCGGGTTATATTAAGCGTATATCTTCTAAAGAATATCACACCCAACGCCGTGGCGGCCGTGGTGTTTCTGGTCTTTCTCATAAAGACGAGGACTTTGTGGAAGAGTTATTTGTTGCATCCAGCCACGACTATATTTTGTTTACCACAAACCTTGGGCGCGTTTATCGCTTAAAAGGCTATCAGGTATATGAGGGCAGCCGCATTAGCAAGGGTGCAAATATTGTTAATATGCTGCCACTGCAACAGGGCGAAAAAGTAACAAGCATGATGCAGGTACCAAAAGAAAACCAAGAAGGCTATGTTACCATGGTTACGCGCGAAGGGTATATTAAACGTACGCCTCTCTCTGCTTATAAAAATATACGTAAAAGCGGCCTAATTGCAATCCGTTTAGAAGATGGGGATGCACTTGCTTGGGCCCGCATTACCACTGGGCAGGATGAGCTTGTGGTTGCAACCCAAAAAGGGCGTGCCATTCGTTTTATCGAAACCGACGCAAGGGTGCTTGGCCGTAATTCGCGCGGTGTGCGTGCCATCCGCTTAATGGAAGATGATACCGTAATTGGCGTGGGTTGCCTGCGCGAAGGTGCTGCCTTGCTTACCGTAAGCGAGGCCGGTAAGGGCCGCCGTACCGATTTGGCCGAATATCGTTTGCAGCGCCGTGGCGGTAAGGGTATTTTAAATTACCGCAACGGAAGTGTTGCAGCCGTAAAGGTGCTGGATGACAGCGACGATATCATTCTCATTTCTCTCGAGGGCATTATTATCCGTATGCATGCGGTGGATATTACCAAACAAAGCCGTTATGGCGGCGGTGTGCGTGTAATGCGTTTGGCCGAGGGTGACCGTGTGGTGACCATGGCTCGTACCGAGCATTCTGAAGATGAGTCTGAAGTTTCCAAACCAGATGCAGAAGAGGTGGAAGAGGCACTTTCTGAAGAAGAATTGGCCCGCCTTGCAGCAGAAGAAGAGAGCGACGACGAGATTTTGGAAGAAGAAGATGCGATAGAAGAGGCAGATGACGAAGAAACAGAAGAAACTGAAGAAGAAGAAACCTTTGAAGTTTTGGATGTAGCAGAAGAAGATTTACGAAAAGATAAGCTGCCCGAAGACGAAGAATAATTTTCACATTTAAAACGGTAGTATTTTTTATAAAAATCCAATATAATAGTAAAAATTAACGGCCATGCCGGAAAGAGGATTTAAGATGAAAAAAGCCACCCATGCCACAAAAATGCGATGGACTGCCGCTGCACTTTACATTGTTGTTTTTCTGCTTCAACTGTTTCTGCTTCGGCCTTTGTTGACTGCGGGCTCTGTTATAATTACAAGTCTTCCTATCGATTTTTATGGTCCTTTTTCTTTGATATTTGTTACAGCGGCCATGGCCATATGGATGTTTGCAGGGAAAAAGGCAATTTCCAGTGGCATAATACGCGCGATCGTTCTTGGTACAGCGTTTATCCTTGCCTTTGAGTTAATTACATATACCTCACAAGCAAATATTATTTTAATTTTCTTTGGAAGCTATTTTCCTTCTATGACAAATTCAGATATTTTGGTTTATGTTGTTGTTATTGTTCGCATGATGCTTTTGATTTTAGCTGCTTTCTTTGTAGCAAGCTCGCGCGACTCTTTGCCTGCTGCCGAAGCCTTTGCAGAAGCCGAAGAAAAAACAGTAGAAGCTGTTGTTGAGCTTGAAGCAGCAGTAGAAAAAGTTGAAGAAGAAACAAAAGAATAATTTTAAACGGTTAAACAATACCGCTTGCAATAAGCAAGCGGTATTGTTTTTTAATAATCATATATTGAAAAACAATATATGATTATGCTATTATATTTAAAAGCAAAAATAGTATATATTATTGTTTGCATAAATGAAATTGAAGCCGGTAAAGGAGAATATATATGTGGAACAGCCGTAAATCAATTTTGCTAAGTAAAATTTGCACTTTAATTTTTTTGGCGGCTGTTTTAATCGTCTTAATAACAGCCCCCTGGATAATGGATTGGGCCGTACACCGCTCTATATCCATTCTTCCAGAGCATAAGCCATTTTTTCTAATCACTATATATTCTGGCGGGGTGTTAGCCTGTATTTTGCTTATACGGCTGTACCAACTTTTGCATAATATAAGCAAAGAACAAGCTTTTGTATCTAAAAATATTTCTTTGCTTCGTCAAATATCTTGGGTTTGTTATGGTGGGGGCATCATTGCCTTTGTATCGGCCATTTATTACCAGCCTTGGGGTTTTGTATGTGTTGCCGCAGCTTTTGTGGGCCTTATTATACGCGTAATAAAAAACATTATGCAGCAGGCAATTATGATTAAAGAAGAAAACGAATTTACAATATAAACGTGGGGGAGTAAAGATGGCAATTATTGTAAACCTCGACGTGATGATGGCTGTGCGTAAAATATCATCAGGAGATTTGGCCCAAAAGGTTGGTATTGGCCAGGCTAACCTTTCTATTCTTAAAACAGGCAAAGCAAAAGCAATCCGCTTTTCTACTTTAAATGCCATATGCAGGGCACTTAACTGCCAGCCGGGCGATATTTTGGAGTTTAGAGATGTTGGGGAAGAAGATGAAGAAACAATATTAGAAGATTGAATATTGTTTTTCGATATAAATATATTGATTTTTAATATTCATACTGTTATACTGGTTTCACAACCAAAATGATTTGGCTGTTGTTTTTTAAAAACACAGCCAATATTTTGTTTAAGAGGTGAAATGTATGGATGAGAATGGTAAAAATGTAGAACAAAATGTTAGCAATCCACAAACAAACGACGTACAGCAGGTGGACAGTAATGCCGCCTTACAAGCGGCGCCCACAGTAAACACGCAACCTGTAGGGGAGAGCAATTTGCCCCAAAATAATGGTGTGCAGCCAAACAATGTGCCACAAGCAGATACCGAAACAGCAAATATTCCGCCTTTTCAAGCAGGACAACCATCGTATATTCCCGTTATGCAAACAGGGTGGCAGCCTGTTCCATATGTACCAAAACCAAAAGAACCATTTGAGGTAAAAAAAGAAGATATTCTTTTTTCTATTTTCAGTTTGGTTTTAGGCTTTTTATTTATTCGCTGGCTTCTCTTTTTTGGGTTTTGGCAGGGCTGGGGTGTTACTGCTTTTACCTTTTTGTATGCAGGGGGTGCCCTGTTGTATGCAAAAGCAAAAAAGATACAAGCAAGTAAAAGCTGTTGGTTCTGGTTTGCCATTTTATTGCTTACGGGCCTTTCTTATTCTCTTTGGCCATCAGGAGAATTAACGTTTTACCAAAATCTTCTTTTATTTGGCAGTGCCCTGTATTGGAGCGGCTCGGTTTTTGGAAGCTTGATTTTAGAAAAAACCAGCAATTTTTTACCCTTAGATGCAATTAACCTATTATTTGTTATCCCGTTTAAAAACTTTGCCCTTTCTGTTAAAGGCATAGCGGCAATTTTTTCTCGGCAAAAAACCAATAAAAAAAAGCTGGGTAAAACAGTAGTGGCTGTTATTATGGGCGTACTGGTTAGCATTTTGCTGCTTGCCATTATTTTGCCTATGTTGCTGGCGGCAGATGATGGGATATTTAGCCAAATGATGACCGGAATTGTAACCTTTATAGATAATTTAATTACCGAGTCACTGACAGAGATTTTAATTCAAATTGCGTTTGGCATTCCGGTGGCTTTATACATAGGTGGCCTTATAATGGGGCAGGCGCATAAAAGATATACAAGCACCTATAAAGCAGAAGAAATGGCAAAAAAAATGCAAGGTAAGCGCATTGTTCCGGTGGTAACGGTTGCTATTGTGCTTAGTGCGGTAAGCGTCATCTATCTTTTGTTTGTCTTCTCGCAAATCCCATATTATTTTTCGGCTTTTTCTGGGGTAAAACCGGCAGAGTTTACGGTTTATTCTGAATATGCGCGGCAAGGCTTTTTTGAGCTTTGCAGGGTAGCAACCATTAATTTGTTGCTTTTGGTGGTAGCAAATACATTTACTACAAAAAAACGAGATGAATCCCCCTTGCTTAGAATAATGAATATTATTTTAGCTTGCCTTACCTTGCTGGTTTTAATTACCGCATTTAGCAAAATGTTCTTATATATCCAGGTACAGGGGTTTACGCAAAAAAGAGTGATGACCTGTGTATTTATGGCATTTTTGGCAATTGTTTGTATTGCGCTTATTGTTTTGCAATGGAAAAAGTTTTCTATCATACGATTTTCTGCGGTAATAGGCTCGGTAATGCTTTGTGCGCTTTGCCTTTGCAATTTAGATGGCGTTGTGGTTTCTTACAATGCGCACCAATATAAAAGCGGCAATTTATCCAGTTTTGATACGCTTATTCTGCAAAGATCCGGCCCAAGCGGAGCCTGGGCTGCTATGGATGTTTTGGAAACAGACCCCGAAGATAAAAGAGAAATAAAAGATACACTTGGAACATTTAAAGATGAGGCCAAAAGAAATAAATGGACCTCGCGTGATTGCTTGGTGTATGCAATGCTGCGCAATACAGACATAGTAGAGCAGGTAAAAAGTTCTTAACAATTTGCTAAACCAATGTTGAAAACCGGCAGCCACGCTTTTCAAATCTATGTAGCTTGTTTTGTAACAGGTTACTAGAGGAGTATATTGATGCAAGAACGAATAAAAGAAAAAAGTGCGGCAAGGTATGCTGCCGTAAAAATATTGTTTGCAGCGGTTTTTATACTTTTGTCAACAGGATGGATGAGTCTCTTTTTGCAAATGCATGTACTGCACGCAGGGCTGCAATATCCAAAAAGCGGATTGTTTTTTGCGAATGTATTGGTTTTTGTAGGGGTGGGCGGTTGCCTGTTAATGGCCTTTATTTTATCTCGCTGGCATACTACAAACAAAAAAATAAGGGCAAGCATTGCAATTGTCACAATTCTTTTTACTCTTTTTTGTGTAGGTTTTACTGCATGTTGCTTTATGCAAATAGTATTTGCATAAGTAAAATAACCGGGCAGTATAGTTTTTAAAAGCAAAATATGCATTATAAGTTATATGAGGAAAAATTATGTTTGATGCGGGTTTTTTAAATTTGGCAAGCCTTGTTTTGGGGGCGGCTGCATGGATACTTCCTGTTGTGGGGCTTATGTTGCTGATGGTAAAAAATAATACAAAATGGATCGCTTTAAGTTTTGCCAGTATCACTGCTTGCGCCATATCTCTGTTTTTTCAAATATCCTATAATAACTATTTAGTAGATATAGGTGATTTTGGCGCTTTAATGGATACCAGTGGGGCAGTGGCATTTGTATCATCGGTTTTATTAATAGGTACTTTATTTTTAAATGCAATAACAATCGTAGTGTATTATAAAAGAAAAGCATACTAATAAAATTTCAAGTAAAAAATAAAAATCCCCCTGTGCAGCATTTGCTGCACAGGGGGATTTAATATTTATTATTTGCTTTAAAACTTTAAAACTTTAAAAAGAAAAGATAAAAGCTAATTTTTATCAGTATCCAGCTTTTGTTTTAGTTTTAAAATACCGGCAACTGTTTTAGAGTCATCAATTTCTCCCAACATTACCATTTCAACAGCCTTATCAATCGAAACCCAAAAAACATCTACAAATTCATCCGGGTCTAAATTTTGCTGGGTAATATGCAGACCCGTTGCCAAAAACAAATAAATAATTTCGGTGCAATATCCGCAGGTGGGTACCACCATACCAAACTCCTCAAAAGTTTCGGCAACGCAGCCGGTTTCTTCTTTCAATTCTCGTATAGCAGTTTTACGGGGAGCCTCGCCAAGCTCAATTTTACCGGCAGGTATCTCTATCATCTGCCGGCGCAAGGCATACCGGTATTGGCGTACCAAGGCAAGTTCGCCTTTTTCGTTTACAGCTACAATAGCGGCGCCGCCATTGTGGTGTACAACTTCGCGGGTAGATGTTTTTCCATTTTGCAGTTCCACCGTGTCCAGTGTCAGTTCTACAATTCGGCCCTTATATATCTCTTTGCTTTCCAGCTTTTTTTCTGTTTGTTCTGCCATAGTGTATGTACCTTTCCGGCGGCTTTAGCCAAAAAATTATCTATAAAATTATCATATATGTTATGCATGTAGGTGTCAAATAAACAATTAATTTTATACTTTGTAAAAAGTATAAGGCAAATTTTAAGATAGGGGAAGCCAACCGTACATATTTGATTGTCTTTTAATTAACAATTTGGGCATCTGTACGGAAAAAAACATAAAGCGGCAATTTGTATGCTTTTTTCCTTGCACTTAAGTACACCGAATGGTAAAATATAGGCGGACAAATGGACGTTCGAGGGGGTTAGTGCGCCCATTTGTCTTGTTGTTTTGCTTAGTTTTTTATTTTTATATTTTTTATATTTATTAATGGAGGGAAAGAAATGCCAAGAGCAAAGAAAACCATGGATGGGAACACTGCTGCTGCGCATGCCAGTTATGCGTTTACAGAGGTAGCTGCTATCTATCCTATCACGCCATCTTCTCCGATGGCAGAAATTACCGATACCTGGTCTGCAAACGGGATGAAAAACATGTTTGGGGACACTGTTTCGGTTATTGAGATGCAGAGCGAGGGCGGCGCTTCTGGTGCGGTACACGGCAGTTTAAATGCAGGCGCGCTTACTGTTACATACACCGCCAGCCAGGGTCTTTTACTGATGATTCCCAACATGTACAAAATGGCGGGCGAATTGCTGCCCTCTGTTATCAACGTATCGGCTCGTACCATTGCCAGCCATGCGCTGTCTATTTTTGGAGATCACTCCGATATCTATGCCTGCCGTCAAACCGGTTATGCTATGCTGGCCGAGTCTAACCCGCAGGAAGTTATGGACCTTACCCCGGTAGCCCACCTTGCTGCCATTAAGGGCCGTGTACCGTTTGTAAACTTCTTTGATGGTTTCCGTACCAGCCACGAAGTGCAAAAAATAGAAGTTTGGGATCCGGAAGATCTTTCTACCATGGTAGATCAAGAGGCTTTGGCAGGTTTCCGTGCCCGTGCCCTCAATCCCAAACATCCCACCATGCGCGGTAGCCACCAAAACGGTGATATTTTCTTCCAAAACCGCGAAGCTTCTAACAAATATTACACTGCTGTTCCCGGCATTGTAGAAGAATACATGAACGAAGTTAACAAAAAGCTGGGTACCGATTACGGCCTGTTTAACTACTATGGCGCACCCGATGCAGAGCGCATTATTATTGCAATGGGTTCTTTGTGCGATGTTGCCGAAGAAGTAATTGATTACCTTACCGCTGCTGGCGAAAAGGTAGGTATTGTAAAAGTACGTTTGTACCGTCCTTTCTCTGCAGAGCATTTGGCAAAAGCTATTCCTTCCAGCGTTAAAAAGATTGCTGTTATGGACCGTACCAAAGAGCCCGGTGCTTTGGGCGAGCCCCTGTACATGGACGTTTTAACTGCTTTGGCAGGCAAAACCAACGCAACAATTGTGGGCGGCCGTTACGGTTTGTCTTCTAAAGACACCACCCCCGCCAGCGTTTTTGCAGTATACGAAAACCTGCAAGCAGATGAGCCCAAAAACGGCTTTACTGTTGGCATTGTAGATGACGTAACTCATCTTTCTTTGCCCGAGCGCAGCGATTGCCCCGACACTACCCCGGCAGGTACCATTTCCTGCAAATTCTGGGGTTTGGGCGGCGACGGTACTGTAGGCGCCAACAAAAACTCTATTAAAATCATTGGTGACCACACCGAAAAATATGTACAGGCATACTTCCAGTATGACTCTAAAAAAACCGGTGGTGTTACCATCAGCCATTTACGCTTTGGCGATAAGCTGATTAAGGCACCTTACTATGTTAAAAAGGCAAACTTTGTTGCCTGCCACAATCCCAGCTACATCATCAAAGGCTTTAAAATGGTGCAGGACGTAAAACCGGGCGGCAAATTCCTTATTAATGCCCAGTGGACTGCCGAAGAGCTGGACCAGCATCTGCCGGCAGAAAGCAAACGCTACATTGCCAACAACAATGTTGAAGTTTACCTTGTAAACGCAATTGATAAAGCCCGTGAAATTGGGATGGGCAAGCGCACCAACACCATCCTGCAAAGTGCTTTCTTTAAACTGGCCGAGGTTCTTCCCACCGAAGAAGCTGTTAAGTTTATGAAAGAAGCTGCACACAAAAGCTATGCTTCTAAGGGCGATGATGTTGTTAATGCAAACTATGCTGCTATTGATGCCGGCGTAGATGCTCTGGTAAAAATCGACGTACCCGAAGCCTGGAAAACCGCACAGGACAAAATCGAAAAAGAAGACCTGCACGGCGACAAAAAGCTGGTTAAGATGGTTCGTGAAATTATGGAACCTGTAAACCTGAATGATGGCGACAGCCTGCCTGTTTCTGCTTTTGTAGATCATGCCGACGGTACCTTTGAGCAGGGCGCTTCTGCATTTGAAAAACGCGGCGTTGCCGTTGATGTTCCCGAGTGGGATCCCACCAAGTGCATCCAGTGCAACCAGTGTTCTTATGTTTGCCCCCATGCCACCATTCGTCCTTTTGCTTTGGACGAAGCCGACATGGCCAATGCACCGGCACATATCGAAACAGCCCAAATGAAGGGTAAAGGCCTTGAAAATCTTCGCTTTATCCAAAGTGTAAGCCCGCTGGACTGCATGGGCTGTGGTGTTTGTGCGCAGGTTTGCCCGGCACCCGGCAAGGCTTTGGTAATGAAGCCGCAGGAAAGCCAGCTGCAAAAGCAGGAATCTTTTGATTACTGTGTAGCCAATGTAGGCAAAAAAGACGGCATGATGGCTGAAACCACTGTTAAGGGAAGCCAGTTTAATCAGCCGTTGCTAGAGTTCTCCGGTTCTTGCGCAGGCTGTGCAGAAACCGCTTATGCCCGCCTTATTACTCAGCTTTATGGCGAGCGTATGTATATTTCTAACGCTACCGGTTGTTCTTCCATCTGGGGCGGCCCGGCTGCTACCAGCCCTTACACCAAAAACCGCATCAGCGGCCATGGTCCTGCATGGGCAAACAGCCTGTTTGAAGACAACGCAGAAAACGGCTACGGCATGTACCTTGGACAAAAAGCCATTCGTAACCGTCTTATCCGCATTGCAACAGGGCTTGCCAAAACTGCCGAAGGCGATTTGAAAGAAGCTGTTGACGAATACCTAAGCACCCTGGATGACGGCAATGCAAACCTTACCGCATCTGATAAATTGGTTGCCGCCTGTGAGAAGAACTCTTCTGTAGCAGCATGCAAACAAATTTTAGAAGAGAAAGATTATCTGAACAAAAAGAGCGCCTGGATCTTTGGCGGTGACGGATGGGCATACGACATCGGTTACGGCGGATTGGACCACGTTCTTGCCTCGGGCGAAGATGTAAACGTATTTGTATTTGATACAGAGGTTTACTCCAACACCGGTGGACAGGCCAGTAAATCCAGCCAGATTGGCCAGGTTGCACAATTTGCAGCCGCTGGTAAAAACATTGGCAAAAAGAGCCTTTCCGAAATGGCAATGGCTTATGGCTATGTATATGTAGCCCAAATTGCAATGGGTGCAAACCAGGCACAAACCCTTAAAGCAATTACCGAAGCCGAAAGCTACAAGGGTCCGTCTCTTATCATTGCTTACTCTCCCTGCGAGATGCATGGCATTAAGGGAGGTATGGTAAACTGCCAGAGCGAAATGAAAAAGGCCGAGCAGGCAGGTTACTGGTTCAACTTCCGTTACGATCCCCGCCTGAAAGGTACCGGAAAGCCCTTTACAATGGATTCTAAAGAGCCCACCGGCGATTACCTCGAGTTTATCAACAACGAGAGCCGTTACTCCCGTTTGGAGCTCAGCTTCCCCGATCGTGCTGCCAACCTCTTCCCCGAAGCGGTTGAAATCAGCAAAGAGCGTTATCAGTACCTGAAACGCTTGGAAGCTTTGTACAACGTAGGCGAATAAAAAGTGTAAAGGGCAGGCATTCTTTTAAAGATATGCCTGCCCTTTATTTTTTTAAAAGTAAGTTGAGGAAATGATATTGTTTACAAATTATTTGATAGCTGTAGCAGCAATTATTTTGGTTGTAGTGGTAATTGCTGTATTAATTTATAGGTGCAAGAAATACCGCAATGAAAAAATAAAAAAAGCAAAAGATGAAGTATTAAAATATATTTCGCTGCACGAAGGTGAGGCGTTTGATTTTGAGTACAATTGCATAAGCCAAAAAATCAAACGTAAACAGCTTTATAAAATTCTATTGCAACTAAAAAGCGAGGATATAATTGTTGCACACCAACGGTATCTGCGTAAACCGATTTTAATATCAGACAATGATTACGAAAACTTTTTCTGGAAAGTATATATCCTCTCCGAAAAATACCCGCAATCAATGCTTGGCACACTATCAGCAGAACCGGAAGTTTTTCAACAATAGAGGCACAGTTTGTTGAAAAGCAAACTAAAAACAACAAACAAATACCGTTTAAAAGAAACTGTAAACGCCAAATATATTCTTTTATAATTTTGCCTTTGCAATAAAACGCAATTTGCTAAGAAAAGTTAAGCAAAAATAAACCCAAAAAAGAGAGCGCCATTTATTTGGCGCCCTCTTTTTATTTAAGCAAAACAATTTATTTTTCTACAAATACAATTCCATCTTCGGTTGCGCTTTCAATACTGGCAAGTACATGCAGGTTGTGGCCAGCGGCACGCAGCTTATCGCCCCCGCCCTGAAAAGATTTTTCTACAGCCACGCCAATGCCAATTAGTTCGGCTCCGGCTTGGTTTACAATTTCTACAAGGCCGCGCAAGGCTTCACCATTTGCCAAAAAGTCATCTACTATCAGCACTTTATCATTAGAGGTAAGCCATTGGCTGGACATAATAAGTGTTACTTTCTTTTTATAAGTATAGGAGTAAATATCGCTTTGGTACAGGCCTCCCTCAATATTGTCCGACTTTGCCTTTTTGGCAAAAACCATCGGTACACCCAGCTCTTCGGCGCAAATGGTGGCCAGTGCAATACCGGAGGCTTCTACGGTAAGCACTGCGGTAATGCCGGTGGTATCAAACAAGCGGCTAAATTCTTTTGCCATGCTGCGCATAAGGTTGGTGTCTACACGGTGGTTTAAAAACCCGTCCACCTTTATAATGTTTCCGGGTAAAACTTTTCCTTCTGTTCTAATGCGCTGTTTTAGTTCCTCCATGCAAACCACTCTCCTTATATTTGGTATTTATGCGCGTTTTTTCAACAAAGCGTTTATGCTTCGGCGAAATCCGCGATATGCCTTTTCTCCTTTGTCTGCCAAAAAGAAGATAAAGCGGTTGGTAATAAGATCCATTTCTCCGGCAAATTCCACTAAATCTCCGCCAAAGCCTTTTTTTACAGAATACAAACCATACAAAGGGTCGCTTTCTTCTACAGGACCGGGTACGCCCATCAAATCGTAAATATCACATCCACGCTCCAACCCCCAGCGTATTTGTTCCATACGCATTAAAAAGGTGGCCTTTTTTTCGCGGTGCAAATCACCGGTGCCACTGTATAAAGACCATACCTTATTTCCGTAACACATTACAAGGCTGGCACAGCAAATATCTTTTTCATATTCCATAATATACAATCGCATGTGCTGGGGGGCAAAGGTATCGTATAAACGGTAAAAGTAATCAATTGGGCGGTGGGCAAATCCCTGCCGATTTGAAGTTTCTGTAATCATCTCGTAAAAAAGAGGGATATCTTCCCGGGTGCCAATGCGAGAAGTAATTCCGTATTTTTCGGCACGGCGCACATTTTTACGGGTTTGCTTTTCAAAACCCATCATAATGTCTTCTTCTGTACGGTTTTTAATACACAACCTAAAAACAAAATGGGGCTGTGCAGCCGAAAACCCGGAAATATCACTTTGAATACGAAAACCCTGCTTTTTTAACGCATCCGAAAAGCGGGTATCATCAATTGTAACATCCGGGTCAATTTTAAGTTCGTAACACTTGTGTTTTTTGCAAAGTATTTTTGCTTTTGCTATTAGGTCTGCAATTGTTTTTTCATCGTGAATATCGCAAACAGGCCCACGGGGCGAGTACATAAGAGAGTAGCCAAAAACAGGCGTTTTTCTGATAAGAAGCTGCATGCTGCCACAGATATTTCCCTCTGCATCTTCACTGGTAATAAACTCACTCTTCCATTCGGTTTTTATGCTTGCCCATAGGGGAGACTGCATAAAGTGTCCTTTGGAGCAGGCAGATACAAATTGATCAATTTTTTCTAAACGGGCATCCATGTTTTACTACCTCTCTTTTAATATACGTGCCAAAACGTAGTTTTTAAAAGCAGCTGTAAAAGCTGTTATATAGCATTTTTGTTTTTCTTTTGTATAGCGGTATGTATTTCGGATAAAACCATTTCCGAAATGGGCTCTATGGCATAAGAGGGGTAACCCACATAAAAGCCCTGTAAAAAATCCACATTCAAATCTACAACTGTTTCCATTTCGGCACGGGTTTCTACACCTTCGGCCACTACCAATATACCATGAGTATGAGCAAAAGAAACAGCATCGGCAAGCAGGGTTTGCTTGCGTATGTCGTTTTGAATATTTTGGATAATGGAAATATCAACTTTTATAATATGGGGGCGTAAAGATAAAAGGTTATACTGGCCGTTAAAACCTGCCCCATAATCATCCAATGCAATCATGCTGGAAGAATCCAGCTTTACAAGAGTACGTTGCTTTAAAGAAGAAAGACTTTCTAAACGGTCGCCCTCTGTAATTTCTATAATAATGTTTTGTATATAGGGGGCAAAACGCGCGTTAAATTCTACTTGGTCGGCAGGGTCAAACACCATGCTGCCAATACAGTTAAAAAAGGCATGGTCTTTTTCGGTAACAATACCTTCCTCACGCATTTTAACATATAATTCCATCGATTTATACCAAAGCACCTTTTCTAGCTGCGGCAATTTAGATTGCGAGCGTGCCATCCGCAGTACATCAGTAGGAGTTGCAAAAGGAGAATCGATGGGGCGCAAAAGGTATTCGTGACCAAAAACACGCTCGGTGCGTAAATCAAAAACCGGTTGCAGGGCAAACCGAAACCGCGCTTCTTCCAAAATAAGGTCCAGTGCTTCCTGCCCATTGATAAGGTAAGAATTTTGAATATATTCCGATTTGGAAAACTCGGTTACACTGCCTTTTTTGCTGTGTTTAATGCTGTACATGGCAAAGTCTGCATAATGTGTAAGCTCTGCCAAAGACATAATATTGTTGTTGTACCAAGCGTATCCGCCAGAACAACGCAGCGGATATTTGCGTCCGTCCGGCAAAGTAATAGAAGCCTGGTCGAGCTGCGCCCAAAGAGACTCAATCATTTGGCGGCCAACTTGTTTAGATGAAAGGCCATATAAAAAGATAACAAACTCATCGCCCGAGCGTCTTGCAACAAGGCTGTGCTGTGGGGCCAGGTTTGTAAGTATTTGTGCCATACAACGAATATAGGCATCTCCCGATTCGTGCCCATAGGTGTCGTTTACATACTTTAGGTTGTCTAAATCGCACATAATAATACAAGCTGTTTTTAGCGCGTCGGAACGCGACAACAATGTTTGTGCACGCAGCAAAAAGGCCCGGCGGTTAAAAATGCCGGTAAGAGCGTCGTAGTCGCGCTCGTACTCTATACGCTGCTGATTTTCTATTTCACGGGTAACGTCGGTAACGGTACCCAAACGGTTTCCGTCCATTGTGGTTTCGATAATGCGTATCCATTTTCTGGGAAATTTATTGTTAAGGTGGAAGAGTGTTTTGTCATCTTCGCATCTAAAAGCATACAAAGCAGCCATTTTGTTCTCAAAATCGGATTTTTGAATGAGAAAATTTGCAGAGGGAGAATCATCCCAGTCTAGTATTCTAAACAAACCAGAACTGCAAAGAACTCCGTCATCGTTTTGGTATTCGTATACGCCAACAGGTACCCGCGCCAAATCCATTATTTTAGAAACTTTGGAGGCAAAGGCAGAAACATTCAGGCTCATTTCTTCAATGGCCTCGGTTAGAGTGTCAATTTCTCTTATGCCCGATTTTTGAATTTTCACGGTACCATCCGGCTGTAAATGCTTTACGTCTCGCATTACATTTTGCAGGGGATGCAGTATCTCGTTGCTTACAATCCATACAATAATAAGGCCCAGCACAATAACCACCAAAGAAGATACAATGGATATCATTTGAAATTGATTGGAAAAAGAAGCCAAATCTTTGGCAGGAACAAAAGCGGCCAGTGCCCATATCTGACCATAATAAGAAGAAATACTGGAGGGTATGTTAAGCGGAGTTACCGAACCAGTACAGGCAACCCCCGCAATGGTTGTTGTAGAAACATTATCCTCGGTATTTATCGAAAGGGAGTTTCCGTTAAAGGTGTTAAAAGAAACGTTGCTGCCCACAGCAGCAACAGGTACAAAATCATCATTGTTTGAAAGGCTTAAAAGATATATGCCCGAATCTGAGGACCATAAATCGCCTGCTGGCAGCAGTTCTTGCATCAAGCTTTCAGAAATCTCAAACCCTATTACACCAATGGGAAGAGAATCGGCAGTAAACAGGGGTAAGGTATAGGCAATACCGGCTTCTTTTTCTGCTGTAGCTTTATAAGAAGACCAATAGCCATAATAAGAACTGTTTGCAGGCCCACCCAAACGCGCGGCGGTAAGCGGCCGGTAAAAAAACGAGTTTTGGCTGTTAGTTTCTGACAAAGTACAGTAAGGCGCCCAGGCCATATCCAAAGAAATCATTTGCTTTAAAGAAAATATAGACCCGCAGGCCAGAGTAAGAGTTTTTTCGTTTACAGCCCGGCCGGTGGCATTGATGCGCAAAGAAGGATAAGAGTAATCCTGCGCAAAAGTTTCGGAAGATGCATCTAATATGATAAAGGCGCTGGAAATATCGTTTTTCTTTGCCAGCGCTACAATAGTATCGGAAATAGATTGCAATATTTGATTGGAAAGGGCAGGGTTGCGCACAATTTGGTCGGAAGAAAAGCCAGTTTCTTGCAAAACCATCTCTATTTTTTGACGCATATCCAATTCGGCCGTTTGCAGCTCTGTAGCCGAGCGGTTAAGCTGGTTCTCAAAATCCTGCCCCCGCGTAAGTGTACGCTGGGACAGTATAATTTCTGAGCTTTTTGTTACCTCGGGTAAAATAAGAGAACGAAAAAGTAAACCCGCATTGATTGCAGCCTGTAGCAACAAAATCAAAATGATAGGAACAAGAAACATATTGCGCAGAGGCCAGCTCCGCTTTTGTCTTTTGGGTGTGATCTTCAAAGCAAATCCCCTCAAAATAGAGAAGTGTTACAAAAAAGGATATAGGGTACAAATACAGTAAAAGAACAAAAGCAGTAAATATAAGAAAAAACAAATGCCCTCAACAGGGGCACTACTTTTTTAAAAATATTACCTGCAAAAAAAGAAATTCTACATTTAAAGTATAGGCCATTTTGCCGCATGGTGTCAAGAAAAGACAAGGAAAGAAAGCAACGTAGAAAAGCATAAAAGGGGGCTTTGCAAAAGGGATGCAAAAACATAGCACTTTACAAAGCGGTAAAGATTGGTATAATTAAATACGTGTCCGCAAAACTTTATTTATGCGCCCGTAGCGCAGTTGGATAGCGCGTTTGACTCCGACTCAAAAGGCCGCTGGTTCGAATCCAGTCGGGCGTACCAACATTATCAGACCGGAATTGATGCAAATTTGCGTCCATTTCGGTCTGGTTTTTTTATAATAAACTCAAAACGACACATATCTATAAGAACCATAAAAGTTTATGTTGTATATTTTAAAGAGAAGAGGGGATTTTTTATGGTTTGGAATATAACCATTGGAGACTTGACCATCGACTGCGCCGACGCACACCGGGCTCGAGAATTTTATGCCGAGCTTACGGGATGGGAAAAGACGATAGCTTTTGATTGTTTGGCCTTAAAGGCCTATAACGACATGATACTATTGTTTGTGGAAACAGATGATGTACCATACAATCCGCCCCTTTGGCCGGAAGAACCGGGCAAACAGCAGAAACAAATGCACTTTAATTTTCAGGTTGATGATTTGGCCGCAGCGGTAGAAGAAGCAATTTGTCTTGGCGCGTCTAAAGCTGCCGTGCAATTTGGCGGCAATCATTTTGTAACGATGCTTGACACCGAAGGGCATCCGTTTTGTCTTTGTAAAAAATAAGCATAGCAGTATGGTTTTGGGAAGAACGAAGAAAGGTACAGAAAATGCAGATAAAATTGTTGCAAAACGAAGATACAAAGGGTTTATTTTTATTTGAGCTGGAAAATAGGCAGTATTTTGAAAGCATCGGGCTTGGCAGACAAGACGGCTATTATAAAATGAAAGAGTTTGATTTAATAGCCCAACAGTTATTGAAGAATCAAATAGATAGAACAGATTATTTTTACTTAATTATTAATGATAAAGAAGAAATTGTTGGAAGGATAAACCTTATTGACATCGTGTATGCTCCGGTAGCAACGGCAGAATTGGGCTACCGGATAGGCGAGAAGTACCAGCAAAAAGGATATGCATCCAAGGCCGTGCAATTGGTTTTGCAAGAAGCGAAAGAAATACACAAGTTATGTAAGATTAAAGCAGGCGTAAGCCCGCAAAATATAGCATCACAAAAAGTGCTGATTAAAAATGGATTTGCTCCATCCCCTAAAACGTATAAACATATATTAAAAACAGGTAAAGAGGCGGAAAGCCTGCTGTTTGAAAAGGCATTGTAATAAACCTTATACCAAAGATAGTTTACAAGCAAAGGATATTGTAAAGGCAAGTAACGCGGTATTAACCAAGTGAAGCGCAAGTAACAAGCTAAAGACAGAATAGTACATTATTGCTGTGCTATACTGCTTTGTGCTATAATATAGCTATAAACTTCAAATGCCAGCCGAGAGTGGAGAGCCAGGCAGGGGCCTTTTTAGGTTACCCGATGCAGGGCTCTTTTTTGTATGCAAAAAAGCAGAACAAAAGCAACACAGGAGGCAAATATGCAGGATGTAATTATTATTGGCGGGGGCATTGTTGGATGTTCACTTTTATACAGGTTGTCTTTTTATAACGTAAAAGTCACCTTGCTGGAAAAAGAGAATGATATTGCCATGGGAACCACAAAAGCAAACAGCGCCATTGTGCATGCGGGGTACGACCCCGAGCCCGGCACAAAAATGGCACGGTACAATGTACAGGGCAATGCCATGATACAGGAGCTGTGTAAAAATTTAGACATACCCTATAAGCAAACAGGGTCTTTGGTGGTTGGCTTTACAGATGCCGACCGTGCCCAATTACAAGAACTGTATGCCAGAGGGCAGACCAATGGTGTGCCGGGGTTAAAAATTGTGGAGCAAGAAGAATTGTGCGGGATGGAGCCGGCCATAAGCCCTGAGGCAACCTGCGCGCTTTATGCCCCCACAGGTGGCATTGTAAACCCGTGGGAACTGGCGCTGGCACAAGCAGAGGTTGCGGTACAAAATGGAGCGCAGGTTTGTTTAAACAGCCCTGTGCAAAAAATAGAAAAAACAAACGATGGGTTTGCGGTGTATACCGATACAGAAGTATTTTTTACGCGGTTTGTGGTAAATGCGGCGGGCATACATACAGCCGATATATGCAACATGGTGGAAAAATCCAGCTATACCATCTGGCCCAACAAGGGGCAATATTTTTTACTGGATACAACCCAGGGAAACTTGGTAAAGCATGTGGTGTTTCAGTGTCCTACGCCGGAGGGCAAGGGTGTGTTGGTTTCTCCAACGGTACACGGCAATCTAATTGTGGGGCCAAATACGGGCAACAGTATGCCGGACGACACTTCTACCACAGAAGAGGGGTTATGCTATATAAAGGCATCGGCCATGCGTGCTGTGCAGGGCATTGAATTTAGAGAAAATATCCGCAACTTTGCGGGGTTGCGTGCGGTGGCAAATGCAGATGATTTTATTGTGGAAGAATCGGCTAAAACGCCCGGATTTTTTCAGGCGGCCGGCATTAAATCTCCGGGGTTAACAGCGGCACCGGCTATAGCGGCAGATTTAGAAAACATGCTGCAACAGGCGGGGTTGTTTTTAATCCCTAAAAAAGGGACAACCAATATGCGCAGAGTGGTGCGCTTTAAATATTTAAGCGCAGAAGAAAAGAAAAAGCTGGTTTGCAAAAACCCGCTATATGGCACAGTGATTTGCCGATGCGAAACAGTTACCGAAGGGGAAATTGTAGAGGCCCTGCACCGTACAATACCGCCGGTATCGCTGGATGGTATTAAGCGCCGATGTACACCGGGTATGGGCCGCTGTCAGGGTGGATTTTGCGGACCGCGTGTACAGGCTATTATTGCAAGAGAAAGTGGAATACAGCAAGAAGAAATAACACAAGACGGCAGAGGCACCACTATAATATATGGCAAAACCAAGCGGGAGGAGGCGGGCGTATGAAAACCAATTATGATGTAGCTGTAATAGGCGGCGGGCCCGCAGGCCTTGCGGCAGCGCTGGCCGCAAAAGAGGAAGGCGCCAAAACTGTTTTGCTGCTGGAGCGCAGCGCAGACCTAGGCGGGATATTAAACCAGTGCATACACAACGGGTTTGGCCTGCACTATTTTAAACAAGAGCTTACCGGCCCCGAATATGCAGAAAGGTTTATAAACAAACTTGCAGAAAGCGGAATAGAAGTGCTATGTGAGGCAACGGTGTTAAACCTAGATGAAAAACACAACATAGCATTTGTGCACCCAAAACAAGGCTATACAGAAATAACGGCAAAAGCCGTTGTGCTGGGCATGGGCTGCCGCGAGCGTACCAGAGGTGCAATTGGCATTGCCGGTACACGCCCGGCGGGGGTGTTTACAGCGGGAGCAGCCCAGTTGTATACAAATATTGAGGGGTATAGCATTGGTAAAAAGGTGGTTATTTTAGGCTCTGGGGATATAGGGCTGATTATGGCGCGCCGCATGACGCTGGAGGGAGCAGAGGTATTGGGGGTTTACGAGGTAATGCCCTATCCCGGCGGGCTGGCGCGCAATATTGTACAGTGCCTAGATGACTACGGAATACCACTGTATCTTTCTTACACCATAACAGAGATAATTGGCGATAAACGGGTAGAGGGAGTGGTGGTACAGCAGGTAGACGAAAACAGGCAGCCCATACCGGGCACTCAAAAAACGGTTGAATGTGATACGGTTTTATTATCTGTAGGGTTGATACCCGAAAACGAACTTACACGCCTTGCCGGAATTGCCATAGATAAAAGAACAAACGGCCCGGCGGTGTACGAAAATATGGAAACCAGCGCCCCCGGTATATTTGCCTGTGGCAATGTGGCACATGTGCATGATTTGGTGGATTTTGTTACAGAAGAAAGTAGCCGGGCAGGTAAGGCGGCGGCTGTGTATGCCGCAAAGGGAGAGCAGCAGGCAGAAGAGTATATAAACTTGCAAAACGGGGAGGGCGTTGGGTATACAGTACCGCAAAAAATACGCCCCAAAAACATAGAGAAGGCCGTTCAGGTATCTTTTAGGGTGCGCAAAAGCTATAAAAATGCAAAAGTTGTGGTTACAAGCGGCAGCGAAGAAATTGCCACCTATAAAAAAGAAACTATGGCACCCGGAGAGATGGAAAAAATCACCTTACCGACAGCAGTATTGAAGGGTGTATTGGGCCAGAGTTTAACGGTTTGTGTGCGGGAGAGAGATGCGGTATGAAAGAGCTGATTTGTATTGTTTGCCCCAAAGGCTGCCATTTAAAAGTGGATGAAGAAAATGGATATAAGGTTACCGGCAACGCCTGCATACGGGGAGAAGTTTACGGAAAAAAAGAGCTTACCCACCCAACCCGCACTGTTACCTCTACTGCCATTATAAAAGGGGCGCATATTTGCCGAGTACCGGTAAAATCAGATACTGAAATACCCAAAAACATGGTGCAGCAAGCGGTTTTATGCCTAAACGGGCTAACCCTGCAAGCACCGGTATATACCGGTGATGCTGTGTGCGATATTGCGGGCACAGATGCGAAATTTGTTGCAACACGAACCCTTTTAAAAGAATAAGCAAACCGCCAATACTCCTTTAAAGATGAATCTTTAAAGGGGTATTTTTGTGCTATACTTAAATAAATAAACAAAACACAATATAGAAGTTTTTAAATAAAAGGGTACACATTTTTAGGCGTCTATTTGTGCGCCAACCAAAGAGTAAATGGTTTGTTTTATGCGCCGGGAGAGAGTAGCTTAATTGAAGCACTAAATTGTAGGCTGCATCCCATCAATAATGGATAAAAAAAGGCAGGGAGGGAAATATGGAAAAAAGCGAGATGCTTAAATTGTTAGAAGGGGAACCCGTGATTGCCGCAGTAAAAGACGAAGAGGGGCTTTACAAATGCCTTACCTGCCCCGCAGGGGTGGTTTTTGTTTTGTTTGGCACGGTGGTTAGTATACCGGGCATTGTAGAAAAACTGCACAGAGCGGGCAAAGCAGCCGTGGTACATGTAGATTTGATAGATGGGTTGGCGCTGAAAGAATCGGCTGTGGAGTACATTGCACAGGCAACCAAAGCGCAGGGGGTTATTTCTACCCGGCCCGCCCTTGTACAGCACGCACTGCATAAAGGGCTTATTGGAATACGGCGTTTGTTTTTGTTAGACTCTTTGGCGCTGGAAAACCTTCACAAACAGGTATCGCCCGAAAATACAGACTTTTTAGAGGTATTGCCCGGTGCCATGCCAAAGGTACTGCAAAAAATAGCAAAAGGCCTGCCGGTACCAATGATTGCGGGCGGATTGATTGCGGATAAAGAAGATGTGGTAAATGCACTTTCGGCTGGGGCAGTGGCTGTTTCTACCACCAATCCAGAGGTGTGGAAGTTATAAAATAAAGCTGCCGATGCCACGATTGCTAACCCTGAGAGGAGAACCTTTGGATGGAGATATGGGTTGTAGCGGGGGCAACAGTGGTGCTACTTGCCATTGTGCTTACGGTTAAAAACAGAATGGATGCCCAAAAAAGAGAAAATAAAATAAAACAGGCCTTTGGCACAGTGCCCACTGGCTCGGCAGGTAAAAATGCTGCGCACTCTTTTTGGAAAGGATATGAAAACTCGGGAAAATTGCCCCCAAAACACATTGACGCGCTGACGTGGGCAGACCTTGATATGGATGAAATATTTTTTAGGCTAAATACCAGCCAAAGCACTGTGGGAGATGTATGGCAATATGCAGCGCTGCACCTACCGGCAGAGGAAGAAAAAATAAAAACACGCAACAAACGGGTGCAATGTTTTGAACAAGAAGCAGAACTGCGGTTGAAAACGCAGGTTGCTTTTGCAAAGCTGGGGCGACGCAACATGGCAGAACTGCAAACGTCGGCCTTTGATGCAGGGCAAATGAGGTTTAAAAACCGCACACTTTACTGGATTTTGGCATTTGCCCCCTTTATAGCAATTGTTTTGTTTTTTGTTTCTTATCAGGTGGCAGGGTTGTGGTTGCTATTTGCTTTAATGGCAAATTTTGCGCTTACCATGATGGCAAAGGCAAAAAATGCAGGGAATTTTTATTCGGTACGGTATATTTCGGGCATGCTGGCCACCGGCAAAAAGCTGGCGAAATTGTTGCAGGATGTGTTGCCAGAGGATGCACAAAGGCTAAGGGAACAGCAAAAAAATTTTTTAAGTTTTAGAAAAAGCCTGCGAATGCTTACCTTTGACCAAATGGTAGAAAGCACCGGCCTGCCAAACCCCACGTCACTTTTTTTACTGCCTATTTTAAGCTACGCAAAGCTAGCAGAAACTTTGGTTAAAAAGCAAGAACAAATGATGGAACTGATAGAGCTTTTGGGAGAGCTGGAACTGGCTATTTGCACGGCTTCTTTTAGAGAAAGCTTGCCAGACAGTTACACAGAGCCTGATTTTGTGAAGGATGAAACCATTGAAATGGAGGGAATGTACCACCCTCTTTTGGAGGAGCCGGTTACCAACAGCGCCCATTTTGCAAAAGATGTGCTGATTACCGGGTCTAACGCGTCGGGTAAATCTACCTTTATTAAAGCAGTTGCAATTAACTGTATTTTGGCTCAAACCATTGGCAGTTGCACCGCACAGGGCTTTGCGCTTCATCCGGGTATGGTGGTAAGCTCGATGGCAGTTGAAGATAACATTATAGATGGGGACAGCTATTTTGTGGCCGAAATAAAATCGATGAAAAGGCTGATACAAAAAGCAGAGGCAGAATATTGCTACCTGTTTGTAGATGAGATACTAAAAGGGACCAACACAATAGAGAGGGTGGCGGCATCGGCATCGGTACTGCATTATTTAAGCGGATTGCCGGGTGTTTGCATGGCAGCTACCCATGATATAGAACTGACACAAATGCTAAAAGAAATATATGAAAACAAGCATTTTGAAGAAACGGTAGAAGGCCAGGGCGTATTGTGTAACTATCAACTAAAAGATGGCCCGGCTACTGGGCGTAACGCCATTCGGCTTTTATCGGTTTTGGGATTTCCTCAAACCATTACCTCAAAATCGAACCATTTGGTGCAAGAATTTGAAGAAACAGGCTTATGGGGCGCTCTTTAAAAAGATTGAAAAGCATAAAGGAGAAAAGCATGTTAATGATAGGACATCCGGGGTGCACTACCTGCAAAAGAGCAAGGGAGTTTTTAGATAAGGCCGGTGTAGAATACCAGTGGAGAGATATTAGAGAGCAAAACCCAACAAAGGACGAGCTGAAAACATGGCAGGTAAAAAGCGGGCTACCACTAAAACGGTTTTTTAATACCAGCGGGCAATTGTACCGAGACCAAGGCATAAGTGCACAACTGCCCACTTTTACAGAAGAGGAACAGTACGACCTGCTTGCCAGCAGTGGGATGATGGTAAGAAGGCCTATTTTACTGGGAGATGATTTTATACTGGTGGGCTTTAAACAGGCAGAATGGGAAGAAAAAATTAGCAATATTTGAGCGATGCATTTTAAAAGAAGATATGGTAATGCCCATATGGATGCTATATAATATGGTTGACAGAGGTGGTTTTTGTGTAGATTTACCTGCTAAAACCACAACACTGATAAATACTATTTGGGAGGGTATAAGGATGAAAAAGGAAGCCAAGTTTTTTATTTGCAGACACTGTGGAAACATCGTTTTTAAAGTGGAAGATTCTGGTGTGAAAATGGTATGCTGCGGCGACCAGATGGAAGAACTGGTTGCCAATACAACCGATGCTGCAACCGAAAAGCATGTGCCGGTATACACTGTAAACGGCAATACTGTTGAGGTGCAGGTGGGGTCTGTTCCTCATCCTATGTTAGACGAGCATCATATTGGGTGGGTGTGCCTGCACTCTCAGGAAAAAACACAGTTTCAGTGGCTTACACCGGGAGAAGAGCCCAAAGCCGAGTTTGTTTTGACAGCGGGAGATAAACCAGTAACTGTATACGAATGGTGTAACCTCCACGGGCTTTGGAAAGCAGATTTTTAAATAGAAAACTTATGTAAGCTAAACCGCTGTATTTTACAATACAGCGGTTTTTTTGCGGATAAATATTAAAGATATTGAAAAGAAAAACAAAAAATAAGCATACGGTGCTGCCTGATGTAAAAATGGCAAAAAGAGGCCCAAAAGTTTAAATAAACACAAAGACACGTCTATGCTGAACACAACTTACATGGTATACTATACTATAATAAACTAGTTATAGCTTTTTGGTATATAAATTTGAGGGGGAACGGCATGAAAAAAGTATTGGGCAAAAAAGTAGGGATACTTTTTTTGGCTTTGGTGTTTGTGGTATTGCTTGCGGTACCTGTATTTGCCTCTGAGGGGGGCATACCGCAGGTGGTAAGGGACGCCCGCCAAGGCGTAGTGAGAATTGTGGTATATGCAAGCGATGGAAACTCTTATATTGGTACGGGGTTTGCAATTGGCGAGGGAAAAGAAGTATATATTGTAACCAACCATCACGTAATAGAGGATGCAGAAGAAATTTATATCCTTTACGATACCGGAAAGTATGTAGAGGCTGAAATAGAAGTGGATGAACCTGTGCACGACTTATGCATTTTAAACCCTAAAAGGCGTATCCCGGATATTGTAGTGCTACCGCTGCACGGTGATGATGTAGAAAGCGGCATTGCGGTGTATGCTTTGGGCTTTCCCGGTACAGCGGACCAGATGGGTGCCCAGATTAAGGGAGATGAAGTTACCATAGATTCCTCTAAAGATGCCATTACCATGACAAACGGTGTTATTAGCGCCATACGCGAAAGCTATATTTTTGGAGATGGCTCTGCAAAGGTAAAGGCAATTCAAACCAACACATCCATTTCGGGAGGAAACTCTGGCGGGCCTCTTTTAGACAGCAGCGGCAAGGTTGTGGGCATTAATACAATGGGCTTTACAGATGGAAGCAATATTAATGGCTGTGTGCATGTAAGCGAATTGAGAAAACTGCTTAAAAAGAACAAGATAGATTTTATTACCGGAGACGAAACTATAACGGCAGAAACCAGCAAAAGTATTGAGTGGGTACCGATAATATTAATTGCAGTGGCGGTAATTTCTTTGTTATTGGCAATAGTGGTACAGGTGGCGTCTGGCAAAAAGAAAGCGAATGGCCAGTTTTAATACATAACTGCCTGTGGGAGGGAGCTTATGGAGGAGGAAAAAGTAGTCCGGCTGGGAATTTCTTTTATTCACCAGTTAATCTCTGTAAGCCAAGAGCCAAATTTTGATCTTTTGCTTACACCGGAAAATGTGTTGGTTGAACAGGACAGCTTGCTTTTAAAAGAAACTATATTTCGTGGGCAGCGCCCCGAAATAATGCCCACTTACCCGGGGTATTCGGCCCCGGAACAATATAGGGGAAAGGTACTCCTTTCTACCCCCGTATATTTTACGGGGGCTGTTTTGTATACCTTATTACAGCAAGTACCTCCGCCAGAAGCTTTGGCGCGCCAAAACCAGGGAATGCTTACCTTGCTGCCCGGTATAGGCCGCCTAAAAAGCATTATTAACAGTGCCACACAGGTAGACCGAAGCCGCAGAATACCCAGCCTGGAGGCTTTTTTGGTACAGTTGGAAGATTGCCTGCCCCCTGAAAATACAGGCAGTTTGCCCCTGCCCCAAAGTTACCCGGTTATTACAGAAAGCATCCCCGTTCCAAGGCAGTATCCGCAAATTGTGGTGCCGCAGCAACCGGAAGTTGCCTATCAAAGTGTGCTTATTAAACCAATAGTGTTGGATGAGGCAAACCAGGGGATAAACGCAGGATATACGGGGCAAAATGTGCCGGTAAAAACTGCGATGCCGGTGCCGGATGTAAAACCGAAAGAAGTGACAAAGGAAGAAAGTGCGCAGCCTAAAAAGGCCGCACTGCCCAAAACACACCTAAAACCGCCGGTAAGAAGAAAACCCAAAAAGCAAAATGATCTTTTGGTTTATTTGTCTCAGTTTAAGCTGGATGCCAAGGGGATTAAAATTGCGTTGGGGGCAGTGGCGGGCATTGTGGCGCTGGTGCTGCTTTTACTTGTTTTTGTGGTGGTTCAAAAAGCGCGTGCCAATACAGCGTTTGAAAACGGTGAGTACGCCCAGGTAATTTCGATTTCTAAAAATACCCCATGGCTAAGCGGGGTTTTTGAGGATGAAATAACATATTCTCAGGCTATGTTGCTAAAGCAGGAGGGCAAGTACGAGGCCAGCATATATGAGCTGGAACAAATGAATGGATTTTTTAACAGCGAGCAGGAAATAAAAGACGCAAAGTATTCTTTAGCGTTTCAGTGGATGCAAAATGAACAGTATGATAGTGCAATTGCGTTGTTGGAAGAAATAACGGATTACAAAGACAGTGGAAAAGTTGTTGAAAAGTTGAAAACCTACGTTGGGGCAGAGGGGCAAACCAGTATTTTAGAAAAATACAGGGCCTATCTAAATCTTGGGGATTTTTTAAACAGCCCGCAAAAGGTAGAGGAGCTTCGCATATCGGTTTATCACGCAGGGCTTTCGCGCTACAGAGAGGGCCAATACGAAGAAGCTGTTTTATACTTTTTGGAGGTAGAGGATGTAGAGGAAGCGGCCCTGTATTTAGAGGCATGCAGAATTTACAGTGAGGCGGGGCCAAACGCATCTTTAAACGGAGCCTATTTGCAGAGGCTGAAAGAACTTTCTGGCACAATAGATGTGGGAAACATTTTAATGGGACGTCAGTTTTTTACATTGTTTTTGCAGGGAGAATGGGTTTCGACAAATGGCGGCGGCACCATGGTAATTACGCAGGAGGGGCATACCTTTGATGTGCTGCCTTTTAGTGGAAACTATTATTTGGTGGATGGAGAGATGCGCCCGGCGCCGCAGGCGGATGCCGATGCTAAGTTTACTTACATTGGATACAACGAAGTGAGTTTAACGGTGGTTGGCGGGCTTAACTATACTTTTAAAAGAAACTAAAAAGCAGGGCCTTTTATGGCCCTGCTTTTTATAGATATAAAAAGTGAAAAATTAAAAAGAAAAAGAAGCGGTGGCTTTTTGCCCTGTGGAAAAGCCAATGTTATAGCTGTCTATCAGAGCATCTTTATCTTTACCAAAGCGGTCTGCCGTTAGGGGGGCATCCGGCGCAATAATGGTTGCAAGGCCCTCTTTTTCAAGCTGGGCAATTTTTACAAGGCTGTTGTTATAAACCAAGTGGCGGTTATTAATGGCCTGTACCAAAGCGGGGTATTTGCGGTACCACGCACGGTAGATACCGCGCATACTTTGAGGTTGTTTTTGGTATCCGCGTGGCTGGGTTAAAACAATAATCAGATGCTCGCAGCCATCGTCTAACGCTTTTTGAAATGGAATGGGGGCGGAAACGCCGCCATCTAAATAAGGGCGCCCCTGTATGGGTACCATAGTGGCCATTACAGGCAACGCGCAGGAGGCTTTAATAACAGCAAGATTTTCATCAATGTTTTCTTTGCCCCAAAAAACGGGCTTGCCTGTTTCAACATCGGTAGTACCGGCAAAAAAATTGGTGGGAGAAGAAAAAAAGGCATTATAATCGAAGGGGTCTAATTTTTTTTGGAATTTCTCCAAAAACAAAGTCTACTCCAAACAGGGAGCCGGTACGCACCCAGTTGCGAAAACTGATGTACCGCTTGTCTCCGGCATAGTCTACATTGGTACGGTAACCACGCCCAAACTGGCCTGATACATACGACATTCCGTTGGAGGCACCGGCAGAAACACCCACAAGCTCATCTGCCACAAAGCGAGCCTCTAAAAAAGATTGAAGAACGCCGGCGGTAAATACACCACGCATACCGCCGCCTTCACATACAATTGCGGTTTTCATTGCAAAGTCCTATCTAAAGTTTTTTAAGTTCTTTTCAAGTTCGGCCATACTAAGGGGTTTGCTGTAGTAATAGCCCTGTATAAAATCGGCACCATAATTTGTAACCAGCTTTTGTTGCTCGGGTGTTTCTACACCCTCTACAACCACCCGCATTTTTGCGGCGTGTGCCAAATCCAGCATCATTTTTAAAAGATACTTGAGGTAAGGGTCATCTACAAGAGAATCGATAAAGGATTTTTCGATTTTTAATATATGGGCAGGCAGGCGTATCAGGTTTTGGAAGGTACTGTAGCCCGTACCAAAATCATCCAGTGCAATTTGAATGCCCGAATCCAACATTTTTTGCAAAAGGCTAAGATTTTGGGGAGAAAAATCGAACTTGGCAGCCTCTGTAATTTCGAGGCAGAGCTTAAAAGTGGGAAATTTGTTTTTGCGCAGTATATTTTGAAGATAAAGCAAAAAGCTTTCGCTTAAACTTTGCAGAGGTGAAAGGTTTATATCCAGTAAAAAAGCTTTTTCATTTAGCGCAAGCATTCCGCATTCTTTTAAAGCGGTTTCCAGCACCCAGCGATCCAGCCGCCCCGCAAGCCCAACATCCTCAATAATACGTACAAATACATTGGGGGGCACAGGGCCTACCTCCGGAGAAACCCAGCGGCAGAGTGCTTCGGCCCCAGTCCAAACACCGGTTTTAGGGTTTACAATGGGCTGGTACACCAAAGAAAAGCCCTTCATATCCTGCTGCATACAGGTAATAAGGCTTTGCCGTAACAAAAAGCGATGTTTTATTTCTTTATCCAATTTGGCATCGTATACAGTAAAAGCCAAGCCAGAATCAGCTGCATTTAACAAACGAAAAAGCTGGTTGCGTACGTCGCCCCGTACAAAATTACCATACATAAGCCCCATGGTAATGGTGCAATAAAGGGGAAGGCTGCCCTCGCGCAGGGTTTGCCAAGGCTCTTTAAAACGATCTACCACTTGCTTTGCGCGTTTTTTGGCACCGGCAAAAGTGATATCTTGTATAAGCAGGGCAAACTGCCCGTTGTTTACACGGTAAAGGGTGCAGCCCGGCACAGCGGTGGCCAGCATCCAATCTCTAATTTGTGTTAAAAGAAAATCTCCTGTAGCCCAACCAAAAACCTCGTTGATGATACTAAAACGATTGATGTCGAAATGAACAAGGGCCACATGTTCAAAAGAAACTATTTTTTTGAAATCTTCTTCCAGTTTATTTCCGTTTGGTATATTAAGCTGTGTATCGTAGTAGGCCAAGTGAAGATAGCTGATGTCTTTGCTTTGCATGCCCGAGACATCGGCTACGGAAAAAATAGCAAGGGTAAGGCCTGTATCTAGGGTTACTTCTTTTAGGGTTACATACAGCCATTCTTTGTTGTCTCTATGAAAAAAAGCCTGTGGAACAGGATTATTATAATAGGTGCCCTGCAAAAGGCTATTGATAAAACTAGAAAAATCTGTAGGATATACTTTAGACGGAGGGCGGCCCAACATATTTTCGGGCGAAATGCCCAGGTTGGACGAAGCTTTATGGTTGCACGCCACGATAAGGCCGGTTTGGGTGTCCAGCATAAAAATAGCAATATCTGCGTTTTCAAAAGCAATATTTTGCAAATCTTGCTTTTGCAGAGGCGGGGTGGTGTAAAAATTTAGTGGACTGCTGGGCATTAAAAAAACTCCCATGTATTTAATACGAACACAACAATATAAAAACAGAAAAAGCGTTGCTTCGTTTACAAGCTAAGTTTACATGATTTGAAGAATAAAAACAACCAAATGAAAGGGGTAAAATAATGCCGCTTGTTGAAAAGCAGCCAAGTGTGTTATTTTAATAAGGGAAGCTATAAAAAGGCCTGCGGTATGTTGGTAGCCAAAGGATGGAGGAGAATACAATGGCGAAAAAAGTTATTTTAAGTGCAGACAGCACTTGCGATATTGGCAGTGAGCTGCAAAATAAGTTTGATGTTCAGTTTTTTCATTTTCATATATTAATTGGGGAAAAAAGCTATACCGACGGGGTAGATATAACCCCGGATGAAATGTATAAAGTATGGCGGCAGGATGGGATATTGCCAAAAACAGCCGCCATTGCCCCGGCAGAATATTACGATTTTTTTGAAAAATGGGTAAAAGAGGGTTATGAGGTACTGCATATCAACTTAGGATCGGGAATTTCTGCAGCGCATCAAAACTGCTGTATTGCCGCCGAAGAAATAGGAAATGTTTACCCCATAGATTCGGCCAGCCTTTCTACCGGTTTTGGGCATTTGGTGGCAAAAGCGGGCGAAATGATACAGCAGGGGATGTCTGCTAGTGAAATACAAAATAAATTATTAGACATGCGCCCCAAAACCCGGGCAAGCTTTGTGCTGGACACCCTCGAGTTTATGCGGGCAGGCGGGCGGTGCAGTGCCGTGGCTGCTTTTGGCGCTAATATACTGAAATTAAAGCCCTGCATACGGGTAGACAACGCCAATGGCGGAAAAATGGACGTGGGAAAAAAGTACCGCGGCGATATGGAAAAGGTTTTGAAAGAATATATAAAAGATCAATTGGCGCCTGAGGCTAATTTGGATTTGAGCCGTATTTTTATTACCCACTCCGGCTCGCCCGATAGCGACATAGAGTTGGCAAAACAGGAAATTAAAAAATATGCCGACTTTAAAGAGGTATATGTAACCCGCGCCAGTGGCACAATTTCGGCCCACTGCGGCCCCCGCACGCTGGGCGTTTTGTTTATGGTGCAGTAGTTTTACAATATATAAATCCGGCAGGCTATAAAGAGCCTGTCGGATTTTTTGTAGTAATATCTTATGCTATAAAAGAAAAGTATGTTGAACAGCAAGTATAAAATACAAGTATGTAAAAATAAGCTTAAACAATGGGACAGAATAGAATCAATATTATACGCGCAAACGGTGGATAAGGGCCAAAACAGAAGCGGGGGTGGCCCACTCGTGATGCTCGGCCTGTGTGGGCTGGATTTCGATGTTCATTTCGTCCTCTAACGAATTTAAAAAGGTTATAAGCGCCAGAGAATCGAGCAGACCGCTAGATATTAAATCTAAATTTAAATTGGTGCATATTTGAGGAGCGGCACAGGCACCTGCCAAAAGAGCAAGAATTTTAGCATCCTCCATACATTTGTTCCTCCAGGTAAGATTCTAAAAAAGAATAGTCCAGTTTTCCGTTCGGGGTAAAAGGCAGGCTGCTGAGGGTGAAGAATCGATCTGGCAACATATAGGAGGGCAGAAATTTTGCCAATTGCCCGCGCACTTGCACAGCTGAGATAGCGGCGTTTGTTTGTTTGGGGATTACCACCGCGCAAAGGTGATTTTTAAACAGAAGCACAGCGCTTTGGGAAATGTCTGCAAGGGTATTTAATGCAGTCTCTATTTCGGCAGGTTCTATTCGATGTCCGCCACGCTTTATTTGGCGGTCTTTTCTGCCATGAAAATATAAAAGGCCATTGTGTATGCGGCCAAGGTCCCCTGTTTTAAAGGCAGGGGTTTTGTTTAGGTTGCAAAACCCGCCTGCGACTGAAGAAAGACAGCCGCCCGAGAGCTGAGGCCCGGTGAGAATGATTTCTTCAATTTGGTTTTCTGCCGCAGAAGAGCCGCTAAGCTGAATATCATGGTGCACATGGCCGACAGGCAATGAAGAGGATAGAAAAGACGGTTGTATTTCGGCCGCGCAAACGGCAACGGTTGCCTCGGTAGGGCCGTAAGCATTAAAAATATGAAGACCCGGAAACCTGCGCCAAAGCTTTTGGACGGTTGCAGAAGAAAGTATTTCTCCACAGAAAAAGAGAACTTTTAAGTGGGGAAGAGTGTTTTGAGAGAAAGAACGATCTAACAAGCAATAGTTTGCAAATGTGGGAGTAAGCACCATTAGCTGGGCTTTGCTTTGGGCAAGACGTGCAAAAAGATGAGAAAACTCTTTTTGCACATCCTTTTCGAGCGCAAAAAGGGTTTTACCGTTGTAAAAAGTATAAAAAAGGTCGGCCACAGAAAGATCGAACGAAAAGAGTGCAGTATTTATTACGGTGTTTATCCCTTTGTGATATGGAGAAAGCCAGCTTTGCATTTGTGATAAAAAGGCAGTGAGGTTGCCGTAAGAAATGGGGATGCCCTTGGGGGCGCCGGTGCTGCCCGAAGTAAACAAAACATAAAAAGGAGCATCGGCATCTATATGTTGCGGAAAATAAAAGGGCGCAGAAGCGGAAGTGCAAATAGACTGTATTTTGGAAAGCGAAAAGCAGGGCAGAGAGGCTTGAACATCCTCTACCGCAAGCACCGCGCAGGCACCAGAAATAGAAAGGATAGAGTTAACCCGTGCAGCGGGAGTATCGCTGTTTATGGGAACATAGGGATGCCCCGAAAAAAAGCAGGCAAAAAAGGCCACTGGCATCCATATTTGTTTATGCCCAAAAACCACAATGGGGCCAGGTGGCAATTGATGCAGTGCATGGGCAAGCTTTGCGCTATATTCTATAAGTTGGGCATAGGTTAAGCTACCATCTGATGATATATAAGCATTGGTTTGTGGGGTGTCCTTATAATGGGCGAGCAGCCGCTGGTATAGCATTATTTCTCCCCCCGTATCTCGTGCGGCGGGATAAGGGCAGGATTGTACAATACTTTTGAATGGTTGAGGAGTAAAAGCTGTTTCTCTGCCTGCTTGCCCGTATCTCGGTTAAAACAAAGGCGGTAAACTTTACTGTTGCGGTAGAAACCATCCTCTTCTTTCGAAAAATAGTGTTCTTCTTCTACCAAGCGGTAGCGATAGGCAAAATTTTGCTCTCCGCGCAGTTCACCACACAAATCGGTATCATCCAGCCAAATACGCAGTTGCAGGGTTTGGTTTGTATGGTTGGTAAAACGGTAATCTACATTGTTATAAAAAATAGAGGTGCCTGTGCCAAAAGGGACACGGCGGTTTTCATCGGGGAAAACCGCATCGGAATGATGATGATGTTCTGTAATGGTAAGGGGGCTGTGTAAAACCAACCAATGGATCATATTTGCAAGTTGGCAAAGGCCGCCGCCCACATCCTGCCCAAGCTGCCCGCTGGCGATGGTAAGACCCGGCAAGTAGCCCTGCCGTGCGGTAACGCGCCCCACTATGCGCCAAAACGAAAAGGTTTCTTTAGGCTTGATGAGAATGCCGTCTATTTTTTGCCCTGCCAAGGCAAGATTATGTGTTTTATTACGCTGCAGTTGCATATCTACCCCTGTTAAGGAGCGCAACAAAAGAGACCTGTGTCCTTTTTGTAAAACAGGCATGTCTTGAGCATTTTTTTGGGCGCAAAAAGACAAACCGCTTACAACATCAGCGGCTTAGCGTTTTATCTGTTCTTTTTGGGTGGATATCCAGTAAAAAACAGGGCCATACTCGCAAAAAAGCTTTCGTTTTTTCGTCTTTCCCATTCCCCTCCCGCAAAGGGTAATATTATTTTTATTGTACCATACTATGCAAAAGGGCGGTATATCTCTTGAGCAAATAAAGGAAAAAGAAAACCAAAAGTGATGGAAATAGTATGCAACAAAAGGAAAAACGCAGCGGATTGTGAGCCCTTCTCGAAATGGAAGACACGCCATCAATCGTGTATACTGAAAGAAGGAGGCCAAAAAGCATGTCAAACAAATCAAGAAAAGGTGTAGCTCCACCGCGTTACGATGAAGCATT
>JBKEAM010000149.1:0-4055 GCA_047972265.1 Oscillospiraceae bacterium | reverse complement strand
AACACGCTCGGACGATGGCATGTTGTTTAAACTCATATATTTCCCCCAAAAGTAAAAGCTGTGTTAAAAGCGAAAGTCTCTGCTGCCGGCTTCGATGGCAAGCAGATTTTTTTGCACAATGCCAAGTACCTTGCTGCTGGGTATGCCCTCAATTTCGCGCTCTATCAGGCGCAGGCCGGTATCGCGGGTAATGGGCGAGGCGTAATCCATAATATATTCTTTTAAAGTCATTAGGGCGTTGGGGTGGCAGCAATTTAGTATTTGGCCGCTTTTACATAGGCTCATAAAACGGTCTCCGGTGCGGCCCTCGCGGTAGCAGGCGGTGCAAAAACTGGGGATATAGCCAAGTTCCATCAGCCAGTTTACCACTTCGTCCAGCGTGCGTTTGTCCGATACGTCAAACTGCTCCGATTTTTCATCCTCGGCCTCGGGATGGTCGTACCCGCCAACGCTGGTTTTAGACCCACCGCTAATTTGCGAAATGCCCAAGTGCAGGGCGCGTTCTCGACTTTTTTGGCTTTCGCGTGTCGATACAATCATACCGGTATAGGGGGCGGCAATGCGGATGCAGGCCACAATTTTGGCAAAAATATCATCGCTTATGCCGTTGCCAAAAGCGCTGGGGTCAATATCATCGGCGGCACAAACCCGGGGTACGCTAATGGTATGGGGGCCTACGCCAAAGGCGGCTTCTAAATGCTCGGCATGCATTAAAACACCCGCAAATTCGTAGCGGTACAACTCCAGCCCAAACAGCACGCCAAGGCCCACATCGTCAATGCCGCCCTGCATGGCGCGGTCCATGGCTTCGGTATGGTAAGCATAATTGTGCTTGGGGCCGGTTGGGTGCAGTTCTTCGTAGCTTTTGCGGTTGTACGTTTCTTGAAAAAGGATGTAGGTGCCAATGCCGGCATCTTTTAATTTGACGTAATCTTCTACCGTAGTGGCCGCAATGTTTACGTTTACCCGGCGTATGGCGCCATTTTTGTGTTTGATGGAATAGATGGTTTTTATGCTTTCCAGCATATATTCTATGGGGTTTTGTACGGGGTCTTCTCCCATTTCAAGCGCAAGGCGTTTGTGCCCCATATCCTGTAGGGCAATTACCTCTTTGCGTATTTCTTCTTGCGTTAGTTTTTTGCGGGCAATGTGTTTGTTTTTTAAATGGTATGGGCAGTAAACACAGCCGTTTACGCAGTAGTTAGAAAGGTAAAGCGGTGCAAACAGCACAATGCGGTTGCCGTAAAAATCTTGCTTGATTTGTTGGGCAAGTTTGTAAATTTGTTGGTTTTTCTCCTCAATATCGCAATCCAGTAATACGGCGGCCTCCCGGTGGGTTAACCCCTTACGCAGGCTGGCTTTTTGCAAAATACTGTCTATTAATGTGGCATTGTGCTTGTTTTTTTGTGCATAGGCAAGTGTTTCTTCAATTTCTTCGTGGCAAATAAATTCTTCGGATTTGGCAGATTTTGGGTTATACATTGCTAGGCTTCCTTTCTTCTTCTGGGTTAGGGGGTTAACCCTTTCCCTTCAGTTTCCCGTTGGCAATATCATTTGGTATACATACACGGCCTTCCCTGTGCTGCGTATATATACATTGCGGGCATATTTTAAATGGGCAAAAGCTAAAAACGCAGGCGGTTTATCCTTTGTTTGCAGGCAGCCGGTGGTCTCCCCTGTGTACCACCACATTGTAGCCAATGCCCTCCATGCGTTTTTCCATGCAATGGCGGCATTCGGCAGCTTCGTCTCCTGTGCATATTTTATTGTCGTACAGCATATATTTTTTGCGCACACTTACAGGGGATAGATTGGGCATTACCACGTTGGCCCCTGCCAGTATGCCCTGTTCGCGCCCAGTGGGGCTTATGGTGCCAAGGGCGGTGGTGGCAGGCAAAAGCACATTTGGCAGCATAAGCCGTATTAAGCCAAGCAAAAAAAGCGTTAATGAGAGTGTGCCCGCACTGTGCTGCGCAAAGGGTGTTTGGTGATGGGGGATAAAAGGCCCTATGCCCACCATGTGCGGTTGCAACTGGTGTAAAAAAAGCAAATCGTCTGCAAGGCAGACACTGGTTTGGTAAGGCGAACCCACCATAAAGCCACAGCCCACTTGGTAGCCAATTTCTTTTAAAGTAAAAAGGCACTGCTTGCGGTTTGCCAAAGACAGCGAAGCGGGGTGCAGTTTTTGGTAATGTTGGGGGTTGGCGGTTTCGTGCCGCAGCAGGTAACGGTCGGCACCGGCATCAAAGTAAGCTTGGTAGCTGGCACGGCTTTTCTCTCCAACAGAAAGGGTGAGGGCGCAATCGGGGTACGCCGCCTTAATGGCATGTATGGTTTGCACAATACGGTCATCGGTATAATAGGGGTCTTCCCCGCCCTGCAACACAAAGGTGCGAAAGCCAAGGGCGTACCCGCTGTGGCAGCATTCCAAAATTTCTTGCGGGGTAAGGCGGTAGCGCGCTGCATTTGTGTTGCTTTTGCGTATGCCGCAGTAATAGCAATCGTTTTTGCAGTAGTTGGTAAACTCTATTAGGCCACGCATATAAACATCGTTGCCATAGGCCTCGCGGCGGTGGGTGCGCGCCTTTTCAAATAAATAGGCGTCCAGCTCATCGTTGCGGTTCTCTATCAGCGCAACAAATTCTTTGTGTGGTAAGATATGCTGCGCTTCCAGCGTATCAATCAAGTTTTTCATATGGTTTCTTCCTCTGGGGCGGCAGGCAGTTTTGAATACACGGCTTTGGCGCTTACTCCCGGTAACATGCCCAGCTTGCCCGAAAGTGCGCTGATGATATCCCCCGGCGCATCCAACGCAATGCTAATGATGTTTACCCCACGTTTGGGGTAGGGCATACCCATGCGGCAAATAATATAGCCGCTGTAGCGGTGCAAAATATCGTTTAAACTTGTAACCGAATCTGCATTTTCTACCACAATGCCAATAATAGCCACCCTGTTTTCCATCTGTAAAATCCCTCCCAAAATAAAAAAATGCGCCCCTAAAAGGCGCAAATAAATACAAATGCATTGCGTTTGTGCCTTTGCCCTAAGCTCTAAGCTGTGGGTGCAGAATATGGAAAAATGGTTTACCGAAAGGAACCCCTTGCGGCGTACCAAAGGCAGGGCAAAAATGAGGCCTTCCCTACATGTTATTATTATAACAACCATTAAGGCAACCTGCAATAACCAATGCTGTAAAATAAAAAGATAGATTATTGTTTAAAATGCAAAAAGATAAGCATAGACAGGCACTATGGTGCAAAAAACCCACCAGCGGCATAGGCGTTGGTGGGTTTTAAATCTATTAAAATGTTTGGGCAAAGGTGCTTGCTTTTTTTATGGCATTTTGCATCAGTAACTCTGTATCTGCCCCGGCAATGTCCAGCCCTTCGGCATAAACACTGCCAAACCGATGGATGCCAAAAAAGGAAAAAATGGTTTTTAAATAGGGCGTTGCAAGGTCGTACGCCAAAGCGGGTGGGCGGCTGTAATACCCGCCGCGGGCAACAATATACATGGTGTTTTGGGCGTGGCATAAACCAACCGAGCCATTGGGTGTATACGAAAAGGTAACCCCCGGGATAGAAACATAATCTATATATGCCTTTAGTATGGCGGGAAAGCTCAAGTTCCAAAACGGAGCCGCCACTACAATTTTATCGGCACTTGCAAATTGCTGTGCATATTGCAGGGCGGGATGGATGGGCGCGCCGTTTTGCTGTGGCTGATGCAGTGCCTGTAAATCTGCCTTGGCAATAAAGCCAATGTCTTCTTTATATAAATCCAAAGTAGCAACAGCATCTTGCGGGTGGCTGCTTTGGTAGCTTTGTACAAATGTATTAGAAATTTGGCAGGTGCGCGAATTTGGGTTTGCATCTGCCGTAATATATAAAAGGGTAGCCACGGTTCTGTTTCCTTTCGGTAATAATAAAAGTGGGGATAAAGCATGTTAATCGCACTGCCAGGCTCCATCTTGCAGGGTGCAGCTTGCCCCGGCCGGTGCAGTTTCGGCCTCTGCCTCAAATGCATTGATAGCGTTTTGCAGGGTTGCCTGC
>JBKEAM010000094.1:0-34144 GCA_047972265.1 Oscillospiraceae bacterium | reverse complement strand
TTTTGTTTTTTTATTTTAGTTATAGATGACTTTCTGCTTCTTCAGAAATAGACGATAGATAGTACAGGGTTATAGGTAGTACTGGGCTATGTAAAACGCAAGTATACTGGCGGGCACATTTACCGTTTTTAAATTAAAAAAGTGATAAATGGGTTATAAAGCTTTCCAATGTTTTAAAACGTTATTTTCGAGCGCGGTAAAAAGCTTGTTTTGCATATAATGCAGGCTGTTATCTTTTGGCAGCAGGGCTGCAAAATGCAATTGATAGGAACAAAGCATTTGGGTTTTAACAGAGGTGTTTTTTTCTTTTAAATTACCGTATTTTCTATCTCCCAATACAGGTGCACCTAAATGTGCCAAATGTGCCCTTATTTGGTGGGAACGCCCGGTTAAAAGCTGAACGCGGCAAAGGCTAAAACCTCTTTTGGTTTCTAAAACCTCTACCTGCGTGGAAATAGGCTTTGTGTTGGGTGTTGGCAGGCCCGTGACGGTAACGGTGTTGGTGCTGGCGTTTTTGCTCCAATGTGCGGTGTGAAGCCCGCTGGGCGGTATGCCAACGCAAATGCATAGGTAGATTTTATCTGTAAAGCCATTTTGCAAGAGAGTGTTCATGTCGCGCAGAGCGGCATATTGCTTTGCAACAATCAGCAGGCCCTCGGTTCCTCTATCCAGCCGGTTACAAAGGGCGGGAGAAAACCGGTTTTTAAAAATAAAATCATTTTGCGGGTTTGCCCGCAGGTGAGCAATATACTGCTTTAAGATAGAATCGTCCTGCCCGTTATCTGCATGGCTTAAAACCCCCGCGGGCTTATACAGTATGGCAATGTTTTCATCTTCGAAAATAATGCTGCTTACAGAAATGGAAGTGGCGCTGAGGCTTTGCACTTGGGGCAGAGGAGCGCTTGAAAAAAACTCATCATTGATATAAAGCTGAATGATGTCTCCGTTTTGCAGGCGATATTCTGCACCGGTTTTTTTGCCGTTTACTTTAATGCGCCCATTGCGAAATGATTTGTAGAGGTGAGAGTTTGGCAGTTTCCATGTGACGCGCAAAACAAAACGAGAAAGCCTCATTTCTGCGTCATTTTCTGTTGCTAAAAACTCTCTCATCCAAATCCTCCGGTGTAAATGATAAATGTTGGAACTCTTTCTTTCTGGTGCAAAAAGTGGTAAAATATATATACCAAAATTATATACGTACACACAAAATACCGCAAGCTGCAAGGGGGGCATTTATGCATATGCATGATGGTCATAGAGAGCGGCTGCGCGCCCGTTTTTTGTGTGAGGGCTTACAGGGATTTGAAGAACACAGTGCCCTTGAAATGCTTTTGTTTTATGCCCGCCCAAGGTGCGACACAAACGGTATTGCCCATGCGCTGATAAAAAGGTTTGGGAGTTTTGCGGCGGTTTTGGATGCACCGCTGGAGGCGCTGGAACAGGTTGAGGGTGTGGGACACACAACGGCGGTGCTGCTTAAATTGATTACTCCAATGGGGGCGTATTATTTAGAGAACAGAACGCGCCCGGGTACTGTTTTGCATACTGCCGAAAAGGCAGGTTCCTTTTTTCTTCCTAAGTTTTTGGGAAAAAAAGGAGAAGAGGTATACTGCGCCACCCTCAACAATAAGCGTGGGCTGCTGCAAACGGCCTGTATTGCGCGGGATGGAAGTGTAAATGCAATTGCTGTTCCGGTAAAAAGAGTGGTGGCGGAAGCGCTTTCTGCCGATGCGGCAAGTGTTTTGATTGCACACAACCATCCGGGTGGTGTTGCACTGCCGTCGGCAGGAGACAGGTCTTTACACGAAAGCTGTTTCAGGCGTTGCAATTGGTGAATGTGCAGCTTGCCGACCATATTATTATAGCCGATAACGAATATTTTTCTATGGCAAACAGCGGTTTTATTGCCGAACTGGCATTGGAACCGCCGTTGTAGCCCATTTGTGTGGAGAAAACATGAAAGATACTTTTAAACTTGTTTCTAACTATAAGCCGACGGGAGACCAGCCGGTGGCCATTGCAGAGCTAAGCGATGGAATATTAAAGGGGTATAAAGGACAAACCCTGCTGGGGGTTACCGGCAGCGGAAAAACCTTTACCATGGCAAACGTAATTGCAACTGTAAACCGGCCGACCTTGGTATTGGCGCACAATAAAACCCTTGCGGCACAGTTGTGTACCGAGATTCGGGAGTTTTTTCCTGAAAATGCGGTGGAATATTTTGTAAGTTATTACGACTATTACCAGCCGGAGGCGTATATTCCGTCCAGCGATACCTACATAGAAAAAGACAGCGCAATTAACGATGAAATAGACCGTTTGCGCCACAGTGCAACCTCGGCTCTTTCTGAGCGCAGGGATGTTATTATTGTTGCCAGTGTATCCTGCATTTACTCTTTGGGCGACCCGATTGATTACCGCAGCATGGTTATAAGCCTGCGGCCTCAAATGCAGATGAAGAGGGACCAGCTTTTGGCCCGCCTTGTGGATTTACAGTACGAGCGCAACGACATTAACTTTGTGCGTAACAAGTTTAGGGTAAAGGGCGATATTGTAGAGATACACCCCGCCTATAACGATGAAACCGCCATACGGGTAGAGTTTTTTGGCGATGAGATAGACCGCATTAGTGAAATAACGCCCCTTACAGGAGAGCGCAAACGCACCTTAAACCATGTGGCGATTTTTCCGGCTAGTCACTATATTGTTTCGCCGGACAAGATGCGGGACGGTCTTGCCAACATTACGCAAGAAGTGGACAATCAGGTACGGGCATTTACCGAAGAAGGAAAACTGATAGAAGCCCAGCGTATTGCCCAGCGCACCCGCTATGATATGGAGATGCTGGAAGAGGCGGGGATGTGCAAGGGGATAGAGAACTATTCTCGTGTTTTGTCTGGACGTGAACCGGGCTCTATACCAACCACGCTTTTGGATTATTTTCCGGATGATTTTTTATTGTTTGTGGACGAAAGTCATGTGATGTTGCCGCAGTTACGGGCAATGTTTGGCGGCGACTATGCACGCAAAAAAAATCTGGTTGATTTTGGGTTTAGGCTTCCCTCTGCTTTTGATAACCGGCCTTTGAAGTTTGAAGAAGTTTTAACCAAGCTAAACCAAACGGTGTTTGTTAGCGCAACACCGGGCGAATATGAGCGGCAAAACTCGTCTCAAATTGTTGAACAGGTAATACGCCCCACCGGCCTTGTAGACCCGCATGTAATTGTAAAGCCGGTAGAGGGACAGATTGACGATTTGTTAAGTGAGATAAACGAACGCAGCGCCCGCAACGAGCGGGTACTTGTAACCACGCTTACCAAAAAAATGGCAGAAGATTTAACCGAGTTTTTAACCGACCACGGAGTGAAAGTGCAATACATGCACCACGAGGTGGATACCTTTGAACGTATGGAATTGCTGCGAGATTTGCGCAGCGGTGCCATAGATGTGCTTGTGGGCATTAACCTATTACGTGAGGGGCTGGATTTGCCGGAAGTATCTTTGGTGGCGATTTTGGATGCCGACAAAGAGGGCTTTTTGCGCAGTGAAACCAGCCTTGTGCAAACGATAGGGCGCGCGGCACGTAATGCCGATGGCATTGTAATTATGTATGCTGATTCGGTTACGCCCAGCATGGAGCGTGCCATTATGGAAACAGACCGCCGCCGCGCCATACAGGAAGACTATAACCAAGCACATGGTATAGTGCCTACCACCATTGTTAAGGAAATTGGCGATATTATTCAAATATCGAAAGAAGAGCCGAATAAAAATGGTGTGCGGCGTTTGGGCAAAATGGAACGCGAGCAGCTGATTACAAGGCTGACAAGAGAGATGAAAGAGGCTGCAAAACTGCTGGAATTTGAACATGCTGCCTTTTTGCGCGACAGGATAGACAAGTTGCGCAAGGGTGAGGCGCTGGTAAACGAACCAGAAATAGCCAAAGTTGGCGGCAAGCATGGCAGGCGGCGATCGAGCGACAATAAAAAGCCCTATTGGGAAAAGAAATCTTAATTGATTAAACGGCTGTTATTTTATGAAATTTTACGGAAGAGGAATTTATTTTGGCGAACGATAAGATTATTATTAAGGGTGCACGCGAGCACAACCTAAAAAACATAGATGTAACCCTGCCCCGTGATAAGCTGGTTGTAATGACTGGGCTTTCGGGCAGCGGCAAATCCAGCCTTGCGTTTGATACCATTTATGCAGACGGACAGCGGCGGTACATGGAGAGCCTTTCCAGTTATGCGCGCCAGTTTTTGGGGCAGATGGAAAAGCCAGACGTAGATGAAATTCAGGGGCTTTCTCCCGCTATTTCTATCGACCAAAAAACAACCAATAAAAACCCCCGGTCTACTGTGGGTACGGTAACCGAAATTTACGATTACCTACGCTTATTGTATGCCCGCATTGGCATACCGCACTGCCCGGTTTGCGGGAGGGAGATTAGCCAGCAAACCGTAGACCAAATGGTAGATGCCGTGATGGAGCTGCCCGAGGGTGCACGGTTTATGATACTTGCGCCGGTGGTGCGTGGACGCAAAGGAACCCAGCAAAAAGAGTTTGACGCTGCAAGGCGCGCCGGGTATGCACGTGTGCGCGTTGACGGTGATATTTATGATTTGTCTGATGAAATTATTTTAGAAAAAAACAAAAAGCACAGCGTTGATGTTGTGGTGGACCGCCTTGTAAACAGCGAAGAGGGTAGAAGCCGCTTGGCGGACTCTATTGAAACAGCCATTGCGCTTACGGGCGGGCTGGTAACCGTTGCAGTGGTAGACGGCAAAGAGATGCAGTTTAGCCAAAGCTATGCCTGCCCCGAGCATGGGATAAGCATAGAGGAGCTTAGCCCGCGCATGTTTTCTTTTAATAATCCCTTTGGCGCATGCGAAACTTGCACCGGACTTGGCACTTTTATGAAGGTAGACCCGGTTCTGGTTATCCCTAATAAAAATTTATCTATACGGGATAAGGCTATTAAGGCCAGCGGATGGTATTATGCAGAGGGCTCGATGTCTGAAATGTACTATACAGGGCTTGGCAAAAAGTATGGTTTTACACTGGATACGCCCATTAAGGATATGAGCGAAGAGGCTGTAAACGCCATTTTGTACGGCACCAAGGGCGAAAAGCTGAGCATGAAACGTGAAAACGAGTTTGGATCGGGCAATTATGTTACCGATTTTGAGGGGATTATTCCAAACCTAGAGCGCCGCTTTCGCGAAACCACCAGCGAGTGGATGAAGGAAGAAATTGCCCTTACCATGAGTGGGATAGAATGCCCTGATTGCCACGGGCAGCGCCTAAAGGCATCCAGCCTTGCCGTAACGGTAGGGGATAAAAACATCAGCTCTCTTTCTGGAATGTCTATACAGGAAGAGCAGGACTTTTTTAAGGGGCTTACTCTTACTGAACGCGAGCATATGATTGCGGATGGCCTGCTGAAAGAGATACATGAAAGACTTAACTTTTTATTGTCTGTAGGGCTGGGATACCTTACCCTTGCCCGTGGGGCGGCGGGTCTTTCTGGTGGGGAAAGCCAGCGCATACGTTTGGCCACCCAGATAGGCAGCGCACTTACAGGGGTGCTGTATGTATTGGACGAACCCAGCATTGGCCTGCACCAGCGGGACAATGACAAGCTAATTGCCACCCTTAAACGCTTGCGCGATTTGGGCAATACCCTTGTTGTGGTTGAGCACGACGAAGATACCATACGGCAGGCCGATTATATAGTGGATATTGGCCCCGGTGCAGGTGTGCATGGGGGTGAGCTGGTAGCTGTTGGCACACTGGAGGATATTATAAAAGAACCCCGCAGCATAACGGGGCAGTATCTTTCTGGCAAAAAGCAGATTAAAATCCCGGTGCAGCGCCGCAAGGGCAACGGGCACAGCCTGCGTGTGGTAGAAGCTACCCAAAACAACCTTAAAAATGTTACGGCCAGTTTTCCTTTAGGGGCTATGACCTGTGTTACGGGGATATCGGGCAGCGGCAAATCCTCTTTGGTAAACGAGATATTGTATAAACGCCTAGCGGCAGATTTGAACGGTGCCAAGGGGCGTGCAGGAGCCCATAAAGATTTGCAGGGGCTGGAATGGGTGGACAAGGTAATTGGCATAGACCAAAGCCCCATTGGGCGCACCCCGCGCTCGAACCCGGCAACCTATACCAGTGTGTTTACCGATATACGCTCTTTGTTTGCCCAAACACAAGAGGCTAAAATACGTGGCTACGGGCCGGGACGCTTTTCTTTTAACGTAAAGGGCGGCCGGTGTGAGGCGTGCGAGGGCGATGGCATTTTAAAAATTGAAATGCACTTTTTGCCCGATATTTATGTGCCCTGTGAGGTTTGCAAGAGCAAACGCTATAACCGCGAAACATTGGAAGTGCACTATAAAGGCAAAAATATCCACGATGTATTGGATATGACTGCAGAAGAGGCTTCTGTATTTTTTGAGAATATCCCTAAAATACACCGTAAAGTTAAAACGCTGGTAGATGTAGGCCTTGGCTATATTCGGCTGGGGCAAAGCGCCACTACTTTATCTGGCGGTGAGGCGCAGCGTGTTAAGCTTGCATTGGAACTGGCAAAAAGAGAAACCGGGCGCACAGTGTATATTTTAGATGAGCCGACCACGGGGCTGCATGTTTCGGACGTAAGCAAACTGCTGAAAGTGCTGGATAAACTTGTGGATGCAGGCAATACGGTAATTGTAATTGAGCATAATTTGGACGTAATAAAGAGGGCAGATTATATTTTGGACCTTGGCCCCGAGGGCGGCAATGCCGGAGGCGAAATTATTGCAGAAGGTACACCGGAAGAGGTGGCTAAAAATCCTGCCTCGTTTACAGGACAGTACTTGGCGCCGCTGCTTGAAAAAGGAACTTATGAAGAAAAAAAGAAGAGCAAAAAGCAGGCAGAAAAGTAATTGTTTGTACATAAAGCGCCTGTGGCTTACCTTGCGTACAGGGGCGTAAGTATTGTATAATTTATAAATGCTTTTTTGCAGCAACGGCATGAGAAAGAGACAGGTGAACAGTGGAACGTACTGAATATAGCCGCAACGAATATGCGGTAGAGACAATTGCGGCACATTATGGGCGCCAGCCCAAAGCGTATGTACGCAGCTTTGGATGCCAGCAAAGTGTAAACGACGGCGAAAAGCTGATGGGTATATTGCTGGATATTGGGATGGAGCTTGCCAAGGACGCGCAGGATGCTGATATTATACTGTTTAACACCTGTGCAGTGCGCGAACATGCCGAGCAGCGTGTTTTTGGAAACTTGGGCGCATTAAAGGCCCAAAAATTGCAAAACCCCGCTTTAATTATTGGCCTTTGCGGATGCATGGCGCAGGAAAAGGGCACCATTGACAAAATTAAAAAAAGCTACCCTTATGTGGATTTTATTTTAGGTGTAAACGAGGCAGACCGTTTGCCAGACATTCTTTCTCAAAAGTTTACCACCCGCAAAAAAATCATTCACTTGCCACCCCAGCGGAAAGAGGTGGTAGAAGATATCCCGATACACCGCGAGTCTTCTGTTAAGGCATTTTTACCCATTATGTACGGGTGCGACAATTTTTGTTCTTTTTGCATAGTGCCCCATGTGCGCGGACGCGAGCGCAGCCGTAAATCTCGGGATATTTTGCAGGAGTTTGAAAAGCTGGTGCAAAAAGGGTACAGAGAAATTACTCTGCTGGGCCAAAACGTAAACTCTTACGGAAAGGGCACCGGTGAAAATGTGGATTTTAGCGACTTGCTGGAGATGCTTTGTAAAACGCCGGGCGAATATAAGATACGGTTTATGACCAGCCACCCCAAAGACGCTACCCGCAAAATGATAGATACCATAGCTGCCAACCACAACCTGTGCAAGCATCTGCACCTGCCAATTCAATCGGGATCTGATGGGCTGCTTGCAAAAATGAACCGCCGCTATACGGTGGAAAGCTATCTTTCTCTTATCAATTATGCAAAACAAACCTGCCCCGAGATGACATTTTCTTCGGATATTATGGTGGGGTTCCCCGGTGAAACAGAAGATGATATTTTGCAAACGCTGGCACTTATAAAACAGGTGGGCTTTACACAGTTGTTTACCTTTATTTATTCTAAGCGTGCCGGTACACCAGCGGCTGAAATGCCCGACGAAGTGAGCCGCGAAGAAAAAACACGGCGCATTACCCGCGTGATTGAAGCACAAGAGAGTATTATAAAAGAGGTAGTGCAGCAGTGGATTGGTAAAAGGTTTGAGGTACTTGTAGAGGGACCCGGCCGTGAAGAGGGCACCATAGCCGGCCGCATGGATAATAACATGATGGTTGAATTTGTGGGTGACGACAATTTAGTTGGACGTTTTGTTACTGTTAACATTACCAGCGCAAAGGGCGCCGTATTGCTGGCAGAACAAATTTAACAATATATAGGGTGCTGCAAAGCGCCCATGATACAGGAGAAATACTTATGGGAGCAATTACCAAGTTTAAAGAAGCGGCCATTGCCCTGCAAAGCGATGAGGTATATACTGCGTTGCAGCAGGCACGCATTGCAAACGATGCAGACGAAGCCTTGCAGGAAGCGATTAACGAGTTTACCCTGCAACGGCTAAACCTGAATAATGAGATGGAAAAGACCGAAAAGGACAGCGCAAAAATTGCAGAGCTGAACCAGACTGTAAATGAGCTGTATGGCCAAATAATGTCTAACAGCAACATGCAGGCCTTTGATAAGGCAAAAGCAGATGTAGAAGCCTTTATTGGCTATGTAAATGAAATTTTAAATGCTGCCATTGCAGGACAAGACCCGATGGAGGTAGAACCTCCACAGGCAAAATCCTGCGGGGCAGGCGGTTGCTCTTCTTGTTCTGGCTGCGGCTAAAAGATTTTTAGGGACCCTGCACAGGGTATGCCGCGGGGCATTCTTCTGGCAGGGTCCGGTTTTTGTTATCAATAAATTAGGCCTGAAAGGGCAAAGGTGGTGTATCCTTACGTGGCTCAGCTTTCTCCTATGATGCGCCAATTTATGGATATTAAAGAAAAGAATCCCGATAAGCTTTTGTTTTTTAGAGTAGGGGATTTTTACGAGATGTTTTTTGATGATGCCATTTTGGTATCTAAAGAACTGGAACTGACCCTTACAGGAAAAGAATGTGGCCTTGAAGAACGTGCCCCCATGTGCGGGGTACCGCACCACGCGGTAGAAACCTATGTTGCCCGGCTGATAGCCAAGGGGTACAAAGTGGCAATTTGCGACCAGGTGGAAGATCCTGCCCTTGCAAAGGGCCTTGTGGAGCGGCAGGTTACCCGTATTGTAACGCCGGGGACTGTAATAGAATCGAACATGTTGCAGGATGACCGCAACAATTTTATTGCCAGTATCTACCTGCATAAAGATGCCGTAGGGCTTTGCTTTGCGGATGTTTCTACCGGTACGGCTTATGTTACCGTGTTAAGCCGGGGAGATTTGCCGCGTCAGGTTTGTGAGGAGCTTTCTCGCTACTCTCCGAGCGAAGTTTTGTTTAATGAAGAAATCCTTTCTTATAAAGAAATAACAAATTATATTAAAAACAGCTTACAGTGCAGCGTAGAGCTGCTAAGCGCAGAGGATTATAAGCCTCAAGAGGTGCAAAAGCTGGTGCAAAATCAGTTTAGTGCGCCCATGTTGCAGCAATTGGGAGACAATGCGGCAGCGCCCGAGTATTTTGCAGTAGGGGCGCTTATTGCCTACCTTGGGCGCACCCAAACAAGGGGGGTAGAGCGTCTAAAAGATGTATCGCGTTACCAAAATACCCAGTACATGTATCTTTCTCCTGTTACACGCTCTAACCTAGAAATAGTGGAAACCATGCGCGGGCGGGAGAAAAAGGGGTCTTTGCTTTGGGTGCTGGACAAAACAGGCACAGCAATGGGTAAACGTTTGATGCGCCTGTGGCTAGAGCAACCTTTGATGAATGCAGCCGAAATAAACGGACGTTTGGACGGCGTGCAGGATTTGTTTGAGAACAATGTGGGGAGACAGGAAGTACGCGAAACACTTTCTCGTTTATTTGATTTGGAACGTTTAATGACTCGTGCGGTGTATGGCTCTGCCACACCGCGTGAGGTAGCCGCTTTGGCGGATAGCTGTGCAAAGCTTCCCGGCCTTTTACAGCAATTGGTGGTATTTGCCAGCAACCGTATGCAGGAACTTGCCGCCGGGATAGACCCGCTGGAAGATGTGCAACAGCGCACTGTAGAAGTTTTGGCAGATGAGCTGCCCGCCAGCCTTAAAGATGGTGGTGTGATACGTGGCGGCTATAATGACGAAGTGGACGAACTGCGCGGGATTATGCATGGCGGTAAGGGCGGCCTTGCCGATATTGAAGCGCGCCTGCGGGAAGAAACAGGGATTAGAACCCTTAAAATTGGCTATAACAGGGTATTTGGCTATTATATTGAGGTAAGCAAATCGTTTGTAAACCAAGTGCCGGCGCACTTTATACGCAAGCAAACCCTTACCGGGGGCGAGCGGTATATTACCGAAGAACTGAAAACGCTGGAAAATAAAATTTTGGGTGCGGGAGAGCGGCTTTCTGTTTTAGAATCGGAGTTGTTTACTGCCCTTTTGCAGGATATTTCTGCTGAGTTGCCCCGCATACAGCGCACAGCTGCCAGTGTAGCCGAGCTGGATGTGCTTGTAAGCTTTGCGCAGGTGGCGATGGAAAATAATTACGTGCGCCCGGCTGTGGATGATACGGCTGTGGTGGATATTACCGAGGGGCGGCACCCTGTTGTGGAAAAGATGCAAAAGGGCGCTTTGTTTGTACCAAACGATACCCATATGGATTGTGAAGACAACCGTATGCAGATTATAACCGGGCCCAATATGGCGGGTAAATCTACATATATGCGGCAAACAGCCATTATTATTTTAATGGCGCAGGTGGGAAGTTTTGTACCTGCCACCGCCTGCCGCACCGGTATTTGCGATGCTTTGTTTACAAGGGTGGGTGCATCGGACGATTTATCACAGGGGCAATCTACTTTTATGGTGGAAATGACAGAGGTTGCCGAGATACTGCAAAAAGCAACCCCAAAAAGCTTTGTTATTTTGGATGAAATTGGTAGGGGTACTTCTACCTTTGATGGGATGAGCATTGCACAGTCTGTAGTAGAGTATATGGCCGGGCGCGAGTGGGGGCTTGGATGCAAAACAATGTTTGCAACCCACTACCATGAATTAACCGAAATGGAAAACTCGATAGACGGCGTTAAAAACTACAATATAGCCGTGAAAAAGCGCGGCGACAATATTACTTTTTTGCGTAGGATTGTGCGCGGCCCCGCTGATGACAGCTATGGTATACAGGTGGCAAAGCTGGCGGGCCTGCCAGACCAAGTAACCGACAGAGCGAAACAGGTGCTAAAAGTGCTGGAAGCAAGCGGCAACAAGGCAAATCGCGTTACTCAGTTGGATTTTGAGGCATTTGAGAGTTTAAACTCGGTACAGGCACCCTCGGAAATGATGGAAAAGCTGGAGGGGATAGACCCCGAAACGCTTACCCCGCTGGAAGCATTGAATTTTGTATATGAACTGAAAAAGATGCTGAGCGGCGAATAAAAGAACTCCAAAAAGGAGGAAAGCTCTATGGCAATACATGTACTGGATAAACATACGGCAGAATTGATTGCCGCCGGCGAGGTGGTGGAGCGTCCCTCCTCTGTTGTAAAAGAACTGTGCGAAAATGCCATTGATGCAGGCGCAACATCCGTATCGGTAGAAATAGAGCGGGGCGGCATACGCCTGATGCGCATACAAGATAACGGAAGCGGTATTTTGCCGGAGGATATTCCGCTGGCTTTTTTGCGCCATGCCACCAGTAAGGTGCAAACCAGCCAAGACCTAGAGGCGATTTATACGCTTGGGTTTCGGGGTGAGGCGCTGGCGTCTATTGCAAGTGTGGCGCAGGTAGAGTTGGTAAGCAAAACCGAAGAAGAAGAACATGCAAGCAGTTATGCAATACAGGGAGGAGAAGGCGGAGAGCTGGAAGCCGCCGCCCGCCCGAGAGGCACAACAATATCGGTAAATAATCTGTTTTACAATACCCCCGCCCGCATGAAGTTTTTAAAGAAAGATTCTAGCGAGGGCAACTATGTTACCGAAACGGTAACGCGTTTGGCACTCTCTAAACCGGATATTGCGTTTAGATATATACGGGACGGTAAACTGGTATTTCAGACACCGGGGGACGGAAGCCTGCAAAGCACGGTATATGCGGTTCTGGGGGCTGCCTTTGCGCGGGATTTGGTAGAACTTGAGTACGAAGGCGAAGCGGGCGGCCCAAAGGTGTATGGGCTTGTAACGCAGCCACGCCTTGGCCGGGCAAGCCGTGCCATGCAATTCTTTTTTGTAAACGGGCGCTTTGTTAAAAACCGTACCATGATGGCCGCTTTGGAGCAGGCCTATCGTGGCATGGCAATGCAGGGGCGTTTTCCGGGTTGTGTGCTGTTTTTGGATTTGCCTGCGGAGCGGGTAGATGTGAATGTGCATCCCGCCAAAACAGAGGTGCGCTTTGCCAACGAAAAAGAGGTTTTTGACAGTGTATACAGGGCGGCTAAAGCGACGGTGATGGAGGCGGCCAATATACATGGAGAGCTTACCTTTGCTGCGGCAGAACAGGCCAAAAGACAGGAAAGCACGCCAGCCTTTTCTTTTACACCAGCGGTGGAACAGCAAAATCTGTACCCAACACCCCAGCCCCAAGAAGGGATAACGGAGCAAAAAGAAGCAGAGCCGGTGACGCGTATACAGGCATATAACAACATGGCGGATACTTTGGCGTCGGACAATTCTTTTGTGCCCTATAAAACCGACAACAGCCCGATATATGAGATGCCGAAAACCGAAGCAAGGTTTTCGGATGTGCCTTTTCCAAAAGAGCCGTTGCAGCCCCAGCGTGAGCAAGTAACGGAAGTTGACGAGGAAGAAAAAAAGGATGTTTTGCCCACAGCTGGGCCGGATGAATTACAGGTAACCATGGCCGGGCAGGACAAAAAGCCGCTGCGGTTAATAGGCGAAGTATTTAATACCTATATTTTGGCAGAATATGATGATAAACTGTGTGTAATTGATAAGCACGCAGGGCATGAACGTATTTTGTATGAAAAGTTGAATGCAAAAAGACAAAACCCAAGTGCGCAGCAGCTTTTGGCCCCTATAACAGTTGCACTTTCTGCCGAAGAGAAAAATGCTCTTTTGCAAAATACCGATGCGCTGGCTGAGGTTGGCATAGAGGTGGAAGATTTTGGCAGCAACGATGTGCTTGTGCGTAGTGTGCCATCGGATGTAGAGCCTGCCAGTATTTCTGATTTGGTGATTGAGGTAGCGGGGCGTCTTGTTGATAACCCCAAAGATACCACAGACGAAAAAACACAGTGGGTACTGCATTCTATTTCTTGCCGCAGTGCTATAAAAGCGGGAGACCATACCCCGCTGCCACAGCTTTTATCTTTGGCAGAGCAGATTATTTCGGGGGAGATTCCGCCGTTTTGCCCGCATGGGCGTCCGGTGATTTTAGAACTTTCCCGCAAGGAGTTGGAGAAACAGTTTGGACGGCTTGGTTAAACCAAAAGTATTGGTGGTTTGCGGGCCAACTGCCACAGGTAAAACCGATTTGGCTTTTGCATTGTGCGAGCGGTTTGGTGGTACCATGCTTGGGGCTGATTCTATGCAGATATATAAAGGTTTGCAGGTTGGCACAGCCGCCCCTTTGCCGCAGGAATATCCCGACATACCCCGTAGGCTGCTGGGGTTTTTGCCTCCAGAAGAAAATTACTCGGTAGCAGATTATACCGTGCAGTCGGCAGAGTGCATCCGGCAGGAATGCGTACAGGGGCGTTTGCCGGTGGTGTGCGGCGGCACGGGTTTGTATATTTCTTCTTTATTAAATGGCACCCGGTTTTCTTCTGCCAAGGCGCCGCAAAAACTGCACGAGCAATTTTTGCAGGAGATGCAGGCACAGGGGGGAGAACATATGCTGCAAAAGCTGGCAGAATGTGACCCGGAATATGCCGCAAAGCTGCATCCGGCGGATGAAAAAAGAATTTTGCGGGGGCTGGAAGAGTGGGAAGCAACCTGCCTTACCTATGCAGAGCGAGCAGCTTTGAGCCGCCCGGCGGAAAAGCCGTTTGATTCTTTATGTATTGCGCTTACCTACGGTGACAGGGCTGTTTTATACAGTCAGATAGAAAAACGTGTGGACAATATGATGAAGCAGGGGTTGCTTGCAGAAGCTGAGATGGTTTACAGCAATAAAGAAAAATACACAACTGCAGCGCAGGCCATTGGCTATAAAGAGTTTTTTGCCTTTTTTAAGGGGGAAAAAACACAAGAGGAATGTGTTGCCGATTTAAAACAGGCAACCCGGCGCTATGCCAAACGGCAGCTTACTTGGTTTATGAGGATGTCGGACCTGCATTGGCTGCAGGCGGATGATAAGGATTTATATTTAAAAGCCGAAAAGTTGGCCGAGCAATTTTTACAGTAACATCTGAAAGGAAATAAAGCATGAGTATACCGCGTATACCTGCCTCTTCTGCTAAAAATACAATGCAGAAAAAGCGGAAACCACAGGGGAACGGTAACGGCGAAGAGCCTAAAAAACGGCGCAAACGGGGGATTTTGCGCTTTGTTTGGCTTGTGCTTTTTATACCTGTGGTGTATTTTGGTGTGCAGGTTGCTTTTTTAATGGTGCCAAATGTAAATACCCAGCTTGCGATTATGGATACCATGACGGATTCTATTACAGTGGATGGAATTGCTGTATTTTCTGCCACATCCATAGAGGACCCGGGCACAGCCAGCAGCCTGTATTATACGGCGGCAGCGGGCGAACGTGTGGCGGCGGGTGCGCAAATAGCAACCCTTTTTGCCACAGAGCAGGCGGCAGATGCACAGTTGGCGCATGATAAGATAAGTGATGAGCTTGCACTGCTGGAAAGCACCCAAAAAGCGCTGGCCTCCCCTGTAGATGCCGAAGTGCTTTTAAAACAACGCATTAACGGGCTATATGATATGCTGGATGTAATTGACAGCGGCCAGTATGAAGATTTGGGAACCTCTGTTGCCAACGTAACAACTGCGGCAACCCACCTGCAAACAGCTATGGGTGAAACCTTGGATTTTACAGATAAAATAACCATGCTTACAGGCATAATGGAGGGGTATGCTGCACAGGCAGTTTCGGTAGGCAGCATTAATGCGCCGGTTACCGGCTATTTTGTACCCTCTGGACGGTACGACATTATCATGAGAAGCCGGGAAGAAATGGACAATGCAAACCCGGCTCAATTGCAGCAAATGACAGAACAGCCAGATACATATTACTCTGGCAATGTAATTGGGCATATGGTAAGCGATTACCATTGGAGCTTTTTTACGGTGGTTTCTGCCAGCCAGGCAGCAAGCTTTAGCGTGGGACAGTCTTTGCAAATTTCGTTTCCGGATTACAGCGAAGAGATGGTGCCCATTAAGGTGGCGGCCATACAACTGGACGAAGAAAGCGGGCAGGCAAAAATAGAGTTTTCTTGCGAATATGTAAACTCTACTATTTTAAGCTTGCGCACAGAGCGTGCCCAAATTATATTTTCGGTACAAAAAGGGATACGTATTGACAAACGTGCCCTGCGCCTTGTGGAGGGAGAAGAGGGCGTGTATATATTGAAACCCGGTAATATTGTGGCTTACCGCCGGATAGATATTTTAATGGAGGATGACCATTACTTATTGGTGCCAGCCACGCAGGAAAAAGATGTTAACGAAGTGGCCTTGTACGATGATATCATTGTGGATTCGGGAGGGACGGAGTTAAACGATGGAAAAATCATTTGAGGAAATTAAAGCCAGAGTAGAGGCTGTGCAGGAACGCATACAGGCAGCCTGTATTAAAGCGGGAAGAAGCCGGGATGAAGTTACTCTTGTAGGGGTTACCAAAGCCCAAAGCGTGCAAGAGGTGCGCCATTTGTTAAACGCAGGGATAACCACAATTGGAGAAAACAGGGTGCAGGAGCTGCTTGAAAAAGAACCGGGTTTGGCGGATATTACCCATACAATGCATCTAATAGGGGGCTTGCAGCGTAATAAGGCCAAATACCTGCCCGGGCACATAGATATGTTGCAAAGCCTTGATAACGAAAAGACCTTGGAAGCTTTAGAAAAGGCGTTTGGCGCCAGCGGCAAAACGCTGGATGTTTTGATAGAGGTAAATATAGGGGATGAGAGCAGCAAAAATGGCATTGACCCGGGCGAACTGGAGGCATTGGCAGACCGTGTAAATGCTTCTTCGGTTTTAAAATTACGGGGTCTCATGGCCATTCCGCCTCAATGCGAGGGGGAGGAAGTAAGGGCATATTTTGGTAAAATGTACCAACTGTTTGTTGACATTCGGCGTAAAAAAAGCGATAATAATACCATTAATACCCTTTCTATGGGTATGTCTCACGATTTTGAATTTGCAATTTTAGAGGGCGCTACCATGGTGCGTGTTGGCACAGACCTTTTTGGCCCTCGGGTGTACGTGTAATTGCAACATTTAATTACGTAAATGGATTAAGATCACTTTTTAAAGAGGAGTATGAATATGGGCTTTTTTGGGAAGATTAAAGACATGATTAGTGTGGATGACGAGGGCGGGTTTGAGCAGGAGGATATGGAGTTTATGCCTGCACGCAACTCTGGTTATGCAGATGAGGCCGAAGACGAGCAGTATTTTGATGCCGGTGCGCGCCGTAACAATAAAGTGGTAAATATCAATGCCACCACCCAGCTTCAGGTTGTTTTGGTAAAACCGGAGCGTTTTGACGATGCCTCTGCCGTAGCAGACCATTTAAACCAGCGCCGTACCGTGGTGCTTAACCTTGAATCTACCAATAAAGAGGTTTCTCGTCGTTTGGTAGACTTTTTGTCTGGTGTTGCTTATGCAAACAATGGGCAAATTAAACGTGTTGCAAACAATACCTTTATTATTACTCCATTTAACGTGGATATTGTTGGCGATAATATTTTGGATGAACTGGAAAGCAGCGGGGTTTTCTTTTAAGCTGTGCCCAGGCGTTGTTTAATGTACATGGATTTTAATACCAGCGCAGAGCATACAGCTCTGCGTTTTTAAGGATTTATAGCTGCAAATACTTTTAAATGTTATCAGGAGGCAGGGCAATGAATTCGGAAGATATAAGAAATGTAACATTTGAACAAACCAAACGTGGGTATCGCATAGAGGATGTGGATGATTTTTTGCAGCAAGTGGCTGCCGATATGGATGCTTTGACAGATGAAGCAAACGCACGTGCGGCAGAGGCAGGAGATTTACGTGCTGAAGTAGAGGCTTTACGCGCTGAGCGTCAAGATATGGAAAATAAGCTGTATATTTTGGCCCAAAAGGTAGAAGAATACCGTAACGATGAGGATACCCTAAAAACCGCTTTGCTAAATGCACAGCGCATGGGTGATACCGTAATGTACGAGGCACGCCAAAAGGCTGAAACCATGGTGACTGAAGCCACCGAGCAGGCCGCTATTTTGCGTCAAAAAGCAGAGAAAGACATTGTGGATGAAAAGCGTGCTTTGGAGACTTTGGCAGACGAGGTTTCTCGCTTTAAATCTACCGTGCTTACCCTTTATAAAGAGCATATAGAATCTATGAGTTCTTTGGACGCACCTGTTAAAAAGGCAAGAGCGTTTTTGGCTAGGTACGAAAAGGATATGGAAAAAGCAGAACAGCAGGCCGCAGATGTAAACGCGGAAGAACACCCGCAGGAAGAAGGAACCCAACCCACAGAGGCAGATGTATTTTTTGAGCAGGAAGCTTTGGCATCGGCTATGCCGGCCGAGGGCAACGGTGCTTTGGGTGATGAGCAGTATTCTCCTTTGGCACCGCCCGAGGGTGAGATTGACCCGTTGTTTAATGATGTGACACTTGATTTTGAATAATTCTTTTTGTGTTTTTAAAAAGAATACCCGGCAAAAATTTTAATTTAAATTTGCCTGCGCAAAGCATTGTTTGCTTTGCGCAGGTTGGTATAAGGAGCTTTTTTTAGGATGTGGATATTTTTGGTTTGCGCCGCAATGGTTGGATTGGATCAGTTGGTTAAGTATTTGGTGGTGTCCAACATGCAGCTTAATCAAATTATACCGGTGGTACCGGGCATACTAAATTTGCGCTATATACAAAATGATGGTGCGGCCTTTAGCTTTTTGGCAGGTAAACAGATATTTTTAATTATTGCTACCTCTGTTGCGCTTTTGGCAATTGCCTATATTTTATGGAAACACCGCCCTAAAAATAAGGCTGTTTTTTTTGGTTTTGTGCTTATTTTGGCCGGTGGTGTAGGCAACTGGATAGACCGGGTGTTAAACGGATATGTGGTAGACTATTTTGAGTTTGTGTTTGTTAATTTTGCTGTTTTTAACTTGGCGGATACATTTGTAACCGTTGGGTTGGTTTTGTTTTTGGCCGGATACATTTATACAGAGATAAAGGCTTATCAGCATAAAAAGTTGCCTGATGAAGGAGAAGCACCGCTTGAAGATCAATCAAAAACAGAAGATTGAGCTGACGGTTGCTCAGCAGGATGCAGGCATCCGTTTGGATAAATTTGTGGCGGAGGCTTCTTCATTAACCCGTACTATGGCGCAAAGTTTGATTGCGCAGGGACATGTTTTGGTAAACGGAAAGGCAGTGGTTAAAAAATATCTGTTGCAAATTGACGATGTTTTGAGTGTGGAAATTCCGCCGCCAAAGGATATTGACCTTTCGGCCCAGGATATCCCTATAGATATTGTGTACGAAGATGACCATTTGATTGTTGTTAACAAGCCAAAGGGGATGGTGGTACATCCAGCAGCAGGCAATTTGGATGGTACGTTGGTAAATGCATTGATGTACCACTGCAAAGGTCGGCTTTCGGGCATTGGCGGCGAAATAAGGCCGGGAATTGTACACCGTATCGACAAAGACACAAGTGGCCTTTTGGTGGTTGCGAAGGACGACGAAACCCATAACGGGCTGGCGGCTCAGTTTGCTTGCCACTCTGTTTCTCGGTGTTACAATGCTGTTGCCATAGGACGTTTGCCCCACAGCAGTGGTATAATAGATGCGCCTATTGGCAGAGACCCTGCCGAGCGCAAAAGAATGGCGGCAGATGTTGCGCACGGTAAAAATGCCGTAACACACTATACCGTTTTACAGGAATATAGGGGATACTCTTATATTTCTTTGCAGCTTGAAACCGGCCGTACCCATCAGATAAGGGTGCATATGAAAAAGATTGGGCATCCCTTAGCCGGTGATGCTGTGTACGGCCCAGTAAAAAACAAATACGGGCTGCAGGGGCAGTGTTTGCATGCAAAAACCCTTGGTTTTGTGCACCCTGTTTTGGGGAAGCATATGGAGTTTGACAGCGAGCTGCCCGCTTATTTTAAGGCGTTTCTGGAACGGCTGGAAAGGGATACAGGTATATGATTCAGTCTTTAAAAGATATACTGGTATTGTCTGACATGGACGGCACCTTGCTGGATAGCAATAAAAAGTTATCTACAGCCAACCTTGAAACCATACGCCTGTTTACCATGCTGGGGGGCCATTTTGCGGTGGCTACCGGCAGAATGCCTGACTCGGTGGCGCGCTACCGAGTATTGGCAGAGTACCTTTCTCCCTCAATAACAGCGGGTGGCAGCATTGTGTACGATTTTGAAGAGGAAGAAATTAAAAAAAACCTGTTTTTGCCTTTTACGGCGGGGCACCGCGCAATGCGAGAGGTGATGGAGCTTTTTCCGGAAGTGGGGGTAACCTTGATGAGCAGAGGCGGCACTATTTACCAGATACGCCCCAGCCAAGAGGGATTGCAACTGTATAGTGATGAATACATGACGATACACCATTGCCCGGAGGAAGACTTGCCTGACAACTGGAATAAGGTGTTGTTTGCGGGTGCACCTTCGCTTTTGGAAGAGATTGAGGATTATGTTTCTCGCCAGGAATATCCCGGCATGTACTTTGTAATGACAGATAAGCATTATCTTGAAATGATGCCCTTAGGTGCTACAAAAGGCAACCTGATTCAGACCGTGTGTGAAATGGTTGGAGTAAGCGTTGAAAATAGTTACGTAATTGGCGATTATTACAACGATGTGGATATGATGAAAAAGGGTGGGTATTCGGTTGCGATGGGCAACGCCCCGGTGGAGATTAAGCGCCTTGCAAACGAAGTAACCGCAACGTGTGAGCATTCGGGCGTTGGGCAGTTTTTGTATAAGCTTATAAAGCGTTTTGGATGAGTGTGGAGAAAGCTGAAATGCCAAATGTGACAAAAGGCGCTATAAAACATGTTGTTTTGGTAACACTTGTTGCGGCTGTTATATTGTTTGGGATTTCTTTGTTCTCATATCCGCCACTTTGGCAAAATATTACCCCGGCAGAAAATACAGCTTTTTTTACCCATACCAAAGATGTTGTAAACATAAATACAGCCACAGTACAGGAATTAATGGTACTTCCGGCTATAGGAGAAAAACGCGCAGAGGCAATTGTAAGTTACAGGCAGCAGCATGGTGCATTTTTAAATACCGAAGAGCTGATGAATGTGGATGGAATAGGCATGGGTATATTTGAGGATATAAAAGACCTGATAAGCATTGAAGAGTAGCCCTTACAGATGTTGTGCAAAGCCTAAGGAGGAAAAGATGGCTTCCGACAAAAAGCAGGATATTTTTATAAACCGAGAGTTAAGCTGGTTGGAGTTTAACCGGCGTGTGTTGGATTTGTCGTCTGAAAAGCAGGTGCCCCTTGGGGAGAGGCTGGGCTTTGCCTCTATTTATTCCAGCAATTTAGATGAGTTTTTTATGATACGTGTGGGGTCTTTATACGACCAAACCCTGCTTAAATCGGATAAGAAAGAAAATAAAACGGGCATGACGCCGAAGCAGCAGCTTACGGCCATCATGCCCGCTGTTTTAAATTTGCAGGCACAGTGCGATAAATCGGTAAGCAAATTGTACACGGCGCTGGGTAAGCAGGGGCTTTTTAAGGTAGATTTTGACGCTCTTACACCGGAAGAAGATCAATTTTGGAAAAAATACTTTTTGCATGAGTTATATCCTGTGCTTTCTCCCCAAATTGTGGATAAGCGGCATCCTTTTCCGTTTTTGCGTAATCAGGATATTTATATTGGTGCGCTTTTGAAGGACAATAAGTCTGAAAAATCCATGTTTGGGCTTGTTCCGGTTAGCTCGCAGTTTGATAGAGTATTGTTTGTGCCGGGGCAGGAGGGTACGCAGTTTGCACTGGTAGAAGAATTACTGCTGCACTTTATTGAACTTATTTTTGGCAAGCTTGCCCCTCAAGAGGCATGCGTTTTTAGGGTTACCCGCAATGCGGATATTAACGTAGAAGAGGGCATGTTTGACCATGATATTGATTACCGCGTTGTAATGGGAGAATTGTTAAAAAAGAGGCGCAAGCTTGCTGCCGTGCGGGTGCAGGTATATGGGGAGAACGGTGCTGCTGTGCAGGCGTTTTTGCAGGAAAAGCTTCTTTTGCCGGCAGAGCAATGTGTTGTGCAAAAAACACCGGTAGAACTTTCTTTTTTAAGAAAGTTGGGCGCAAGATTGCGCGCGCAAAATGTGCCGGATCTTTTTTATCCCGAAGTAAAACCTGTTTTGCCGGAAGAGGATTTTAGCCTTTATACCGAGGTGCAAAAACGGGATGAGTTATTGTGTTTTCCGTATCAAAATATCCGGCCATTTATCCAAATGTTAAATGAGGCGGCGGTAGACCCAGAAGTTGTATCTATTAAAATGACGTTGTACCGTGTGGCAAGTGAATCTAAAATAATAGAAGCCTTGATTAATGCTGCCGAGCACAATAAAGAAGTGGTTACCATTGTAGAGCTTCGTGCACGTTTTGACGAGCAAAATAACATTAACTGGTCTCGTGCATTGGAAAATGCCGGGTGTACGGTTATTTATGGCTTTACTGATTATAAGGTGCACTCGAAATTAACCTTAATAACACGCAAAACAGACGCGGGGTATTCTTATATTTCTCAAATTGGTACCGGCAACTATAACGAAAAAACAAGTGAACTATACACCGACCTTTCTTTTGTTACGGCCAACAAAAAAATAGGTGAAGAGGTTGCAGAGGTTTTTACAAATCTTGCACTGGAGCAGCTTACAGAGAATGTAGAGGTGCTGATTGCTGCACCTTTGCGGTTTAAGTCGGTTTTGTTGCAGGAGATGGAAAATGAAATTGAATACCAAAAAAGCGGCGGCAACGCCCGCATTACCATTAAATGCAACTCGATATCTGATAGAGAGATTATACAAATTCTTAGCGATGCCTCTGTGGCTGGGGTACAGGTACATATGATAGTAAGGGGAATATGCTGTTTGCAGGCAGGGCTACCCGGCCTTACAGAAAATGTTACGGTGCGCAGCATTGTGGGACGTTATTTAGAGCATTCTCGCATTTATGCCTTTGGCGAGGGAGAACGCCTAAGGATTTATATTGCTTCGGGAGATTTTTTAACCCGAAATACCGAACGCCGTGTTGAAATAGGGGTGCGGATAGACGACCCTGTATTGCAGCAAACCTTGTGTGATATATTGGATTTGCAGTGGCAGGATACAGCAAATGCCAAAGAAATGCAGCCGGACGGCAGCTATAAAAAAATAGAGCATGTAAAGGGAGATGCACCGGTAGACAGCCAGATGCTGATGTACCCATACCTTCAAAAAAGGGTGCCACAAACACATTTAAGATGCCGTGTGCCTGATGGACAACAGACAAGACAAAACCTGCTTGAGCTTGAAATTACGGCAGAACCACCAAAAGAAAACGGCTTGCTGGGTAAAGTGCGCAGGGCCATTGGTAAAATAGTAAAAAAAGAAAAGAAATAGCTTTGCTTAAAAGGTAAAAATAAAGATAACAAAAAATCCCTGCTTGTTGTTTAATACAAGCAGGGATTTTTTGTGGTGGGCTGTTTGTGATAAAACATAGAGATAAGTAATGATAGTGGGCATAAATTTATCTTACAGGCATGAAAAATAAAATATATAAAACCTATTGTACGATAGGTTTTTTCTTGATATTGGAAAATTTTGTAAAAAGAAGAACGCATTTGGGATGTTTGATAAAGCAACAAGGGATTTTGATATACGGCTTGTTAGAAATAGGGGAGATGATGTTTTGCAAAATGGAAAGAATACATTTTATTTTTGTATTAGTTGATGCTAACTTGGTATAACAAAAGGAACATATGGCAGGGGACATTGGCTGAAATAAATTACTGCATTAGCTATAAGGGTGTATTTGAAATTGATTTGCCAAGCGAACATAGGTGGAAAAGTTTTAAAAACTGAATATAGAAGGTACATTGGAGTTTGTTGTTATTTGTGCAGAATAGATAACTATAATAAAAAAATATTTACACCTGATGATACGGTATTTGTGTGTTATTTAGAATAATAAAACGTAGATAAAGGCAATATTAGTGGGGTAGGGAAATTATTTTACTGAATTTAGCCATGCATAAATATTATTGTATTGATACAGCAGTGTTTATTTATTAATGATAAATATTTTTGGACGAAAGAAAATGATTTATTGTATAAAATACGATAAAAAGTATATTTTTGAAACAGAATAATTTTTAGCATATAAAATATAGTTGTGCGAATGAGAGAATTATTAATGTGGTAAATGGCAAAGTATACAAAATTACACTTGAATATAGAAATACTATTGACACATTAAAAATCCGCATGATATACTTACGCCTAGAACTTGGTCGTACCAATTTGATATACTTTGTATGACCAAGTTTGAAAAACAAGGGGAATAAAAATATGCAAATGGAAAAAGTGAAAAAGAGAAAAGTATACGAAGATATCGTAGACCAGTTTTCTCGCAAGATTGAAAGCGGTGAATTAAAAAGCGGGGATAAATTACCGACAGAACGGGAATTAACTGAGGTAATGGGCGTAAGCCGAACATCTATACGGGAAGCACTGCGTGCCATGGAATTGATTGGCATGGTGGAGTCTCGGGTAGGTGATGGTACTTATGTAAAATCGCTTCGTTTAGACAGAGCTTTTTCCAATGTTGTTGGGGCTTTCCATGCTGACATGAGCTTTATTTTAGATATGTTTGAAGTGCGTATGCTTTTAGAAACATACACAATACGTATGGCGGCCAAAAGCCGTACCGAAGAGCATTTACTGGCGCTGGAAGACACGCTGGAGAAGATTAAAAAGGATATTGAACGTGGTGACAAGGTGCTTGTAAACGACAATCGCTTTCACCGTATTATTGCAGAGGCGGCTGGAAACAGAGCGCTTTTAAGTATATTAACCCTTTGCGCAGAGCTTTTTGATTCTTCGATTGAGCTTGCGAACGCCCAGGTTAACTCATATGACATATACTACGAGCATCAAAAAATGCTGGAAGCAATTAAAGATCAGGATGCGGCTTTTGCGGCACGCCTAATGAAATCTCACCTGCGCCGTGCGTATCAACGTGCAAAAGTAATTATGAACATGAAATAGAGTACAAAATATACAAAAAAATATATTTTTTTTACCACGTTTGAGATAATAAATTGTAGAATTTATGTGGTTTTTTGTTTTCTTTTTTAAAAAATTGGTATGACAAACAGACCAATTTTTAATATTGCAACCCAATTATCTGTAAGAAAAAATAAGGAGGATATTTAAGATGAAACGGTTAGTGGCGAGTGTACTTTCTTTTGTTTTGGCCTTTGCCCTTGTTGCCTGCCAGGCAGGCGCCGCATCCTCTTCCGCTGGTAATAGTACCGGCAGCACAGGCACAAGCACTGCAGCCACAGGCGAAGATGTTGTATTGGGGGCTTCTATTCAGCTTACCGGCGCAACCCCGCTGGACGGCGAGCGTGTAAAGCAAGCACTTGAACTGGTTGTAAAAGAGACCAACGCAAACGGCGGTGTACTTGGCGGCCGCCAGCTAAAACTGATTGTTGAGGACAATCAGGCAGACCAAACACAGGCAATTAACGTGGCAAATAAACTTTTATCGTCGGGTGTTGTGGCTGTTTTTGGCCCCCACGAAAGCACAAATGCAATGGCAGTACAGCAGATGATGGGAGAAGCAAAAATACCCTTTATTACTGGCGGCACCAGCCCGTCACTGGCAAAAGTAGGCAATGAGTATATGTTTATGTGCCGTGCGTCCGACACAATTATGGCACGCGTAGCTGCTGCTTATGCCACCGAACAACTGGGAGCCAAAAACGTAGCCATTATGTACAACAATAACGAATATGGCACAGGCGGCCAAACAACTGCACAGGCATATTTTGATGAGAATGGCATCTCTTATATTGCCGAAGGTCATAACTCTGGCGATAAAGACATGACCGCCCAATTGCTCAAAGCAAAACAAGCTGGCTGCGACACCATCTTTTTGTGGGCGCATGCTGCTGAAACCGTAGTGCTGGCCCGCCAGATTTATGAGCTGGACCTTGGCATGAAGGTAGTGGCCTGCCCAACCCCAACACTGGCCCAGGTTACCGATTTGTGCGAAACCGAATGGCTGGAAGGCTGGTTTGCAGTAACAGATTATGTACCCTCCAGCACCGAAGATTATGTTGTGGAGTTTCAGCAGAAGTTTGAAGCAGAGTACGGCGTACAGCCCGAAATGTTTGCAGCAGCATGGTACGGCGCCGGTTTGGCAATGGTAGATGCAATTGAACGCGCTGGCTCGGCAGACCCCGTTGCCATTCAAAAAGCATTGACAGAGGTAGACGGCTTGCAGGGTATAGTAGGCACCTTAAGCTGCGATGACACAAACTCTTTTGTACACGAAGGCAAAATGGTAGAAATTAAAGACAAACAGGCAGTTTTGATGGAGACAGTATCGGCGTAAAATTTTAAGGCGAAGAGGCGGCAAAACCATTGGCTGCCGCCTCTTCATACTCTTGGAGGCAGAAATTATGTTAGCTACTGTTCTGCAATTATTGGCAAGTGGCCTAGCCATGGGCTTTATATACTCTTTGGTTGCAATAGAGTATACCCTTATTTGGAATACAACGGGGCTATTAAACTTTAGCCACGATAAACTGATTACACTGGGTGCTTATGTTTTTGTTGGCACCTATGCCCTGCATTTGGGGCTACCGGTACCCCTTGCCATTGTTTGCTCTATGATTACCCTTTGGGTATTTGGCGCAATTATGGCTTTATGCATTTTTATTCCGCTGCGCAAAAAAAGCTCGATGTTGTTTGCAATTATGGGTACAATCTTGGTAAGTAAAATTATTGTGGAGGGCATACGCCTTATTTACGGCAGCTTTCCGATGAAGCTTACAGGGTTTTTAGCAGGTACTGTTTCTTTGGGAGGTTCTACCATTGCTACGGCATATATTGCCATTATCATTGTTTCTATTTTACTGGTTACCGGTTTGCAGCTGTTTTTAAAATATACAAAACCCGGCAAAGCTATACGCTGTGTATCGCAAAACCCAAAGGCAGCAAGCTTAATGGGCATCAGCGTATCGCGCTCTATTTTAATTACCACCGGGCTAAGCGCTATGATTTGCTGCATTATTGGTATTTTAATTACACCTATTTTTACAACCGACCTAAATATGTCTAACATGATAGGTCTTAAAGGATTTTCGGCAGGCGTTGTAGGTGGTTTTGGATTTTTGCCCGGTACCATAGCGGGCGGCTTGCTGATAGGAATAGTGGAAAATCTTTCGGTTACCATATTGCCGGCTGTATATAAAGATGTGGTTGCGTTTGCTCTGCTTATTTTATTCCTCATCATCCGCCCCAGCGGCTTGATGGGCAAGAAAGCGTAGGGGGGCAAAAATATGAAAACTGCAATAAAAACAAACAAAAGGGCTGTTTACCTTGCTGCCATTTTTGCGGTGGTAGCTGTACTGCCTTTACTGATTAAAGACGATTATTTTATTTCTGTTATGAATCAGGCACTCATCAATGCGGTGGTTGTGCTGGGGCTTAACTTTATAACAGGGCTTACCGGCCAAATGAACCTTGGTACCGCAGGTATTTTTGCTTTAGGCGCATATGCATCGGCATTGCTTAACGTAAAATTGGGGCTGTCTCCCTGGGTGGGGACGGTTGCCGCGGTTATTATTGGCTATGGTGTAGGTATGTGCCTTGGATACCCCAGCCTGCGTATAAGAGGAGTATATCTGTCTCTTACCACCATAGGATTTACAGAAATTGTGCGTTTGCTGTTAAACAACCTGGTAGACCTTACGGGCGGTACGCAGGGTGTACGCAATATTTCTCCCTTTAGCATTTTTGGGCTACGCATACATGGGCATACAGGCAACTATTACTTTTTATTTGTATTCCTCATTTTGCTCAGCATCATATCTTACCGCATTGTATATTCTAAATGGGGCAGGGCTTTAAAAGCATTGAGCGATAACCTTGATGCGGCCGAATCTTTGGGCATAAATGTAAGCGGCGTTAAAATTATGGCCTTTACATTGGCGGCTATTTATGGCTGCATAGGCGGCTCGCTGTATGTACATATGACAGGGTACGTTAACCCGGCCATGTTTAACATGGATATGTCTATCCGGTTTGTAATTATGCTTATGGTGGGCGGCATTGGGCTGGTACGGGGCAATATTGTGGGTGCTTTTATTGTTACCCTTTTGCCCGAGGCACTGCGCTTTTTAGGAGATTACTACCAGTTGGCATTTTATTCTATTGTGCTTTTGGGCGCTATCTTTTTACCCAACGGCTGGTTTAGTGTAATTGGCATTGTAAAAGACCTGGTAAAACGCAAACAAACGGAAAAGGGGGCTAAAGAATGAGTGAAAAAAACCCCCCCATTGTGTTAGAGGTGAAAAACCTGACAAAGCGCTTTGCAGGGCTTGTAGCGGTAAATAACCTTTCGATGGAAATACACAAAAACCGCATTCATACCCTGATTGGACCAAACGGAAGCGGCAAGACAACCACCGTAAACTTAATAACAGGTGTGCTGCCGGCCAACGAGGGGAGCATTGCTTTTAATGGGCAGGAGATTACAGGCAGCCAGCCATACCGTATAGCGCAGTCTGGCTTAGGGCGTACTTTTCAGAACATTAAATTGTTTAGCGCCATGACAGTGCTGGAAAATTTAATGGTAGGCGGGCATTCTAAGGCAAAGCAATCTATGCCCGGTTTTTTGATAAATATCCCCGGCGCCCGTAAAGAAGAAAGGCAATTGAGAGAGAAAAGCCTTGAAATATTAGAGTTTTTAAAGCTGAGCCACATCAAGGATGAAAAGGTGAAAAACCTGCCTTATGGCCTGCAAAAAATGACAGAGCTGGGCCGTACCTTGATGCTGGAGCCCAAAATGATTTTGCTGGATGAACCGGCGGCCGGGCTTATCCCGTCTGAACGTGCCGCTTTTGTAGAAACATTGCAAAAACTGTACGAAACGGGAATTGACCTGTTTTTGATAGAACACAATATGGACGTTGTAATGAGCATTAGCCATTATATTACGGTTTTAAACTTTGGGTCTAAAATTGCCGAGGGTACACCCAAAGAGGTAATAAACAATCCCGAGGTAATCAGGGCTTATTTGGGAGACAGATTTAAAGAGAAATCGTCTTCTCGCGTAAAAGAGGGAGGACATGGCCATGCTTAAAGTAGAAAAACTGAATGCATATTACGGGGCCGTGCATGTACTGCACAATATCTCCCTGCATGTAGAGGACAGCGAAATTGTAGCCATTATAGGCAGCAACGGCGCAGGAAAATCTACCCTGATGAAAGCAATTATGGGGCTGGTAAAACCACGCGGCGGCTCGGTACAGTTTAAGGGCGAAACCATAAACGGCAAACCGGCCAACGAAATAGTACGCAAGGGAATAGTGTATATTCCCGAAGGGCGCGAGATATTCCCCGATATGACGGTGCTGGAAAACCTGGAAATGGGTGCGTACAGCAAACCGTACTCCCGCAAAGAAATGCAGGAGCATTTGGATGAAATGTATGCCCTGTACCCTCGCCTGCACGAGCGCCGCAGCCAAAAGGCTGGCAGCCTCTCTGGCGGCGAGCAGCAGATGGTGGCCATTGCAAGGGGATTGATGAGTGACCCGGCATTGCTGATGTGTGATGAGCCATCTTTGGGGCTTGCGCCTGTTATTGTAGACGAAATGTTTGACGCTATTGTACTGGTAAACCAAAAACGTAAAATACCGGTGCTGGTGGTAGAGCAAAACGCTTATATGGCCCTTACCATCTCCAGCAGGTGCTACGTGCTGGAAAACGGAGTGGTAAAAAACCATGGCGACAGCAAAAAATTAATGGACAGCAACGAAATAAAAGAAGCTTACCTTGGCGTGTAATAAAAAACTGTAAAATGCGGACGATACAATCCGCTTTTCCCCGCAGTAAAGGCGGTTAAAACCTGTTTATGAAGGGAAAAGCGGAATATTTACTCTAAAAATTCATCATACCAATTTACTTGTTTTAAATGAATTTAGTGGCACATATAAATAAATTATAACGATAATTAGATAAAAAGATTGATAAATAAAATACAATTATGTTTTTTTGAAAATAAAATTCAATGAAACGCAGCAGATATGGAGGAAAAGAAATGGATGTTAAGCAAATGGCGGCATTGTCCCGCAAAGCACAAAAGCAGTTCGAAACCTTTTCCCAGCAGCAGGTAGATGAAATTGTACGCGCCATTGGCAGGGTGGTATATGACAATGCCGAGCCCTATGCAAAAATGGCGGCAGAAGAAACACGAATGGGCGTATACCAAGATAAAATCAATAAAAATTTAGGTAAGTCCCGCATTATTTATAACAGCTTAAAGGGAGTTGCCTCTGTAGGGGTAATACGAGACGATAAAGAAAATATGATTGTAGAGGTTGCCAAGCCCATGGGGGTTGTGGCGGCCATTACGCCGTGTACAAACCCCATTGTTACGCCTATGTGCAATGCAATGTTTGCCTTAAAGGCGCGTAACTCTATTATAATTGCGCCGCATCCCCGCGCAAAACGCTGTGCGGTAACAATTGTAGATGCTTTTAATAAAGCCATTGCGGCCTTAGGCGCACCAGAAAACCTGATTATGGTTATACCCGAGCCATCGAACGAGATAACAGCAGAACTAATGAAGGTGTGCGATGTTACTGTGGCTACCGGTGGGATGGGCATGGTAAAGGCAGCGTATTCCAGCGGCAGGCCTGCGTACGGCGTAGGCCCGGGTAATGTGCAGTGCATACTGGATAAAGGCATTGACGTTGCGGCAGCCGTTAAAAAGGCGATAGATGGGCGTGTATTTGATAACGGCATTATTTGCTCGGGAGAGCAAACCTTAATTGTGCATAAAGACGATTACCAAACCGCAATACAGGCTGCCAAAGAGGCAGGCGCTTATTACACCGATAAGCCCGAAGAGGTAGAAAAAATAAGGCAGACAGTGTTCCCCGGTGGGATAATGAACCGCGATTTGGTAGGGCAATCCGCTTTGGCGGTGGCCGAAAAAGCGGGCATTGCTGTGCCGGAGGGTACAAGGGTTATTATTGCCAAGGCAGAGGGCATAGGCGAAGAAGACCTTTTGTGCGAGGAAAAAATGTGCCCTGTAATGGCAAGCTTTGCATACGACACGTTTGAGGAAGCAATAGAGATTGCAAATGCCAACTTGGATGTAGTGGGCAAGGGACACTCGATTAGCCTACACTCGCAAAATGCTGAAAATATTGAGTATGCCGCAAGCCATGTGCCTGTATGCCGTGTACTGGTAAACCAGATATGCTCTACCATGAACGGCGGCAGTTTTTACAACGGACTTACCCCCACAACCACCCTTGGATGCGGCTCTTGGGGAAACAACAGTATTTCTGAAAACTTTGGCCTAAAACACATGATGAATATTACCCGCATTGCCTATCACAATAAAGACGCAAAGGTGCCGACAGACGAGGAAATTTGGGGGTAAAAACAGATGGATTTGATGGAGTATAAGGCAAAAGAATTATTTGCCGCTTATCAGCTGCCGGTAGGGGCGGCAGCGGTTATACAAAGCACAGAAGAGCTGGAAAATTTGCCCGAACTGCCTTACCCCGTAATGGTAAAAGCACAAGTGGCCATTGGAGGCCGGGGCAAGGCAGGCGGCATTAAGTCTGCCGCTACACCGCAGGAAGCAAAAGAAGCGGCCAGAGCCATTTTGGGCATGGATATTAAAGGGCACACGGTAAAAACATTGATGTTAACCGAACGCCTTGAGTTTGAAAAAGAATGGTACCTTTCTATCCTTTTAGACAGAGACAGCAAAAGCCCTGTTATCATATTTTCTTCTGTGGGCGGTATGGACATTGAACAAACCGCAAAAACGGAACCCGATAAAATCTCTCGCGTGGTAATAGACCCTGTAATTGGCCTGCGCAAATATGTTGCAACCTATCTAATAAGCCGCAATGGGCTGGATAAAGAGTACGAGCCTGCATTGTGGGAACTGCTGCAAAAACTGTACAAGCTGTTTTTAGAGTATGACTGCACTTTATGCGAAATTAACCCGGTGGGGGTTATGCAAAAAGGCCAGCTTGCGGCGGTGGATGCAAAGGTATCTATAGATGACAGCGCCCTATATCGTCATCAGGACATTTTGGCTTATCGGGAGGAAATGGAGAATGACCCCTATATTTTAGAAGCAAGAAAATACAATTTTTTGTACATCCCGTGCGATGAACAGGGCAATATAAGCGTTATTTCCAACGGTTCTGGCATGATAATGTCTTGCATAGACATGCTGGCGCAAAATGATATGAAGGTAGGGGCCGCATTGGATTTGGGCGGCGGTGCAACGGCAGAGCGTATATGTGAGGCTCTGCGCATAGTGCTAAATAACCCGAGTATCAGTGCCTTATTTATAAATATTTTTGGAGGCATTACCCGGTGCGATGAGGTGGCGGGCGGCATTAAACGCTATGTAGAAGAGATGGACAGCGGCAAAATAATTGTTGCGCGTTTTGAGGGCACCAACAAAGAAAAAGGTATAGAGATTTTACAGCAATTACATAAAGACCATATTGTTTTTGCCGATGGATTGTATGAGGGTGTTGCGGCGCTTGCCGAGAGGAGGAACAGCCTGTGAGTATTTTGGTAGACCAAAACACACGCCTGTTGGTGCAGGGCATTACAGGTAGAGAAGGGACTTTTCATACCCAGCAAATGCTGGAATACGGTACCCAGGTAGTGGGGGGCGTAACACCGGGCAAAGGCGGAGAAACGGTGCACGGGGTGCCAGTGTTTAATACAGTGCGAGAAGCGGCAGAAAAAACGGGCGCAAATGCAACAGTGCTTTTTGTGCCTGCAAAATATACCGCTGCCGGTGTGTACGAGGCACAGGATGCGGGAATACCCTTAATACTAACCATTGCCGAGCATGTACCCGTGTTGGATATGATGGGAGTATACCATACCGCAAAAAAAACAAATACCTGTGTTATAGGGCCTAACTCTTTTGGCGTAATCTCTCCGGGTAAGGCAAAAGCCGGGTTTATGGCACACCGCATTTTCACCCCGGGGCCCGTAGGGCTTATGTCGCGCAGCGCTACCAACTGTTACGAAACCGTGCATATGCTTACTGGCGCGGGCATAGGGCAATCTACTTGTGTGGGGGTGGGCGGCGATATGATTCCAGGCTCGGCCTTTGTGGATGTTTTGCCTTTGTTTGAAGCGGACGCCGAGACAAAGGTAATTGTAATTATTGGAGAAATTGGCGGAGGCGAAGAGGAACTGGCCGCCCGCTATATAAAACAACACGTTACAAAGCCAGTGGTGGCGCTTATTGCCGGAAAAAACGCCCCCAAAGGGCGCAGCATGGGGCACGCCGGCGCGATTGTAAGCGCAGACGGCACGGGAAGTGCTGAAAGCAAAGAAAGGCTGCTACGTGATGCAGGGGTGCATATTGCCGAGAGCACTGTGGAGATTGTGCGCATAGTGCAATCTCTGCTGAAATAGTGCGGCGGTAAGGAGGCAAAATGGAACTGGAACTGGGATTTGGAAAAAAGACAATAACGGTAGATTTACCGGATAAAAACGTGCTGGGCATATTGCAGCCAACACTGCCCCCGCAAGAAGAAAGCCCCGAAGCAATGTTACAGGATGCACTGCATAACCCCATTGGGACACCCCGGCTTAGTAACATAGTGCAGTTCGGAGAAACCGTTGCCATTGTTACCAGCGATATTACCCGCCCCATGCCTTCGGCCATAGTATTGCCCGCACTGCTGCAAGAGCTTGAACTGGGCGGTATTAAAAAAACCGATATTGTAATTGTATTTGCGCTGGGCAGCCACCGCAAGCATACCGAGGAAGAGCAGCGGTACCTTGTGGGGGATGAAGTGTATGAAAGTGTTAGGTGCATAGATTCTAACCAAGAAGATTGTGTGGAGGTTGGCGAAACACCTACCAACCACACCCCTTTAAAGGTGTTTAGGCCGGTGGCCGAAGCCGACAGGATTATATGCATGGGAAATATTGAATACCATTATTTTGCGGGGTACAGCGGGGGCGGCAAGGCATTGATGCCCGGGGTTTGCACGCGCGAGGCTATACAGGCAAACCACTCGTTAATGGTGTTGGATGCCGCAAAAGCGGGTGATATGGACAGTAACCCGGTGCGGATAGACATTGAAGAAGCCACAGAGATTATAGGATGCGACTTTATTTTAAATGTGGTATTGGATGAACACAAAAAAATCAGGAAAATTGTTTGTGGGCATGCGGTACAGGCGCACCGGGCAGGGGCCGCATACCTTGATACCATCTATCAAATCCCTATTTCTGTCCGCGGAGACATTGTATTGGTTTCGCCCGGGGGCTACCCCAAAGACATCAACCTGTATCAGGCGCAAAAAGCATTGGACAATGCAAAACACGCCGTGCGTAAGGGCGGCATTATTGTATGGGTTGCCTCTTGCAAAGAGGGATATGGCGAGCATGTTTTTGAGCGCTGGATTAAAGAAGCGACCGAAAGCGGTGATTTGATAAAAAGGGTAAACCAGCATTTTGAGCTGGGAGGCCACAAGGCAGCCGCCATAAGCATGGTGCTGCAAAATGCAAGGGTTTT
>JBKEAM010000082.1:0-4381 GCA_047972265.1 Oscillospiraceae bacterium | reverse complement strand
AAATCCACTCCCGGTTCTTCGTAAGAAAAGGGATCTTTTAATGTGCTTTGCCCATTTGCATACAGTTCTTCATTTTTTTGTTGCAGGTCGGTATATAGTTCATCCAGCAGGTTGCCGTTTTCGGGCGTGTCTTGCACATCCTGCGTAAATGACTGCACCAAATGCTGTACCTGCATACTGTATAACCACTGGCTTACAAACGGAAAGGCAATAACGGCTATGCCCCCCAAAAGGGCAACGATGGCTAAAATCCAACCTATTTTTCATTTCTTTTTTATCTCCCTGCCCTATCGGCAGTACACCTGCTGTACTTTGTACTGTAATTTTATATTTACTGCGTTTACATAAAACAACTGCAGTGGTTTTGTATGCCTATATTATACCCTATTTTATCTCTTTTTTCTTTTCGCCTTGTTCCATCCATTTAAAGCACAAAACGCTTGTTGTAGTGTTGCTTATTTAAACTTATGTTATGGACCTTTACTCTATTTACCGCCGCAAATAAAGCCAGCCCTGTAAGGGATTTATTTACAGTTTGCAAAACAAAAAGAAGGGCCTTTAAGCCCTTCTTTTTGTTTTTTATATAAATAAATTTACCCCTTAACACCGCCAAGAGAAACCCCGCCCACAATAAACTTAGATAAGCACAGGTACACAATAATTACCGGTAAAATGGCAATGGCAATCATCATATAAACCTGCCCCATATCAAACTTTAAAAAGTCTGCGCTGCGCAGTTGGGCAATTAAAATGGGCAGCGTTTTTTTGCTGGCAGTATCCAATACCAACGCAGGCATAAAATAGTTGTTCCATGCGTTTACAAAGGTAAAAATAGCCTGTACTGCCAAGGCCGGTTTCATAATATGCAGTACAATGCGGTTAAATATTCTAAATTCTCCCGCACCGTCTATTCGGGCGGCCTCTACAATTTCCATCGAGAGGTTGGCCTCCATATATTGCTTCATAAAAAAGAAAACAATGGGAGCGGCAATGCTGGGCAGGTACAGGGGCACCAGTGTGTCTTTAAGCCCCATGCCGGTAATAAGCCGTAAAAAACCAAGGGCAGAAACCTGCGTGGGCATCATCATAATAAGCATAATAATGCTAAACGCCGCTTTTTTAAACTTAAAATCGTACGCATAAATGCCGTAAGCAGTAAGGGCCGAAAAATACACGCTAAGCAATGCCGTAAGACCCGATACAATCATGCTGTTTTTAATGCCCGAGAGCACCGGTATATTGCTGTTGGCAAACACATTTTTAAGGTTTGTAAAAAACGACTTGCCCGGCAACAAAGAAAATCCTTTTTGAATTTCGAAATGGGTACGGGTAGAGTTTATGATGAGTATGTAGAAGAAGAATAGGCACAGGATGGTAAGCAAAGCCAAAAACGTGTAGCTAACCACACGCTGCACCACAAGGCGTTTGTTTGTGTGCTTTGTTTTCATTGCTTTGCGCCTCCCTTTTTGGCCCGTTTTTTAAGCTCTTTGGTATCGTCTTTGGTAAGCACCTTATACACCACCACGCACAAAACGGCACACGCTATAAACAGCACCACCGAAACCGCACCCGCCATACCATAGTTTTTGCTAAACAGATGGTTATTAAGGTACATAATAATGGTGGTAGACGTTCTGTCTGGCAGGCCTTTGCCGTTGGTTAATACCTGCGGCACATCAAACATTTGCAGGCCGCCTATTAGCGAAGTAATAAGCACATAAATAAATATAGGGCGTATTAGGGGGATGGTGATGCGCCAAAACATTTGCGAAGAGGAGCAGCCGTCTATTTCGGCCGCTTCGTACAGGCCGGGGTCTATGCCCATAATAGCTGCCATTAATAATATGGTTGTATTGCCAAACCACATTAAAAAGTTCATAAGGGCAACCAGGCCGCGGGTACCCGCTACACTGGCCAAAAAGCGCACCGGCTCGGAAACGACCCCTATAGACATAAGAATGCTGTTGATAGGCCCATTGTCTGAAAACAGGGCAAAAAACAGCATGGCAAATGCCGAGGCCATAATAAGGTTTGGCATATAAATTACTGTTTTAAAAAAGCCTTTTCCCTTTAATTTAAGCCTTGTATTGGTAAACCATGCGCACAATAGCAAAGATACAACTATTTGCGGCACAAAGCCCACAATCCACAGCAGCAAAGTATTGCCTATGTATTTAGGCAGGTCGGTATCAAACAACTGCTTATAGTTGGCTAGGCCCACAAAGGTTGGGCCAATCTCTTTTAAGCCGCTGCGGTAATACTCAAAAAAGCTGTAGTAAATGGTAGAAATAAGAGGGATAAGCTGAAAAACAGCAAAAACGATGAAAAAGGGAGCAATAAAAATGTAGCCCCATTTTGCGTAATTGATCCGCCCTTTTTTAGTTAGTGTCTTTTTCTCGGGCATTGTTACACTCCCCTGCTTTAAAGAGCATTAAACGGGGCGGGCTGTTGCTTGCGCCCCGTTTAATGCTTTTGTTATTTACATGTACTTATGCGGGCCATTCTACAGTTGTAAGTTCGGGATATTTTTCTTTCATGGAGGTTTCGAAGTTGGCTTTGGCAGTGTCAAGATCTACAACGCCGTCAAAGTAATCTTTAAATGCGGTTTGCAGGCTCTCGTTCAAGCCCTGATCGTAGGGGCCTGCATTGCTCATATCAATTTTCTTTGCAGATTCTGCAAACAAAGCGATATGGTTCTGTCCGCCCAAAAAGTCGGAGGAGAAGTCGCTGCTGTCAAGTTCTTCCATAGCGGCATGGTTGTTGGTGTAATCTTGTGTATCTTCGGTAATTTGTTTCATAATGTCTGCGTCGCAGGTAAGCTTCAGCATAACATCTTTAACGGTAGAAACGTTATCGGTGCCGGCAGCGGCGCAAATCCATGTACCGCCCCAGTAGTAAGCCTGCGGGCCTTCGCATACGGCGTAATCGCCAAATATGCCGTTGCCAACTTCGGCTTTGCCGCCTTCGGCTGTGGGGGTTTCTAACGAGTTGCCCAGCAGGGTAAAGTTAATGCCCCATGTAGAGTAGAAGAAGCCAAATACTTTTCCTTCGGGGCCCTGGTCTGCTGTCCAGGTGTCGTTCCACAAGCTGGATTTATTGTTGTAGCCCTTATCGGTGTAATCTTTGGTTTGTTCAATCCATGTCATCATGTTGGAGTCTACTTTTACGGTGGTGCCGTCTACCCAAGGTGCAGACATGTTGTTAGAGAAGGTGCGGTAAGCATCGTCGTAGCCAGACAGCATTTTGTAGCCTTTGGCGCCGGCTTGTGCTGCTACATCGTCAAACTTAGCCCAATCAGAAAGAGCTGCCTGTACCTGCTCGGGGTCATCGGTACCAAGCACGTCTTTGGCAATGCTGCGGCGGTATACAAACAGACCCGGTGTTGCCTGCCATGTGGTGCCTTTTTGTTTGCCGTCTACAGTTACAATGTCTTTAGTGTACTGGTATTGGCCAGCCAAGTCTGCATCGGTAAGGCCAATGTCTGCTTTAACGTCCAGCGCATAATCAGAATCTACATATTTAAGCGCATAGTCGGCTTCAATTAAAAAGATGTCAATTTTGTCGTCGGCAGCAGCGGTTTCCTGCGCCATCAATGCTTCGTCCAATTTGTTTTGGTAGTTGTTGTTTTCGTTTGCGTTGATGGTCCAGCGCACTACGGTACCATCGTTCAGTGTTGTGGTGGATTTGTCTTCGGCAACTTCTTTTACTTCGGGATAAAAGGTGTTAAAACGGCCTTGGAACTCGTCGTTCCAGCACCAGATGTTGAGCACTTTTCCCTCTGCAGCACCAGAGCCGCCCGCAGAGCTTGTACCTGTTGTGCCCGATACTGCAGAGCTGGGTGTGGTGCCGCATGCGGCCAGCAGAGAAAGAGCAAGAACAAACGCCAAAATAACAGTGAACTTCTTCTTCATACTAAATGCCTCCTTATATAATTGAAAACCGGAATCGGTTTTGCAAACAAAAGCCATTTGGCTAAAGCTGCTTTACCGAATCCCCCTCTATAAGGCGGCCCGCAATCACAATGTTTTCGGGTAAAGTAGTCTTTGGCCGTTCTAGTAACTTAACAAGCTGTTCTGCCGCCCGCTTACCCAAAACCATAGTGTCCTGCTTATAGGTAGTAAGGCGGGGTTTTACCAGTTGAGAAAGGTAGATGCCGTCATATCCTGCAACCGATATATCCTCGGGGATTTGCAGGCCCAAATCTGCAATGGCGTTATACCCGCCAATAGAAGAAAAGTCATCTTGAAAAAGAATGCAGGTTGGCGGGGTTTTAAGCGCAAGAAGTTCTCTTGTAAGCTTCTCACAGTTCAGCGCGTCATGGTAAATTCCTTCCCGCACATACTCATCCGGAATTTCCAGCCCCAGTTCCGACAACAGCGTC
>JBKEAM010000059.1:0-30368 GCA_047972265.1 Oscillospiraceae bacterium | reverse complement strand
TTTGATGTATCGGCGGTAGATGGATTTATGAATATTGAGGAAAGCGACCTGCTGCTTTTTCCCGACCCAACAACTTTGGCAGTGCTGCCGTGGCGGCCCTCGGCCGGGCGGGTGGTGCGTATGTACTGCAATATACGCTACCCCGACGGACGCCCCTTTTTGGGGGATGGGCGCTACCTGCTAGACCAAGCCCTGCAAGAAATGAAGCAGGCAGGTTTTACCTGCCAGATAGGCACCGAATGCGAATTTTACCTGTTTGAATTGGACGAACATGGCAGCCCCACCCTTGTGCCGCAAGACAGAGCCGGTTACTTGGATATTGCGCCGCTGGACAAAGGCGAAAATGTGCGGCGCGATATAAGCCTTGCACTGGAACAAATGGGGCTTGTGCCGGAGGGTTCTCACCACGAAAAAGGACCGGGACAAAACGAAATTTGGTGCCGTCGCAGCGGCGCGGGTGCAGCGGCAGACGACTTTATTACCTATAAAAGCGTGGTGCGTACCATTGCCGCACAAAACGGTTTGTTTGCAAGCTTTATGCCAAAACCCATAGACAACAAAAGCGGAAACGGCCTGCACATTAATATTTCTTTGTACAAAGATGGAGAGAACCAGTTTAAAGATGGGGTAGAAAACGAAAACGGAAACGCCTTTATGGCGGGTATTTTGGATAAAGTGGCGGAGATTACTGCGTTTTTAAACCCCACAACAAACTCTTACCAACGCTTTGGGCATTTTGAGGCGCCTAAGTTTATCAGCTGGTCTGCCGGGAACAGGGCGCAGTTGATGCGCCTGCCCGAGGATAGGGGCGAAAATGCCCGCATGGAGCTGCGCTCGGCAGACCCGTTATGCAATCCTTACCTTGCGTTTAACCTGCTGCTGCGGGCCGGTTTAGAGGGGATAGAAAAGAAAGCAAGGCTTGGTGCTCCGGCAGAGTTTGACTTTGCAAAGCTGCCGCCCGATGTGCAGGTAACCTATGCAACCCTGCCGCAAAATTTGGGGCAGGCCATTGAGCTGGCCGAGGGCAGTGTGTTTGTAAGGCGCTGCCTGCCTGCAACCATTGTAGAAAAGGCTATGGCAAGCGGACGGTATGAGTGGGAAAGCCTGCTGCATACAGAGGATAGGCTGGCTTTTGAGCTGGCGCAGTATTTTGAGAGATTGTAAACAGGTGCATTGGGGCTGAATTTTGTAAAGGGGGAGCCGGATGGGAAACGTACTGGTAGTATCGGCTTCACCGGCAGACAGCCTAATAAACCTGCTTAAAACAGGTGCGGGTGTACAAAGCGTGGTGCAGGTTGTGTCGGGCACCGAGGCACGCAGAAGAATAATGCAGGAAGATTATGACCTGATGGTGGTAAATGCCCCCCTGCCCGATGAACTGGGGGACACCTTGTGCAAGGACTTTTTTAAAAAAATGCTTGCCAGCCCCATTTTAATGGTACGCCCCGAAATGGTGGATGAACTATCGGCCCGTACGGCGCAAGATGGCGTGGTTGTGGTGGCAAAGCCTGCAAGCAAGCAAGCGTTGTTTCAGGCAATGCGGCTTATACGGGTAACGCACCAGCAGCTTGCAGAGCTGCAAAAGCAAAACCAAAAGCTTACTGCTCGTGTAGAGGAGCTTAGGATGGTGGGCAGGGCCAAGTGCGCGCTGATACAGTATAAGGGCCTTACAGAGCAGCAGGCGCACCGCTATATAGAAAAACTGGCGATGGACCAGCGGCAAACCCGCATACAGGTTGCCAAAGATGTATTGGATATGTTTGAATAGCAAAGTATGCCGGCTGCGGCGCAGCATCATTACACTAAAGAAGAGACAGCGGTGGTTTGGCAAACACGGCTGTCCCTTTTATTTTTTTATAAAAAGCGATATACTTTTTACAATAAATATCCCGAAAGGATTTACCCCATGAGCAAAGAGTATTTTAAAGCCCTTGACGGCATAACAAACGGCAAAGCGGCGGTGTGTATTACGGTTGCCAGCGGCCCGTATATAGGCAAGCATGCCCTTTGGAGCGAGGGCGGGTTTGTATATACAGATGAGGGTGTAAACTGGCAGCAGTTTGAGGATACTTTACAGGCCGATATAAAGGACGGTTTATTGCAGCGAGAGGGTGTTGATTACTACCTTGAGAAGTTGCAGCAGGAAGAAAGGCTTATTATTTGCGGGGCGGGGCATATATCGGTACCGATGGTGCAGATGGGCAAAATGTTGGACTTTAGGGTGATAAGCATTGATGACCGGGCCGACTTTGTAAAGAACACGCTAAAAGCCGGTGCTGATGAGGGGATTAGCAAACCTTTTGCAGAGGCCTTGGGCGGCCTTGCCAAAAGCGAAAATGATTACTATGTAATTGTTACCCGTGGGCACCAGTACGATAGGGAATGCCTGAAAAATATACTGCATTACCCGCGCTATTACGTGGGCATGATTGGCAGTAAGTCTCGCGTGCGCGCCATTATGGCCGATTTTTTGGAAGCGGGAGAGGACGCTGAGGCGCTTGCAGAGGTGCACTCTCCCATTGGGCTTTCTATAGGGGCAAAAACGCCCGAGGAAATTGCTGTTTCCATCATGGCAGAGATTGTGCAGGAGCGTAATAAAACCGAAAGCAAGGGCTGGTACGGCAGCGATATGCTGGAGGCATTGGTGTCGGACGAATACGAGGGCCTAGGGATGTCTTTAGTAAGCATTGTAGGCAAAAACGGCTCGGCACCGCGTGGCATTGGTGCAAAAATGCTGGTGCTGCAAGATGGCAGCATTGTGGGTACCATAGGCGGCGGATGTGTTGAGGGTGGCATAATCAATTTGGCGTTGCGCAGTATTTCTTACAATAAGGTGTTTAGGCAGTCTTTTAATCTTTCTGGCGAGGCAGGTATGTTTTGCGGCGGTATGGTGGATGTGCTTGTAGAGCCTGTTTCTCCGGCTGGTAAAATATAAGGCGGCCTTAATTTTGAGCGTATCTGTAAATATGCCCAGTGGCTCTTTGCTGCCCAGTGCATTTGTTGCCTACAAATAAATATTTAGTTTGTAGTGCTTTAAAAGCAATCTAAAATAATAAAACAAAAAAGAAGCCTTTAGCAGAGACGAGCCGATTTAGGCTGTAATTTGTACTATAAAATAGCTTACCCCAAAACACTTACGAAATTGTTTTGGGGTAAGCAGATTTTAAATAATAAAAGAAAATTATTTTAGAGAAGCAAAAGCCAATTGCAAAAAGCTGTTTAAAATAGCAAGGCCGGTTTCTCCGCTTTTTTCGGGATGAAATTGTGCGCCAAAAACAAGGCCCTTGCCTGCGGCGGCACATATGCGCCGCCCGCCATATATGGTATCAGCGGCTCGGTTCTCGTTGTTGGCGGGGATAGACTCGTAACTATGCACAAAGTACACCTCTTGCCCGGGGGTGGTAGATGCCAGCAGCGGAGAAGAAAAAGAAAAACCGCTCGGGGGCAAAAGCGCATTCCAACCTACCTGCGGCACACGCTGACGCTGTCCTTCGGCATCGGCAGAGGGAATAAGGTCTACCTTTCCCGCAATAAGGCCAAGGCCCTTGTAATTGCCAAACTCGGTACTCTCGTCAAACAACATTTGCATACCAAGGCAAATGCCCAGTAGGGGGGTGGCGGCGGCAGCCTTAGCCTGTATTACGGGGATAAGGTCTAACCTTTGCAGGCCGGCCATACCGTCTTTAAACGCGCCCACGCCGGGCAGCAAAAGCACTTCGGCCTCCTGCACATCCTGTGCAAGGCCGGTAACATATGGCTCGTACCCCAGCTTTTGTACCGCACGCTGTACGCTTAACAGGTTAGAAAGTCCGTAATCTATAATGGTAACTTTCATAAGCGAACCTCCACACCGTTTGCAACAATGCCGTTTTTCAGTGTTTGCACATCGGTTTTTTTGTAATGCAAAATACTGGCAACCGCAACAGCAGAAGCACCTTCCGCCGCGGCATTGGCGGCATCGGCAGGGCTGCTGCACCCACCCGATACAATAACAGGCACATTAACAGCATCGCAAACAAGGCGGATAAGCTCGTTATCCATGCCTTTTTCCATACCCTCTTTGTCTACGCTGGTAAGCAGTATTTCTCCTGCGCCAAGGGCAACGCCGCGCTTGGCCCACTCTACAACATCCTTGCCAGAATGCTCGCGCCCATTGTCGTAGTAGGCCTCCCAGCCGTCCGCGTCTCGGCGGCGTTTGGCCTCTATACCAAGCACCATACACTGGCTGCCAAAGGTTTCGGCCACGCGGCTTATAATGGATTCGTCTTTAATGGCGGCGGTGTTAATGGCTACCTTGTCGGCGCCCATTTGCAAAATAGAGCGCACGTCCTCTACACTGCGCAGGCCCCCACCCACCGTAATGGGGATAAAAACGTCCCCGGTGGTACGGCGCACAATGTCCGACAGGTTATTGCGGTTGTACAGGCTGGCGACAATATCCATGTACAACAGTTCATCAATGCCTTGGTTATAATACTGCACAGCAAAATCGTGGGGGTCACCCATTTTGCGCAGCCCCTCTAGTTGAATGCCCTTTACAAGATAATTGGTTTTTACATCCAGCCGTGCAATAAGGCGGATTTTTTTGCTCATTTTATAAGCTCCTGTTGTGGGATAAAGATGCCCTATTCGGGAATACCAAAATGGCTGCCGCTGCTGCCTGTAAAGGGAGTGTGGCGCAGTTTCCAATGGCCGTTGTCGTTCATCCAAATGTGCGGAGAGCGGAAACGGTTTGCCAAGTCTAAAAAGTATTCGCGGTCCATTATTGGCTGTTCAAATAGCTTGCTGGCTTCGGGAAATTGCTTTTCGGGCAGAGAGAGATAATCCCAAATTTCTTGTTCAAACCGAATGGGGAACTCACCATCGTATTTTTTGGTAAGGGCAACACCCTCATCGCGGGTAATTTCTTCGTTGCGTATCTCTTGCGCGGCATCGTAGGTGCAGCGGCCAATACCGTATTTTATGTAGGTGGTGTAGTAAAAGAAATCATCAATTTTATCGTCGATAGAATTGTATTTGGAATAGGTGCCCTCGGTGCGCTCGGGGCTGGGCTTAAAGCCGCCGTGCTCTACGCTGTAATAATATGCGCCTTGCGGATGCCATTTAAGGTAATAGCCAAGGTAGTGTACCTCGATATTGTTCTTTTTAATATCGCTGGTATCGCTGGGCAGGTAAATAGACAAATCGGATGCGTCTACCTTAAACTCTTCGGTTAAGGATTCTAAGCTTACGCCGCCCAAAAAGATATGGTCTTTGTCGTTGGTGGCAAAAAAGTGGTCGTCACGCAGGGCGCTGTCGTTGTCTGCAATGGGGTTGCCGAATTCAGCCTCGTTTTCTCCGTAAAAAACAAGCGGAATGCCAAATTTTGCGGCAAATTTTGGCGCCAATTGTTTTTGACCCAAAATAAACGGCTGAAAAGGATGGAATAAATTTTCGGTTGCAAGGCGGGTAAGCAAGCGGTGGGTAAGGGTATTGGGGGTGCAAAGGTAATTGTCAAAGCCGGAGCCAATCCATGCCTGAAAATTATCCCAGCCCCACGGGGTATAAATATGGGGGGCCCAAGTAACGGTAAGGGGGTGCATACCGTATTTATACTTTAGTATATGGGCGGCGTAAAAGCTGTCTTTACCGCCGGAACCGGGCACTAAGCAGTCGTAGCTGCCATCGGTTTTGCGGTGTTGGTTGCACAGCTCTATTAGTTGTGCTTCGCGGGATTCCCAATCTATTTTGCCGGCCTTGTTGTGGTTTGCATGGCAGGCATCACATACGCCGTCCTCTTGTATGTGCATGGTTTTTTTGGGGGTATCTATGGTGTGCTCAAACTCAAAGCAGCTGTTTGGCTTTTGGTTGCTCATTACACATTCAGAGCAAAACTGAACGTCCTGCGGCAGGCTAAATTTGGTATTTAGCTGGTTTTGAGCAATATCAGGGCCATATTGGGACATATCAAGTTCAACATGTCTTGGGTAGGATTTCATATAAAGTTCTCCTTTTCGTCTATTCAGTTCCGCATCGCGGGATAGATTTAAAAAATAGTATGAGCCAGCAACAAAAAGCGTTGTGCCTTTTGTTGCTGGCTCCATTACCAAGCAGTGCGATTATAGCATACCTTACGTACAAAAACAAGCCTAAAAAGTGCGCACAGGACGGACAGAATAAAAATTAAGAATTCATTCATATTTTTAGCCGGGCCTGCCGGAGGCATCCTCGCTGCGAGAAACCGATATGGTAAAAAGGTTGTTTTCATCGTATAAAATTTTGGCGGTGTCTGTCATAACGCCCACCAAAGAAAGTTCGTTGTCCAATTCTTCTTCGCCGCTTACATTCCAGTAGCTTTGCTCTATTTCGCGCTGGCGGGGTATTTGCAGCAGGCGGCGGGCTTCTTCTAGTTGAGTATTGGTTAAACTTGGCAGTGTGCAGGCAACGGTAATATAGGTACAGTGGGGGGCCATTTTAAAATCTATTTTAAAATGTGTACCGCCCAAAAAATTGCAATAGCCCATAAGGTAGTTAAGGATGCGAGCATTTTTTTCATACCTCATTTTCACTGTGTGTTTTCCCCTTTCTCAATTCTAAAATAACAGGAAGCAAAAATAGAGCAACAAACCCGGCAATAAAACCGTTGTTGTATAAATTAAGCCCGCCGGTTATGGCAGATATATGGTTGATAAGAATGGTGTGCAGCGCCCCCGCAACCACACCCCAAATCCACCCGTACTGCCCTGCAATTGGGGCAAGGCCGGTGCAAAATAAAATAGCGCATATATTTACGGGCTCGGCATGCAGGGCAGGCATTAAAAAAGCGGCAATGGTGGCACCGCCCATAACCGGTATGCAGTTGCGCAAATGCTTGCCAAAAGCTCCAAAGCCCATAATGGTAAAAATACCCACAAGGGTGCCGCCGTTTAAATCGGCCGAAAGAGCCAGTGTAAAAAGGGTGGCAAATAAGCCTAAAATGCCCATATTAACAAAGCTGGCAGGGCCGTATAAAAGGTAAAAATCGGTTACCAAACGGCCCGAACGTCGCATCATACCACGGCAGCCATTAAAAGCAGTTTTTGGGCCGGAGGCATACAGCCCCACCACAATCCATAAAAGGCAAACCAGCAGCAGCAAAATAAAAAGGGGCAGGTTGTTGCCGCTGCTCCAGTGCAGTTCGGCTTCGCGGCTAAGGCCAAAGGCCTTGTAAATAGCTTGAATAAAAAGGGCAATAAGCCCGCCTGCAAACCCAACATTGTATAAGTTATAGCCGCTGTGCACCTTGGTGGTAGCGGCGGCAATGGTTGGCACAATTATACCGGTAGCAATGCCAGTGGCAATAGAGATAAGCACAGCTGCAAAAGTGGGCAAAAAGTCTTGAAAAGCAATTTCGCTTACCACGGGCGCAAGGGTAGAGGATAATAGCGCAACCAAAGAGTAGTTTGCCATAGGTTCCTTTTTAAGGCGGGCATGCAGCCAAACCCCGGCTAAAATGGGCAGACAGTTTAAAAGCGTTTTGCCAAAAAAAGAAAACCCAGCGCATAAAAAAATAGCCATGGTTAAAGCGCCGTTGGGCGCGCTGCCAATTGCATGTACAAAAAGCAGAGCGGCAAATCCGGTAATAGCGGCATTTACCAGTGCTGCACCCAGCCCGCCCACCGATATATAATCGGTAACCAACAGGGCGCGGCCGGTAAAAATTTCTACAAGTCCATTCCAAATAGCGGCGGGGCTATCTACAAAAAAAGCAAATACAAAAAGCAATACAAAGGTGGCAAACAGTAAACGGTAGGGATGTCGCAGTCCATTATTGGCTGATATCATGGGCATCTCTCCTTTTAAAAAGTATACCATGATATATAAAAGCAGAAAACAAAACATTGGTTTTGCAGTGGCATTGCAAGTGGAAAGCCCAAAAATACTGTATAGATGGCAAAATAAAAGCTCCCCGGTGCATACCGGGGAGCTGGCTAAGATTTAATTAGCGAGGGTTTTTGATGGCGGCTTGTGCAGCGGCCAAACGTGCGATAGGCACACGGAAGGGAGAGCAGCTTACATAGTCAAGCCCAATGTTGTGGCAGAACTCCACAGAAGTGGGGTCGCCGCCGTGCTCGCCGCAAATGCCAAGGTGCATGTGGGGGTTGGCAGCGCGGCCATCTTTTACAGCCATTTTTACCAACTGGCCAACACCGGTTTGGTCTAGGTGAGCAAACGGGTCAGACTCGTAAATTTTGTTCTCGTAGTAATAATCCAAGAACTTACCAGCGTCATCGCGAGAGAAGCCGAAGGTCATCTGGGTAAGGTCGTTGGTACCAAAGCTAAAGAAGTCTGCCTCTTTGGCAATGTCCGCAGCGGTAAGAGCAGCACGCGGAATTTCGATCATGGTGCCTACTTCGTAGGTCATGTCGCTGCCGGCTTCGGCAATCAAACGGTCTGCTGTGGCAACTACAAAGCTCTTAACAAACTTAAGCTCTTTTACTTCGCCAACCAGCGGGATCATGATTTGGGGAACAATTTTGATGCCCAATTTTTTGGATACGTTAAGTGCTGCACCAATAACTGCGGTGGTTTGCATTTCGGCAATTTCGGGATACGAAACGGCCAAACGGCAGCCACGATGACCCATCATGGGGTTAAACTCGTGCAGGCTGTCGATAACATTGTGAAGTTCTTGCGTGGTAAGGTTTAACTCACCGGCAATCTCTATAATGTCTTCTTCTTTGGTAGGCAGGAACTCGTGAAGGGGCGGATCTAGGTAACGGATAACAACCGGACGGGTACCCATTACTTCAAACAGGCCTTCAAAGTCTCCCTGCTGGAAGGGAAGAATTTTAGCAAGAGCTTTTTTGCGCTCGTCTACAGTTTTAGCAACAATCATCTCGCGCATGGCTTTGATGCGGTCTGCCTCAAAGAACATATGCTCGGTACGGCACAGGCCAATGCCCTGTGCGCCAAAGTCGCTGCCGTGCTGTGCGTCTGTGGGGGTATCTGCGTTGCAGTATACATCCATCTGGCGCTGTGTATCAGCCCAAGACATCAGGCGGTCGAAGTCGCCCGAAATAGAAGCTTCGGTGGTGGCAACAGCTTCGCCGTATACGTTACCGGTAGAGCCGTCCAGCGAGATAAAGTCACCCTCATTAACAACAACGTTGCCAATGGTAAACTTTTTGCCAACATAATCAACAACCATTTCATCCAGGCCGGATACGCAGCAGGTGCCCATGCCGCGAGCAACAACAGCGGCGTGGCTTGTCATACCGCCACGAGCGGTAAGAATGCCCTGTGCAACAGCCATACCCTCAATGTCTTCGGGGCTGGTTTCGAGACGGGCAAGAATTACTTTTTTGCCAGCGTCGTGCCATGCTTTGGCTTCTTCTGCACTAAATACTACCTGGCCGGCAGCAGCGCCGGGAGAAGCGGCAAGACCTTTGCCGATAACAGTGGCAGATTTAAGGGCGGCAGCGTCAAACTGCGGGTGCAGCAGGCTATCCAGCTGCTTGGGCTCTACACGAAGTACAGCCTCTTTTTCGGTAATCATGCCTTCGTCTACAAGGTCTACAGCAATTTTTAAAGCAGCGGCAGCGGTACGCTTGCCGTTACGTGTTTGCAGCATGTACAGCTTGCCATCTTCAATGGTAAACTCCATATCCTGCATATCGCGGTAGTGTTTCTCTAAACGCTCGGCAATATCTTTAAATTCGTTGTAAACAGCAGGCATCTGCTCTTCCAGGTGGCTGATGTTAAACGGTGTGCGGATACCGGCAACAACGTCTTCGCCCTGGGCGTTAATCAGATATTCGCCAAACAGTTTCTTTTCGCCGGTAGCGGGGTTACGGGTAAATGCAACACCGGTGCCGGAGGTTTCGCCGCCGTTGCCAAACACCATGCTTTGGATGTTTACGGCAGTGCCCCAGTCGTAAGGGATTTCATTCATGCGGCGATAAGTATTGGCGCGGGGGTTGTCCCAGCTGCGAAATACAGCGCGAACAGCCTCGATCAATTGGGTTTTAGGCTCGGAGGGGAAGTCTGTACCCTGATTTGCACGATAACGATCTTTAAAAGCTTTTACAAGGGCTTTCAGGTCGTCGGCATCCAGCTTAGTATCCAGCTTAACACCCTTGTTCTCTTTCATCTCATCGATGATTTTTTCGTATTCGCTTTTGGGCTGCTCCATAACAACATCGCTAAACATTTGAATAAAGCGGCGATAGCTGTCGTAAGCAAAACGGGGGTTGCCGGTTTTAGCGGCAAGGCCTTCTACTACTTCGTCGTTTAGGCCAAGGTTTAGTATGGTATCCATCATGCCGGGCATAGAAGCGCGGGAGCCGGAACGTACAGATACCAGCAGGGGGTTGTTTTTGTCGCCGAAAGTTTTGCCGGTGATTTCTTCTAATTTGCCTACATAGGCAAAAACTTCATCCTGGATTTCAGATGCGATAGCGCGGCCGTCGTCATAATAACGAGTGCAGGCCTCTGTGGTAATAGTAAAACCTTGCGGTACCGGCAAGCCGGCGTTGGTCATTTCGGCAAGGTTGGCGCCTTTGCCACCCAGCAAGTTGCGCATTTCTTTGTTGCCCTCGCTGAACAGATACACATATTTAGTGCTCAATACGATCTACCTCCTACAGTGTCTTGCATCCTGAGCGCGCTGGCCCATAGATTTTGTATTTTTGAATGCCCATCTATTATAGCAGACTTACCTGCTGAATACCACAATATTTGGCAAAAATATACAACCAAAGCGCTTTTACCTAAAACATCCCTTTTACCCTTGCAAAATGCAGACAATCCGCTAAAATTAAAGCAGAAGAACGCCGGTAAATAAAATAAAAACAGCATTTTAACAGGGAAAGGTGGAAGCGTATGGCGCCGCACGGAAAAGAAATTAAGATTTTTGCAGGAAATTCCAACCAACCCCTTGCCATTGCCATGGCCGAAAACTTGGGCATTCCGTTAGGAAAAAGCGAAGTAGGGACATTTAGCGATGGGGAGATTCAGGTAAATATCTTAGAAACAGTGCGTGGATCGGACGTGTACGTGGTACAAAGCACAGGCCAGCCGGTAAACAGCAACCTGATGGAAATGTTGATTATGATAGATGCGTTTCGTCGCGCTTCGGCGGGGCGCATCACCGCCGTAATGCCCTATTATGGCTATGCTCGTCAAGACAGAAAAAGCAAGGCGAGAGACCCCATTACTGCAAAGCTGGTGGCAGACTTAATTGTAAAAGCAGGTGCCGACAGGGTGCTTACCATGGACCTGCACGCCCCGCAGATACAGGGCTTTTTTGATGTGCCGGTAGACCATATGGTGGGTATGCCCATTTTGTGCCCTTATTTTGAAAAAAAGATGGTGGCCAATAAAGAGCAACTGGTGGTAATGAGCCCCGACCTTGGCAGTGTAAACCGCGCCCGCGGCTACGCCCAAAGGCTGGATGTACCGCTGGCAATTATAGATAAACGCCGTCCGCAGCCCAACATGAGCGAGATTATGCATATTATAGGCGATATTCAGGGCAAAAATGTGCTGATTGTGGATGATATGATAGATACGGCGGGTACCCTTGTAAACGCGGCCAGCGAAGTAATAAAAAGAGGGGCAGCCAGTGTATCGGCCTGCGCCACCCACGCGGTGCTAAGCGGCCCCGCAATAGAGCGGCTGGAGAACTCTCCGCTAGAGGAGGTTGTGGTGCTAGACACCATTTACCTGCCGCCCGAAAAACAGTTGCCCAAAATAAAGGTATTGTCCTGTGCGCCGGTATTGGCCGAGGCAGTGGCGCGCATTTACAGCGACAAGCCGGTTTCGATTTTGTTTAATTAAATTGCAATTTGTATAAAAAGATTTTGTTTAACCAAGGGGTATAAAAGATATATGTTTTTTAAAAAGGCGTCCTCCCAAATAGAATGGATTGTGGCGGGGCTTGGGAATCCCGGTAAAAAGTATGAGGGAACCCGGCATAACATAGGGTTTGATGCATTGGACTATGCGGCGGATAAATGGGGCATAGACGTAAAACGCTCTAAGTTTGACGCATTGTATGGAACAGGTGAAGTAGAGGGCAAAAAGATATTGCTTTTAAAGCCGCAAACCTTTATGAATCTTTCAGGTGTAAGCGTGCAAAAAGCGTCTGATTTTTACAAGGTACCGGCAAAACGGGTTTTGGTTTTGTTTGATGATATCTCTTTGCAGCCGGGCATGCTGCGCATTCGCCTTTCGGGCTCGGCAGGAGGGCATAACGGCCTTAAAAGTATCATCACTTTTGTGGGAGATCAGTTTCCGCGTGTTAAAATTGGGGTAGGGGCAAAACCACACCCCGATTACGACCTTGCTGATTGGGTCCTCAGCCGTTTTACAACTGCTGAGCGCAAGGCAATAGATGCTAGGTTAAACGACATTACACTGGCGGCACAGCTGCTGATGCAGGGCAAAATCAGCGAAGCAATGAGCCAGTACAACGGCGAGGGACATACCCTTTAAAAAGGGGTGCGTGCTGTGCAATTTAACAATAAAAGTGTTTTGCTGTTTGCGTCGCAAACAGCTTGCTTTGGCGTTGCCGTAAACGGTGTAAAAGGATATAATTATAAGCACAAAGCAAGCGCTTGTTCATTTTTTTGGCTGAACAAGCGCTTTTTATACGAAAGAGGCTATAGGGGTGCCTTTGTGTGCCGCATTTTTACGAGGAAGAACAATGTTTACCAAAGAACTTAAGCATACAATAGAATATAAGCGGTTGCTTGCCGCAGTGCAGGGCGGTGTTGGAGTCACCGCCCTTTTTGGCCTGCCGCCGGTGGCTCGCGCGCAGGTAATGGCAGCCCTTGCAGAGGATACAGGGAGGCCTGTTTTGGTGGTTACCCCGGGCGAAGCCGAAGCAACGCGAGTGGCCGAGGATGCCGCGGCATTTGGGCTTTCTACCGCGGTGTATCCATCCCGAGATTTAATTTTGCGCAACATAGAGGGGCAAAGCCGCGAATATGAGCACCGTCGCCTGGAGGTAATGGGGCAACTGGTGGGCGGCCGCGTGCAATTGGTTGCCGCCGGTATTGAGGCTGTTTTGCAGCGTACCCTGCCCAAGGCAGACTTTGTTGCGGGTACGCTTACCGTAAAGCCGGGGATGAAACTGCCCCAAAGCAGGCTGATAGATACCCTGTTTACAGCGGGGTACGCTCGCCGCAGCCAGGTAGAGGGCCCCGGCCAGTTTAGTGTGCGCGGAGACATTGTGGATATTTATGCGCCCGATATGGCAAGCCCTGCCCGGCTAGAGTATTGGGGAGACGATTTAGAGTCTATCCACAGCTTTGACCCGGTAAGCCAGCGTCGAGATACGGCTTTATCCAAAATATACCTTTCTCCCTCGCGGGAGGTTTTGTTTGGGGATACACAGCAAGCGGCAGAATTTTTGCAGCAGGCTTTAAAAAGCCGCCGAGGAAAGGGCAAAGAGCAGCTTGCCGCTATAGTAGAAGAAGATGTTAAAATGCTGGAGGCCGGTGTGCTGCCCGAAGGGCTGGATAAATACCTGCCCCTGCGGTATGCAGAGCCCAGCAGCATACTGGAATATATGCAGGAGCCAATCCTGTTTTTAGAAGAACCCTCGGGTATACGGGAAGAAGCCAAAAGTGTCTCGTTTAGGGTACTGGAGGAAGAAAAGCATTTGCTGGAAGAAGGGGTGCTTGCTCCGGGACTTTCGGGCTATTATGCAGACGCCACATGGCTGCTGCAAACGGCAGAAAAAAACAGCACGGTTTTGGCCGAGAATTTTTCTCGTACAGTGCCGGATATGAAGCTAAAAGATACCATAAGTTTGCAGGCACATGCACTACCCCCCTGGCCGGGCGAAGTAAGCGCATTGGTAGAAGAACTGCGCCCCCTGCTGGCAGAAAATTATGCCTGCGCCGTTTTAGCGGGTACCCCGCGCGCGGCGGCGGCCATTGCAAAAGACCTTTCTGCTGTAGGCATCTCTGCTTTTGCGGTTACAGCGCGCGGTAAACAAACAGACCCCGAGCCCGGCACAGTGCTGGTGGGTACAGGGCGCCTTTCGGCAGGGGCGCAGGTACCGGCAGCCCGTTTTGCGGTGTTTACCTCCCGCAGGCAGGACTCTATTGCCCGCAAAAAACCAAAGCCCAAAAAGGGCGGCCTTTCCAGTCTGTCGGATATTAAGCCGGGCGATTATGTGGTGCATCAAAACCACGGCATCGGTGTGTATGCGGGCATTCAGCGGCTGGATTTGCACGGTGTTGTAAAGGATTATTTGAAAATAAACTACGATAAAGGCGATACCCTGTATGTGCCGGTTACCCAACTGGACCTTTTGGGTCGCTATACCCCGCCGGGGGATGGAGAGCGCATTCGGCTTGCAAAGCTGGGCGGCGGCGAATGGACCAAAACCAAAACCCGGGTACGCACCGCAACCCGCGAAATGGCAAAAGAGCTGATAGAGCTGTATGCGCGGCGGCGCTCGGCCGAGGGGTTTGCCTTTGCAGAGGATGGCGATTGGCAAAACGATTTTGAGACAAGGTTTGAATACGACGAAACGCCCGACCAGCTTATGTCTGCACACGAGATTAAAAAGGATATGGAGCGGCCCCACCCAATGGACAGGCTGCTGTGCGGGGATGTGGGGGTGGGTAAAACCGAAGTGGCACTGCGTGCCGCCTTTAAATGTGTAATGAGCGGTAAACAATGTGCTATTTTGGTACCTACCACCATTTTGGCATGGCAGCATTACAATACCATTTTAAGCCGCATGGAGGCTTTTCCGGTAAAGGTAGAAATGCTAAGCCGCTTTCGCAGCCCAAGCCAAAGGCAAAAGGCAAAGCGGGGCATGGCAGATGGCACCGTGGATATTGTTGTGGGCACCCACAGTCTGCTGCAAAAAAGCATAAAATTTAATAATCTTGGCCTTGTAATTGTAGATGAAGAGCAGCGTTTTGGGGTAAAACACAAAGAGCGGCTTAAAGAGTCTTTTATAGGGGTGGATATGCTTACCCTCTCGGCAACCCCCATCCCACGTACCTTAAACATGGCGCTTTCGGGCATTAGAGATATGAGCACCATTGAGGACCCGCCGATCGAGCGCCAGCCGGTAGAAACCTATGTAATGGAGTACGACCATGGGGTAATAGGTTCGGCCATTAAAAAAGAACTTGCGCGCGGAGGGCAGGTATATTACCTGCACAATAGGGTAAGCTCTATAGATGCAACCGCAACCCGCCTGCGCGCCATTGTGCCCGAGGCCCGTGTGGCGGTTGCGCATGGCCGTATGGACGAAGAAGAGCTCTCTGTGGTGTGGCAGCAACTGCTGGATGGCGAAATAGATATACTGGTGTGTACCACATTGATAGAAACCGGTGTGGACGTGCGCAACTGCAATACCCTTATTATTGAGGATGCAGACCGCATGGGTTTGGCGCAGTTGTACCAGATACGTGGGCGGGTAGGCCGCAGTGGACGCAAAGCGTATGCCTACTTTACCTTTCGCAGAGACAAGGTGCTTACCGATGTTGCGGCAAAGCGGTTATCGGCCATTCGGGAATTTACGGCGTTTGGCAGCGGGTTTAGGATAGCCATGCGCGATTTGCAGATACGCGGCGCTGGCAACCTGCTGGGGCAAAGCCAAAGTGGCCATATGGAAGCAGTAGGGTATGAGCTGTATGTAAAAATGTTAAACCAGGCCATTGCGGTAGAAAAGGGAGAAACGCCTCCGCCGGATAAGAGCGATACTTTAATAGATATTACGGTGGATGCCTATCTGCCCGAAAAATACATCCCGGATGCAGAGGGCCGTATTGAAGCCTATAAACGCATTGCCGCCATCGAAAGCCCAGCCGATGCAGCCGATGTGTTGGAAGAATTGCAAGACCGCTACGGCGAGCCGCCCGCCAGTGCCAAAGGGCTTGTTGATATAAGCTTGCTGCGCGTACTGGGCGCGCAACTGGGCATTTACGAAGTAACACAGCGCAAAGATATGCTGGTAATTTATTCGGACAGTTTCCAGTTTTCTAACTACCGCAACGAGCTAAGAACGCTGGAAAGAGCGGTGCAGGTGGATACCTCGGCAAAACCGTTTTTATCTGTGCGGCTGGCGCAAAACGAAGAACCCCTGCACCTGTTAAATAAGGTGGTGCAATTAATGGCGGCAATTGCAGAAAGCGTAAATGCAAAACCATAACTGCGGAAGCGCCATATATGGCGTTTTTGGCAAATAATTGCTTGCAACAGCAAAAAAAAAATGCTATATTCAACAAGATGTCAAACTGGCTCGCAGAGAAATTTACTATAATGTGGCTGCGCCCGGTAATTCAGGGAGGTACTGTATCATTGAAAATTAAAAAGTGGATTGGCCTGCTGTTGGCGGGCGTTGTAATGGCAACAGCTCTTACCGGATGCCTGGGGCATCAGTATAAAAATGCAGGCAAAATCGATGGGGTAGAAATTCCCTCGGGACTGTACCTGTTTTACCAGCTAAACGCGTTTGAACAAATTGCATACTCTTCTACCGATGTGCAAACACAAATTTCGGCTGCGCAGCAATCTTATCAGGATACCACCCCTGTGGTACTGGCCAGCACCATTGAGGATAAGCCTGCCACACAATGGTTGGAAGAATTTGTAGAGGGCGCCTGCCGTACCTATGTTGTGGTACAAAAACTGGCAGCCGAAAAAGGAATTACCATTAGCGAAGAGGACCAGGCAACCGTAGACTATATGGTTTCTTCTTACATGAACTATTACCAGCAGGTATATGCCGCAAACGGTATTGGCGAAGAATCTGTGCGCCTGTACTGGGAAAACCAGCAGCTTATGCTAAACCTGTTTAAGGCCCTGTATGGAGAGGGTGCCGAAAAAGCCCCCACCAAAGAGAAAATTGAAACCTACTATACAGAGCAAAACGCTCACATCACAGCAATCGAAATCCCTCTTACTTCATCGGACGGCAGTGCAATAGTAGAAGATAAAGACGCAGTTGTTGCGCAGGCACAAGCCATGGCCGATGCTATAAGTGAAGGCAAAACAATGGACGAAGCTGTGGCAGAAAGTATGCCCGCCATCATTGAGGGCATTAATACCCAGTTGGCTGCACAGGCTGCTGCAACCGCGGAAGAAACAGATGAAACCGCAACAGACGAATCTGCAAGTGCAGTAGATGAAAGTGCTGTAGACGAGAGCGCTGTAGATGAAAGCGAAGCTGCCACAGATGAAGAGGCTGCTCCGCCCACCGCAACTTCTCCTACCGCTTCTACCTCGTACCTTAGCTATACACCCGATACCGCAGGCACCTATACCCAAGAATTTTTGGATGGACTGAAGGCTGCCTCTACCGGCACCACAGGCGTATACGAAAAATCAAGCTCGGTTATGGTGTATGTAAAGTTGGATACATTTGAAGACGACGAGCAGTATACAAGCCTGCGCGACCAAATTGTACAGGCAATGAAGGGCGACGAGTATACCGCTTATCTGGATGAAATCTCGGATCAGTACACAGTATCTTGGGGCTGGGGCGCACGTAAATTTTTAAGCCCAGAAAAGATTGATTCCAGCACATTGTTCTCTTCCAGCTACTAAAAAAAGCATTTTTTAAAGCAAAAACAGCGTCAGTATTGCTGTTTTTGCTTTTTTATTTAAAATAAAATACGCGCCCGTAAGGCATATATTCACAATTACATCACACACTTCACTTGTTTTTCACATAATTTATATATAATATTATCTATAAAAGATACATAAATTTTAAAGTGAAAGGATTATACCTGTGCAAGAGGCAAATAATAACATATTAAGTACGCACTGGCAGGTTATAGATGGGGTAAGGCGCGTAAGCGGACAAGTAGAACGTGCCCTGCACCCTTTTTGTACAGCAAACAACATTACCAGCCTGCAATTGGGGCTGCTTTTGTCTTTATACGTTAAGGGGCCGCAAACCGTATCGGGCCTGGCAAAAAGTACCTGTATGGCCGGGGCAAATAATTCGGCCTTGTGCAAAAAGATGGAAAAAGAAGGCCTTGTGCAGCGCACAAGAGACTCGGAAGATGAGCGGCAGGTACTGGTAAGCCTTTCTTCTAAAGGGGTAGAAGTTGTAAAGCACTTTAGCGAAGAATGCAGCCGCTGGAGCACCTGCCTGCAAATGAATGTAACACAGAGTGAGGCGGATGAAATGTCTTACGCGCTCGAAAAACTTGCGGTGCTGTTTGAACGCAGCAGAGAGGAAGTAAACGAATGAACGAACAAAACCCGCAAACACCCAAACGGTCGTTTTGGGTATATGCACTAGTATTGGTGTTAATGATTATGGCGGCCCAGGTGTTTTTGGTGCCTCGCCTTACTACAGCGCAAAGCACAGAGGTAACCTACTCTTCTTTTTTGCAAATGGTGCAGGAAGAACGGGTAGATACAGTAAAAATAGATGAAGAAAATCAAAAAATAACCTTTACCGCCAAGGATAAAACAGCCGACACAACAGCCACCTATTACACCGGTATGTTCCCGGATGACGGGCTGGCCCAAAGGCTGGAGGCAGCGGTAGGCCCCGACGGTGAGCCGGTAAACTTTACAACCACAATCCCCGAAACCGGAGGCGCGTTGGGGCAGGTATTGTCAACGGTTATCCCCCTTGTAATTATGCTTGGCATCAGTTATCTATTGTTTCGTTCGCTTAGCAAAAGAATGGGCGGAGACGCCATGAGCTTTGGCAAATCGAACGCAAAGGTTTATGTGCAGGCGCAAACCGGCATTACCTTTGAGGATGTGGCCGGGCAGGACGAAGCAAAAGAAGCCCTGACAGAAATTGTAGACTTTTTACACAACCCCAATAAATATAAATCTGTAGGCGCAAAAATGCCCAAGGGCGCCCTGCTTGTGGGCCCTCCCGGTACAGGTAAAACACTGTTGGCAAAGGCCGTTGCAGGCGAAGCGGGCGTACCGTTTTTCTCTATTGCCGGTAGTGAGTTTGTAGAGATGTTTGTAGGCCGCGGTGCGGCGCGTGTGCGCGATTTGTTTAAGCAGGCAAAAGAAAAAGCCCCCTGCATAGTGTTTATAGATGAGATGGATACCATTGGTAAAAAGCGTGATGCCGGCGGCATTGGCGGCAACGATGAGCGCGAGCAAACCCTAAACCAATTGCTAAGCGAAATGGATGGGTTTGATGCCAGCAGCGGTGTTGTAATACTGGCTGCCACCAACCGGCCCGAAACATTGGATGCGGCGCTATTGCGTCCGGGCCGTTTTGACAGGCGGATACCGGTAGAGCTGCCCGACCTTGCAGGACGCGAAGCAATTTTAAAAGTACACTCTAAAAAAGTAATGATGGATACCAATATCGATTATTCTTTAATTGCCCGTGCAACCCCCGGGGCATCCGGCGCAGACCTTGCCAATATTATTAACGAGGCGGCCCTGCGTGCCGTAAAGTTTAACCGCCGCATTGTTACGCAAGACGATTTGATGGAAAGCGTAGAAACCGTAATTGCAGGCCAGCAGCGCAAAAATAAGGTTATTAACCCCAAAGAAAAACGTGTGGTGGCCTACCACGAGATTGGGCACGCCCTTGTGGCAGCCAAACAAACAGAATCGGCCCCGGTAACCAAAATCACCATCATTCCCCGTACATCGGGCGCGCTTGGCTATACATTGCAGGTAGACGAAGAAGAAATGAACCTGATGACCAAAGAAGAAGCCTTTAACAGAATTGTTACCCTTACCGGCGGGCGCAGTGCAGAAGAAGTGGTGTTTGATACCTTTACAACGGGTGCTTCTAACGATATTGAAAAAGCAACCAAGCTGGCCCGTGCCATGATTACCCGTTACGGCATGAGCGATGAGTTTGACATGGTGGCGTTGGAAATGGTAAGCAGCCAGTATCTTACCGGGGACACCCAGCTTACCTGTGGCCCCGATACTGCTGCTAAAATAGACCAGGAAGTTTTTGCTATGATTAAAAAGGCGCACGAAAAGGCAAAAGACATTCTGCATCAAAACATGGATAAACTGCATGAGTTGGCCGCCTACCTGCTGGAAAAAGAAACAATTACAGGGCAGGAATTTATGGATATCCTAAACAAAGGGTCTGTACAGCAAAGCATAAGTGGTACATCGGCAGCATTGACGCAGGATGATGCGGGTACACAGGCAAAAGTTTCTGCTGCAGGCGGCCCGGTGGCCGTGCCTACCTGATTAATACAGCTTGCCTAGGCAGGCAAAGTAAAACAGATAAACATAAAAAGAGCAGCGATTTTGCTGCTCTTTTTATGTTTAAATTTTATGTAGATGAATAAATGCAGTGTGGTGAGAATCAAAAGAGAAATATCACTAAGATAAAGATTCGATGCCGGTTTCTTTTATTGCCGCAGGCAGCTTTTTGTAAAAGGCATCCATGTCTTTGGGAGAAAGCGGGGGAGAGAAATAATACCCCTGTACCACCGAAAGGCCAATTTGTAAAAGAGTTTCCAGTTGCTCTACGTTTTCTACATACTCGGCGATGGTATCAATAGACAGTTGCTGGCAAAGGCGGCAGATGGTGGCCACAATTTCTTTGCTAAGCAGATTTTCGTTTATTTCTCGAATAAGGGCGCCGTCAATTTTTATGGTCTGTATCTTTTCGCTTCGCAAGTACATAAGCGAGGCGTGCCCAACACCAAAATCATCCATGGCAATGCTAACGCCCATATCTTTTAAGCGGGCCAGATTTTGATGGGTAGAGCGGTTGGCAATCAGGCCAACCGTTTCGGTAATTTCCAGTTGTAACTGACGCGGGGGCACGTGGTTGTTTTGCAAAATAGCGGCTATTTCTTTATGGAAGGTAGGGTCATTTAGCTGCAGGGTAGATACGTTTACCGAAACGTGAAAATCCGGGAGGCCCTCACGTGTCCACTCGGCGCGCTGGTGTATTGCTTCGCGCAAAACCCAAAGTCCAAGCTTGTCTATTTTTTGAATATCCTCTGCCAGTGCAATGGTTAACAAAGGATCTACAATGCCGTACTGCGGATGTTTCCAGCGCAGCAGTGCCTCAACAGAATAAAGGGACTTATTTTTTACATCTACAATGGGCTGGTACAGTAGAAAAAGCTCGTTATCGGCCAGTGCATTTTGCAGGTGCAATGCCATGTGCCGCGCAGTGGCTCCAATGCCATCGTTGCGGTCGGTTATTTTACGCGAGGTAGCGGTATAGCTTGTTTTAATGGCATTGCAAAGGTTTTGATAATCGTTTTCAAACTGTATGTGGGTAAGATTTTCGGATATTTTAACAAAGGGGGCATATATAAACATGCCAATTACTACGTTAACCAGTTGCAGCAATATACCCATAAAAGAGCCGGTGGAAAGATAACCGCTTACAAAAATAGGGGTAGACCATGGCACATTGGCTATGGTGTAGGGCGCAATGCCGGCAGAGGTGGCAAATGCTGCAATGGCAAAGTTTGCCAAAGGGGTAAGAATAAAGGGAATTAAAAATACCGGGTTAAGTACAATGGGCAGGCCAAACAAAATAGGTTCGTTGATATTAAAAAAGGTAGTGGGCAGGGCGTATTTTAGCAGGGTGCGGTAGTTGCGAATATGCCCAAAAATAACCAAAGCCAAAAACAAAGAAAGTGTGGCGCCAGAACCACCAATGCTTACAAAAGAATCTAAAAACGGTTTTGTAATAATATGTGTGGGGGCCAGGCCCGCCTGCACCGCCGCAATGTTTTCGTTAATAGCCGATACAAATACGTTTTGGGCAACCTGCTCCATAACATTGCTGCCATGAATGCCAAAAAACCACATGATATTGGTAGACAGTGTAAAGGCCATAGAGGAAAAGAGAGAAGACTGTGCATTGGTAAACAGGTTAATGAAAGAATCGTACATAATATCGGTAATGCTGTTGGTAAGGCCAAATGCAATTAAGATAATGCGCACAAATAAAAACACCAACACAGTTGCAATTGCGGGCACTACCGCAGAAAAACTCATGTTGATGGTTTTAGACATATTTTCAGACACGATGGAAACATTTCGGTGCAGCAAAAGCTGTATAAAAATTTCGCTGGATAAAAGCGAAGCCAAAATGGCCACAAACAGCCCCATTACCCCAGTAGAGGCAAAAGGCAGGTTTTCTAAAGATAAGGGGAGGCTTATAACAACATAGCTGGTAAGCGCTACCATGCCCGTGCTGGTAGAGGATACCTGCTGGATAGAGCGGCTGTTGTACCAAGAGGCAAGGTTAAAGCCAATGGCCATTGTAATAACAATGGCTGTCATTTGTATGGTAGCGGTTTGTGCCAAAGCACCAAACATTTTCCAGTTTTGCCCAAAAAGAGAAACCATCCAGTTTTGATAAAAAGAAACGGGAATTTGGTTTATAAGGGTGGCAAAGGCGCCAATAATCATAATGGGCATGGTAGAAATAAAAGCATGGCGCACAGAAGAAAAATGCCTTTGCCCATTTAAGCGGACAAGACTGCTGTACAAACGACGGCTCCAGCCCTTGGTTTTGACGCTATCCATAAAAATCATCCTTTGGCAAACAGGATACCAGCAGGGTTTGTGCCCAATCATTAACAAACAAAGGTAGCAATGAAAAACGGGAGAAAGCAAGCTGGAACCATGCAACTATAAAAACAAAGATAAATAAAACTCAGATTAAAAACAAATTATGAACAGACGGGATTTTTATAGAGTATAACACGTATAAAACCGTGTTTCAATCTTAAGGGATTTGGTATACATAAAGATACTTTTTAACGACAGTTTTAAAGAAATAGAAAAGCGAAAAATATAAAACAAAAAAAAGAGTGAAAAGAATAAAAACGGGATTTTGTGGTATAATATATACACCTTTTTACAAAAGGGAAGAAAGACCTAAAAGGAGTAATTACTGATGATTGAAATTGAAATGATGGACGGCGGTATTATTAAAATAGAATTGGACGAAAAAGCCGCGCCGTTGTCTGTGGCCAACTTTGAAAAACTTGCCAAAGAGGGTTTTTACGACGGGCTTATTTTCCACCGTATCATCCCTGGGTTTATGATACAGGGCGGAGACCCCGACGGCACCGGCATGGGCGGGCCTTCTACCCGTGTTAAGGGCGAATTTCGTGCAAACGGCTGGGATAACCCCATTAAACACGATCGTGGCGTTATAAGCATGGCGCGCTCGGGCGATCCCAACTCTGCGGGCAGCCAGTTCTTTATTGTTCACGAGGATGCCCCTCATTTGGATGGCAGCTATGCCGCATTTGGAAAGGTAACCGAGGGCTTAGAAGTGGTAGACCGTATTGCCGCAGTTGCCACAGGCCGCAACGATAGGCCGCTAGAAGACGTTGTAATGAAAACGGTTAAGGTTATAGAGGGATGAGCAAACTTAAAAAGCTTTTTTCTTTTTTTTGGGATAAAAGCCTGTTCTTCTTTTTAATCATTGGCGGGTTAAACACTGTTTTTTCTATGATTAGCAGCTACCTTTTAAACCGCTACATTTTTACCACCGATTTATGGGGGCTGTTTATCTCTATGGCAATTCCGTTTGCGGTGTTTAGCGTACCCAGTTTTTACTTTAACCGCAAATACTCGTTTAAAAGCAAGGCGCCTTTGCTGCCAAGCATATTGCGATTTTCGGTAATTATACTGGTATGCTTTTTGCTGTCCTTCTTTTTAAACCAGTTGGTAGTACCGTGGCTGGCGGCCAGCTTTTTCCCCAATATTTCCCCCATGATATACTCTGCAATACGCATTGTAGGGGTGCAGGCTGTGTTTACCATTTTAAATTATTTAGGCCAGCGCCTGTGGGCTTTTAAAGATACCGCCCAAAATACGGAAGAGTCGGCAGAGTAAACTGTACGGCAATCCTGTAAGCAAATACATGTTAATAAATCCCCTTTGCCAAGTGGCAAAGGGGATTTTGTTTTAAACGCTTTTTAAATACAGCTACTTTGCGGCCCGGCTTTTATAGGCCAGATACAGCCCGTCTAATAAAAGAGTGTCCGAATATTCTATAGTATGGCGGCAATAGGGCAGTACCATGTGCGCCGCACCGCCGGTAGCGGTAATGTGCAGGGGGGCTTCGTTCAGTTCGCTCTCTATGCGGTCTATCATTCCGTCCAGCATGCTGGCAGTACCAAGCAATACACCGCTCTGAATACTTTGCTTGCTGTTGCGCCCAATGGCTTTTGGAGAGGCCTCCAGCGCTATGCCGTGCAAAAGGCTTGTGCTGCCAAGCATGGCGTCTAAAGATACCAGCAGCCCCGGCGCAATAGAAACGCCCCGCAAGGCACCTTTTTTATCAATTACAATCAATTTTGTGGCCGTGCCCATATCTATAATTACCGCAGGCAAAGGGCCGTGGCGGTGCATGGCAATGGCGCTGGCCAAAAGGTCCATGCCAAGCTCGGCGGGGTGCTCAATATCCACCACCAAATCACCTGCATCTTGCAGCTCTAATAATAAGGGTTGAGAAAGGGTAAAGTACCGCAATGCTTTTTGCAGTGTGGGGGTAAGGCTGGGCACTACCGAGGAGATAATGGCACCCTCTATACCCTTTTCGGGTACTTTGTGCAGGCGCAGTATGCCATCCAGTTCTACCGCATATTGGTCTGCTTCGTGGTTGCGGCTGGTTGCAATGCGCGCGGTAAAGCATATTTTGTCTTGTATATAGCCGCCCAATACAATGTTTGAGTTGCCTATGTCTATGGTAAGTACCACTGAGAAAAGCCCCCTTTTTAAATATTGGCTACAGCGCAGCTACACGGTTGTTTTTGTAGGTGGAAATGCTAAATTCCAAATCTTCGTGCCGGCTTTTGGGCAGGCAGTTTTCCAATGTCCAATTGTCCATTTTATCAAGGTTTGGAAAAAAAGCGTCGGCCTCTTTAACGGCCTGCACCCGTGTGACATATGCCTTATCGCAATAATCAATCATTTGGGTGTATACGCTTTGCCCGCCTATTAAAAAAACTTCTTTATCGGTATAGTTGCTTAACAGGGCTTTTAGTTCCTCATTGGTGTGGCAAACAATAAAGCCCTCGGGGGCAAAGCCTTGCCTGCGAGAAAGCACAATGTTTACCCTGTCTTTTAAGGGGCGCTGCCCCGGAAAAGAAGAGAGTGTACCCGACCCCATTATTACTACATGCCCCGTGGTGGTTTGTTTAAAAAACTTCATATCCTCGGGGATGTTATATAAAAGCTGGCCTTTTAGGCCAATTGCCCAATTTTGGTCTGCATTTACAATTGCGGTCATGTATGGCCTCCTTTGGCGGTTATATAGCCACCGGTATGGGCTGTTCTAGTTTATGTGCCTGATAGCCTGTAAGGGTAAAGCTGTCTACAGTAAATTTGTAAAAATCGGTTACCGATTTATCTATTGAGAAAGAAGGAGCATCGTAGGGTTCATTTTTTAAAATCTGTTCTACCAGTGGGATATGCCTGTCATAAATATGGGCATCGGCAATAACATGCACCAGTTCGCCCGCAACAAGGCCGCTAACCTGCGCAAACATGTGTACTAAGGCAGAGTATTGGCATACGTTAAAATTGTTTGCCACCAGCATATCTTGCGAGCGCTGGTTTAATATGGCGTTTAGGGTGTTGCCGCTTACGTTTAAGGTAAGGCTGTAGGCGCAGGGGTAAAGGCGCATTTCAGAGAGATCTGCAAAGTTATACAGGTTAGAAAGAATGCGCCGTGAAGCAGGGTTGTGTTTAAGATCGTGTAAAATGCGGTCTACCTGGTCAAACATACCCTCTTTATATTGGTGTTTTACGCCCAGTTGGTAGCCATATGCTTTGCCAATGGTGCCGTTTTCGTCGGCCCAAGAATCCCATATGTGGCTGCCCAGCTCACTTACTTTGTTCGATTTTTTCTGCCAAATCCACAGCAGTTCGTCCAGGCAGGTTTTTATGGCGGTACGCCGCACGGTTACAATCGGAAACTCCTTTTGCAAATCGTAGCGGTTTACAATTCCAAATTTTTTAACGGTGTGTGCGGGGGTGCCGTCCTCCCAATGGGGGCGCACCTCTTGGTCTGTATCCCATACGCCGCCAGAAAGAATATCGCGGCAATTTTGTATAAATAAAGTATCGGCGTAACTCATATATGTCTCCTTACTGCCCGCCCTGCGGGACCCTGTAAAAATTTTATATGGACTTTGCAATAAAAGCCCTTTTTGTTGGTTACAGTATTATAACATAAACCAAAGCAGCCTGCGTGCCATATGCCAAAAACCAAAAAAATTTATAGTAGAAGCATAAAAACATCGAAGATATGTTTGGATGAATGTTGAACAAAAAAAGCAAATGGGCTACAATAAAATAAGCAAAATATGGGGATTGGAGGCCGAAAATGGAAAAGCAGTTTACAACCGCAAGCCCTGTTTTAAACAAAAAAGGACATCCCCTGCCCGGATGGGCAAGCGAAGGCATTATGCAGTATAGCCGCAAGGCCATACGCGCCCCTTTTTACCGCATTAAAGAGTGGGACTGGTACCAGGTGTCCGATTCTTCTAAGGCGCTGCAATTTACCTTTGGGCATGCCAGCTACGCAGGGCAGGTAGGGGTAATGCTGTTTGATTTTGCAAAAGGTGAGCATATATTTACAAACGATAAACTGTTGGCACTGCCCTTTGGGCGGCTTGGGTTGGAGGAATCTGCCGAGGCGCAGGGAATACTGGAATACGACAAAAAGGATATGAAAATGCGGTTTGAAAACCGTGGCGATATCCATTTTTTGTACTGTGCCTGCCCGGGGTTTGAGGCCGAGGTAACACTTGTAAGGCAAAACCCATATTCCTTGGCTATTAATGTGCCCTTTAAAGAAAACCCCAAAGCATTTTACTATAACCAAAAAATAAATTGTATGACAGCCCTTGGCCGCGCGGTAGTAAATGGGCAGGAGTATATTTTTGATAAAGACGCCTACGGTTTGTTGGATTGGGGCCGCGGCGTATGGCCCTTTAAAAACGAGTGGTATTGGAGCAATGCCACCGGAAAATTAAACGGAGAGATATTTGGCTTTAACCTTGGATGTGGGTTTGGTGATACCTCATCCGCTACCGAAAATGGATTTTTTTATAAAGGCCAACTGCATAAGCTGGGCGAAGTGCAGTTTAGCCTAGATAAGCAAGACTATAGCAAGCCTTGGCATTTTACAGATGAAGAGGGAAGGCTAGATTTAACGCTGCAACCTGTATACGACAGGGAAACGGCCATTAAACTGCTGTGGGTAGATAACAACACACACCAGATGTTTGGTACTTTTACAGGGCATGTGGTGTTAGAGGATGGAACCAAGTTGCCGGTAAATGATATTGTAGGGTTTGCCGAACATGCAAAAAATCAATGGTAAAATGGCACATGTGCCGGGGAAGGAATTATTTTTATTTTGAAACCAAGGGATATCCGATTAATAGGGCTGGATTTGGACGGAACGATACTAAACAGTAAAAAGCAAATAACGCCCCGTACCTTAGAGGCCATACAAAAGGCTATAGCGGCGGGGATTATGGTAATGCCTGCAACAGGGCGGCCCCTGTCTGGGGTAGACAACAGCTTTTTGCAAATATCCGGGGTAGAGTATGCCCTTACCTCCAACGGGGCCTCGGTATACCGCCTAAGCGACAGGCAATTGATGTTTTCGGATTGCTTTACGCACCCAAAGGCAGTGGAGCTTTTAAAAATTTTGCTGGAATACAAAGCAATGACAAGTGTGCAGATGGATGGACAAGCCTACGTACGCTCGTTTGATGGGGATGTGTTAAACGGAGTAATACAGTGGGAGTTGGTAGAGTATTTTAGAAAAACGAGGGTGGTTGTACCCGACCTGATTAAGCATGTGGAAGAATCGGGTCACCCGGTAGAAAAATTCTCTCTTGTTTTTCATCAGGCAGAAGAATTGCGCCGCGCAACAGAGACTATGCAAAGCAGAGACGACAACTGCGTTACCTCGTCCCTTACCATGAACTTAGAAATTAACACACCAAGCGCCAATAAAGGCGCTGCCATGCTGGCATTGGGGCAAAAACTTGGTATCCCAAAAGAATGTATTATGGGTGTGGGTGACAGCGGCAACGATTACGAAATGCTGCGCCAGGTGGGCTATGGTGTGGCTATGGGAAATGCAGACGAACGTGTAAAATCTGTGGCAGATGCAGTAACCGCAGGCTGTGACGAGGATGGCGTTGCACTGGCGATAGAAGCTATTTTGTAATACCTTAAAAAATCCTTAAAATTTTATTACAAAAAACGGAAGCAAACTATAGCGTAAAACGTATACTAAAAGAGAGGGGGCAAGGCATGCCTCTTATACAAGATGGGCAGCAAGTAGAAAGAATTGTAGACACATACTCCGACACTTTGCTGCGTATAGCCCTGCACCACACTCAAAACCAAAGCGATGCCGAAGATGCTGTACAAATGGTGTTTTTGAAATTGCTGAAGGCCAATTTGGAGTTTGAAGACAGCGAACACGAAAAGGCATGGCTGATACGGGTTACCATAAATCAATGTAAAGATTTATTGCGCTCGGCCTGGAACAAAAAAACCACCGGGCTTGAAGATAAACATAAGGCAACCGAGCAAAGTGAAGATTTTATAGTTTTAGACGCTGTGCGCGCGCTGCCGGATAAATATAGAGATATTGTTTTTTTGTTTTATTACGAAGGATATACAACGGCAGAAATTGCGGCAGCGCTAAGTATGCAGCAGGGCACGGTAGAAAGCCGCTTGTTTAGGGCAAGGGCACAACTAAAAAAGAAGCTGGAAGGAGAGTGGGCCTAAGTGGAAAAAGATAAATATAAGCAAGAGCTTGGGCGCATTAAAGCCAGTGACGAATTTTTAAAAAATACCAAACAGCTGCTGTTGGCAAAGCTGGAGGAGCAAAAAGAAGCCCCCAACACCTTGGCCGAGCCTGAGCAAAAGAAGGAAGCTGCAAAACCAAAATGGCTGGTGCTGGCACGGCGGCACTCAAAGCAAATTATGCTGGCAGCCTGTGCATTGGTTTTGGTAGCGGGCGGCGGGGTTGTATTTAGGTACCTGCAAACCTTGCAAGGGGTGCCCAGTATGGTGCAGGCACAAAATTTTGCATCTTCTGAAATGAACGTGGTGGGGATGGCAATACCCAACGACGATAGTGATATAAATGCAAAATCCACTGCATCTTCCAATCAGGTGCCACTGGTGCCCTATAACAACGAAGCCCCACCCAATGCTGTTTCGGACCCGGTGCAAACCCCAGAGGATATAGAAAAAACCCGAAATATATGGGTGGCAGACGCGCAGGCAAACTCTGTGCCCGAAACCATGCCTGTATATGGTACCGAATGCAACCAACCAGAAAATGAGCAAAGCACTGTAACCGGTGGGCAAAGCGAAGCCCTGCCGGAGGACATTGGTGCCGGTGCCCTGCTTACCGAAGAAATGGAGCAGAAGGCACAGGAGATTGCTGTTTCGTTTAAAATGATGAGCCTGCCGGTGCAAAGCGATAGTATTGCAGTTTCTTCTGTGGCAAGCAGCAGTTCTGCCACCGTTTCTTCATCGAGTAGTGCATCTTCCTCCTCTAAAGTTGCCTCCTCTGCGGTGCAGTCATCTACCGAGGGCACATCCCAAAGTGTGGTGCAGCAAGACGTGCATCAGCCACCCCAGCCTGTGGTACTGCAAACACAAGAGGCAGAGATAACGGTATTCCCCAATGGGGCGGTGACAGTACTGTTTTTGTCCAGCTACCAGCTTGACATAGGCGCCCCGCCTGCGCCGGAAGCCGAACTGGAAAAACACGAGCAGTATTTAAGCCGCTTGGTGGCAGAACTGGATTTAGGCCTGGAAGACCCGGTGTTTGAGGTGCAAAGAGATTACACGGCAGACCATAAGCAGGTGGTAACTTACCTTGTATACCAAAAGGGCAGCACATTAGTAGATACGCTTTTGCAGCGTGACCTGTTTAGCATTGAAATTGTGCCTGATGAAAAGGGAATTTCTGCAATATACCTAAACAACGATACCCGCGAAACCCAGCTAATGGAATATCCAGTTTTAACGCTGGAAGAAGCCCAGAAGATACTGATAAACGGAGAGGCCTTTACCGATACCGCAGGGGCACAGGTGCCTACCGCAGATATGGTGGCAAAGGTAGAGCTTACTTACGAACTTGCAGAGCACGGGATGTTTTTACCCTATTACCGCTTTTATGTAGAGGTTCCTTTAGAGGATGAGGGAGCCGAAAGGCAATACAGTGTTTGGTATGTTCCGGCCATCCGGCCCGAATACTGGAAATAAAGACTATTTTAATAAGCAAAAGCGGCCTGTTTAAGGCCGCTTTTTGTAGTCTCGCACGCAAAATGAGAAAAAGTCGCACGCAAAATGAGAAATCGACACAGTTAAAGGCCGTTTAAACAAGCCTTTCTTGTGTCGATTTTTGTATATTCTTGCAGAAGCAGTTC
>JBKEAM010000033.1:0-10267 GCA_047972265.1 Oscillospiraceae bacterium | reverse complement strand
CTTAACCATTACACTATATTTAGGGGCTTCATGATGAAGCCTTGTTTTCTGTGCTCTCTTTTAGATGCTAACCTGAAAAATTCTTTTTCAAAAAGGCTTGACATATTATTAGCTGGACTGCCGAATACGTGTTCTTACGGACTTAACCTGCCCAAACCTTCCGATTTGGTTTTAATATAGCAGGTGCCACCCACCTCGCCATTCAATTAGCTTTGCTTTATATAAATCCTTCTTAAAAACTGCCCCGACAAGATAACTTTTTAGCATTTTATATCGATTTAAAATCATTTTTTTGGCTTTAGCCTAAATAAGCTGTAGTTTGTATTTACAGCTTATTTATAGCAAAATTTTAGCCAAGCTTTTTATTTATCTAGTGTTTGGTGTGCAAAACAAACGCTCCTTATTTGCTTGAATAATCAAATAAACAGGGCAAGCCGCCGGCCTGCCCTGTTTGCAAGTTATTGGGTGTATCAACAAAAACTTTACAGCTGCTGTACCTTTAGTTCCATTTCTACATGGGGCTGCCCTTCATCCAGCGATTTATTGCCCGTAAGGCTAAAACCGGCCCGCTCGTAAAACTTGTATTTGTCTGCCTGCGCATTTAAAACAAAGCGGCGGGCGCCCTCTTCTTTGCCTTTGCGCACAGCCTCCTGCACCAGTTGCAGACCAAGGCCTTTGCCCCGCCAACGGGACAACACCGCCACCCTGCCAATGTGCCAGGCGCCATCCTCTTGGTACAGGCGTGCGGTACAGGCGGCTTCCCCCTCCTGCAAACCCACCACATGCAGGTATTCTGCATCCATTTTATCCTGTTCCGACTCTGCCGAATAGCCCTGCTCGTGTACAAACACCTCTATACGCACACGCAGCGCTTCTTCAAATCCGGGGGCTGTTCCGTTTATCCATTTACATTGCATGCGGGGCAATCTCCCTTATTTTGCAAAAAATATATTACAGGTTGCCTTTTGCATCATCGGCGTTAAAAGCTATAAATGCTTTGTACGCGCTATAAATATCCAGCTTTGAGGTTACCTCAAAGGGAGAGTGCATAGAAAGCACCCCAACGCCAAGGTCTACTACATTTACGTTGTGGTTGCCCATATACATGGCAATGGTGCCGCCACCGCCGCCATCTACCTTGCCAAGCTCGCCCGTTTGCCATGCAATACCCTGCTTATCAAACAGGTTGGTAACATAGCCCATCAACTCAGCAGAGGCATCGTTGGTATCGCTTTTGCCACGCGCGCCGGTATATTTGGTTACCACTACACCGTGGTTAACAAAGCAGCTGTTTTTCTTTTCGTAGGCATCTGCAAAGGTTGGGTCGTACGCGGCGTTTACATCGGCCGATAGGCAGATGGAGTTTGCCAGCAGCGCACGTTCATTTGCGCCCTGCAACTCTGCAAGGTCTGCCAAAAAGTGGATTAAATAATCTCCCGCAAGGCCGGTATTGCCCTGAGAGCCAATTTCTTCTTTATCGGTAAGCACGCACATTGTGGTATTGGCAGGGGATTTTGTGTCTATTTCGGCCATCAGTGCGGTATAGGCACACACGCGGTCGTCCTGCCCATAAGCGCCCAGCATGCTTTTGTCAAAACCGATATCCTTTGCTGCAAAGGCCGGAACAAACTCAATCTCCGCCCGCACAAAGTCACGCTCGGTTATACCATAGTGCTCGTTTAGCAAGCGCATGGTTTCTAACTTTACACGGTCAGAAGCTTCTTTGTCCTCAAAAGGCAAAGAACCCACTAAAATATTCAACTCTTCGCCGCGTATTCCATCGGCCAGGCTGCGTTTATTTTGCTCGCCAGAAAGATGGGGCAAAAGATCGGTAATGGTAAACACTGGGTCTCCCGGTTTTTCGCCTATGTTTATTTCCACCATGCTGCCATCGCTTTTTACCACTACACCATGCATAGAAAGCGGAATAGCCACCCACTGGTATTTGCGGATGCCGCCGTAATAATGTGTTTTAAAGCAGGCAAGTTCTTCGGTTTCGTACAGGGGGTTGGGTTTAAGGTCTAACCGGGGAGAATCGATGTGCGCAATCGAAAAACGCACACCCTCATCCAGCGGTCGGCTGCCTATGGTAAGCGCAATTACGCCCTTGTTGCGGTGGTTAACAAAAACCTTATCGCCAAGTTTATATTTTTTTGCCGCTTTAAAAGGCTTATACCCTGCCTTTTTTAAAAGGGTAAGGGCTACCTGTGCGGCTTCGCGCTCGGTTTTGCCCTCATCCAAAAATTGTTTGTATCCCTCGCTAAACTGCTGGGCCAGAGCAAGGTCTTTGCCTGCTGTATCGCGTGTATGTACCTTTTGTACCAGCAGCTTTTCTGCCAGTTCTTTCGATTTTTTTACTGCCATATCTCCAAATTCTCCTTTTTATACTTCTGCGTATAGGGCACTGTATCTTTGCCAACCCCTGTTTACTTTGCTTACATAATAGTTCATGCTGCGGTACGGAAACTCTGCCAAACGAATCCCGTCTGTGGTATGGTCTTCCTCTTGCAGCAGCTTGTTTACCGTACCCATACCACTGTGGTAGGCCGCCGCCGCGGTAGAGGGGTCTCCCCCATATTTTTGAAGACAAAGGGATAAAAAATACACCCCAAACCGAATGCTGATAGCCGGCTTGTACAAATCGGCAAAAATCAAATCTTCCTCTGCCGCTATCTGCGGTTTTAACCAGTCAAAGGTTTCTTCTGTCATTTGCATAAGGCCTATGGCCCCTGCGTAAGACTGGGCCGCAGGGTTAAAGCTGCTTTCGGTGCGGATGATGGCATACACCAGATTTTCGTCTACATCATACTGCGCAGCCCAGTACTCCACCTCATCAGAATAGGTTCGGGGATAACTTGCCTTTGCAAGCGCACGGGCCGCAAAAGGCCCTGCCAACAATACCAGCGCACCCATTAGCGCTAAAAGCCAAAGAAGAATACGTGTAGGCCTGCCTTCTTTTTTTTGCAAAATAAACGTCCTTCCTCTTTGCTATATGCTATGCCCGCAGCCGGGCAGGGGCTTTACCCGCCCTCTCTCAACTTTCCATCCAGCAAATCCCGGGCCACCTCGTCTGCCCTGCGGTACAGTTGCTGCAAGCTTCCATCATTCTTTATTTCAAACCCGCTTTTTCGGCGCAGTTCTTCTTCACTTAGTTGGGCATCCAAACGCGCCTGCACCTGCTGCGAGGTAATTTCATCTCTTTGTAAAATACGGCGTTTGGCTTCTTCTGCAGGTGTTGTTACCAGCACTATGGTATCGCAAAAATTCTCTGCCGGGCCGCCAACAATAACCGCTCCGTCCAAAAAAAACAGATGCTCGCCCCGCATGCGGGCCTTTTCGGCTTTTGCTTTTATTTTTTGCATAATGTGGGGGTGGGTAATGCTTACCAGCAGGCTTGTTTTTTGAGGAGAAGAAAAGGCTATATCCGCCAGCTTTTTGCGGGCAAGGGTTCCATCAGCGTTTACAATCTCACTGCCAAATGCCTCTGCCAATTGCCGCAAGCAAACGCTGCCCGGCTCTGCCACATTGCGGGATACTTCATCTCCGTCGGCCACCGCAAACCCACGCGCCGCGTAATACCGCGTAACGGTAGATTTACCACTGCCCGAACGCCCTGTTAGCCCTACCACCAGCATATATGCTACACCTCAATTTCTCTAAAGGCCGCCGCACGCAGCATGCGGTTGTATACAGCCAGCCCCACGCCCTGCGTTTGCGGCATGCGGGCATATACCGTATGCGCGCCCATATCGTCCAGCCTGCGCAGGGCAGCGTATAACTCCGCCGCCTGCGACACAGCATTTTCTTCTATTCCGTAGGCAATGGCGGGCACAGGCAAACGCCCCTGCTCCCCCTCAAAACACAGCGCAAATACGCCCGGTGCGCGTTTTTCTTCCATCATCTCTTCAAAACTTTTAAAGCTGCCCCGCACCAGTGTAAGCTCTGCCTTGGGCGCATAATGCCGGTACTTCATACCGGGCGAGGTCGGCTTTTCGCCCTCTTGCAGGGGACGGGTAAGGGCGGGAGATAATTTTACCTCCTGCCCCAGTGCCTCTTGCAGCTGCTGGGGGGTTATATAGCCAGGGCGCAAAACCGTGGGCTGCCCCACAAGGGATATAACGGTGGATTCTACCCCTACCTGGCAGGGGCCTCCATCTAAAATAAGGGGGATGCGCCCGTTAAAATCCTCTTTAACATGCTCTGCCGTTGTGGGGCTGGGGCTGCCAGAAAGATTAGCCGAAGGCGCCGCTAAAGGCACCCCCGCCGCTTTAATTACCGCCAAAGCCGCAGGATGCGAGGGCATACGCACTCCCACCGTATCCATACCGGCGCTTACAACATCGGGCATAGATTTGCCGCGCGGAAGCACCATGGTAAGCGGCCCCGGCCAAAACGCCGCCGCAAGCTTGCGGGCCGCGGGCGGCACCAACGCCGCCACATCGGCCAACATATCCAGCCCGCTGATATGCACAATTAAGGGGTTGTCCTGCGGACGTCCTTTTACTTTAAATATTCCGGCCACCGCGTCTGCATCGCAGGCATTGGCGGCAAGGCCGTACACGGTTTCGGTGGGTATACCCACCAGCTTGCCGCTGCGCAGCAGCATAGCCGCCTTTTGTATCGAGACTCCGTTTACACCCAGCAGTTCGGTTTCTACGGTTCTCATGCTTCTCCCGCCTCCCGCAGTTTTTCGGCTTGGTCTGCCGCCATAAGCGGATCTAATAGCACACCCAAATTGCCCGAAAGAACATCGTCCAACTTGTACAGGGTAAGGTTTATACGATGGTCTGTTACCCTGCTTTGGGGATAGTTGTAAGTGCGGATGCGCTCCGAGCGGTCTCCCGAGCCCACCTGGCTGCGGCGGGTTTGATCAATTTCGCTTTTTTGGGCTGCCTGCTTTTGAGACAGCAGGCGGCTGCGCAGCACCTTCATAGCTTTGTCTTTGTTTTTAAACTGGCTGCGCTCGTCCTGGCACTCCACCACCATGCCGGTGGGCAGGTGAGTAATGCGGATGGCGCTGGAGGTTTTGTTTACGTGCTGCCCGCCCGCGCCAGAAGAACGGAAGGTGTCTATTTTTAAATCGGCGGGGTTAATATCCACATCTACCTCATCCGCTTCGGGCATTACCGCCACCGTAACGGCACTGGTGTGTACACGGCCCTGTGCCTCTGTCTCGGGCACGCGCTGTACACGGTGGGTACCTGCCTCGTACTTTAAGCGGCTGTAAGCCCCCTTGCCCTCTACCGAAAATTCAACTTCTTTCATGCCGCCCAGTTCGGTTTCGCTTACGTTTAGTATCTCGGTTTTCCAGTTTTCTCCATCGGCATACAGCCCGTACATGCGGTATAGGCTGTGCGCAAACAGGGCTGCTTCTTCACCGCCGGTGCCCGAACGTATTTCGATGATAACACTGCGGTCGTCGTTTTCGTCTTTGGGCAACAGCAAAATACGCAGCTTGTGAGCAAGCTGCTCTATATCTTCTTTGCTTTCTTCCAGCTCGCTTTTGGCAAGCTCTTTTAATTCGGCGTCCAGCCCGCCCTCGTCCAGCAGTTCTTTTGCTTCTGTCATACGGTCTTCGGCGGCACGGTAGGCCGTATAGGTTTCTACCAGCTCTGTAAGCTGGCTGTACTCCTTCATCAAAGAGGCAAAGCGGGCTCCGTCGCTGGCCACCGATGGATCTTGCAGGCGGGTGCTTATTTCTTCATAGCGGCTTTTAACCGCATCCAGTTTTTCAAACATCAAAGACCTTCCTTAGTTCAGATATTCTTCTTTTTTTATTTTTTGCTTTTGCGGCGTTACGGCTCTTTTGCAGGCGGAATTACCTGCACCCCGCCGCGCAACACACGGCGAATGTTTTTTTCTATTTTATTGCGCGGCAACATTACCTCGCGGCCGCATTTTTGGCAGCGAATTTTAAAATCCATACCCACGCGCAACACTAAAAACTGGCTGTTGCCGCAGGGATGCTGTTTTTTGGTTATTATTTCATCACCCAGATGTATGTCCAAACCAGCCTGTCTCCGTTTCTGCCTTGCTTTTACAATAACACGCAAATCTTTCGTTTAAATTATACACCAAACCCCTTGGCAGGCGCAAACCTTACAGCGCAAAAATACCAATAAAAAAACAGCGCCCCATCTCTTAAAAAGAGCGGGCGCCGTTTGCAGCAACATCAATCCAAAATATAAATGTCTATGGCGCGTTTGCCAAAGGCACGTGCTTCGGCATTGGTTTCAAAATACAGGTCTAAGTCTACCCGGCCCTCTACCATTGCAGTGCCGGTGTCGCTGGCAATGGCATACCCGTAAATAAACTGCCCGTAGCTAGAAGTAATGTACAGGCGTGTGCCGTAGGGGATAACGCGGGGGTCTACCGCCACGGTACCGCAGTACAGACCCTGCCCGCCGGCACCCCGGCCGCCGGATGCACTGTAAGCTGTGCCAACAGCGCCCTTCATCACGCTGGTGTAGCTGGTCGGAATTCCACTTTCATCCAGCTCTATGCCCAAAAATCCATCTATGGAGGACATAGGGATCCCCTCTACCGGCCCTGCCGAGGGTTCGTCGTACGGGTGGTATACGGCATTTAGGGCAATCAGGTTGCTTTCGGTAACTTGTCCGTCTACCACTTTGTCCTGATACACCACATCATAAATACGGCTTTTGCTGCGGGTAAAAGCCGCGGGATCCTCAAGTGTAGCCACAAAAGCATCTACATCTTCGTTCGATACTTCGTACCGGCCAACCCGCTCGGCATAGGCCACACGGTGTACAGCTATTGTATCATCGCGCCCCACCACTGTTTCCAGCGCCGGTTCTGCATAGTCGTGCTCTCCCATCTGCACATTGGCAGCGGTCAGCACGTCCTGTACGGTTGCCTCTCGGCCGCCGTCTATGGTTACGCTTACAGACTGCCCATCGGCAGAAACATATACCGGAAAGCTGCGGTTTACCACCACAGAGGCCACACTGCCGCCTATGTTGGTATACACAACCTCGTCATTGGCGCCCACCTGCATACCGGCCATACTTGCTATCTCGTGCGGTTTTTGGTTGGCTGTAAGCACCGTGCGGGTGTTTCCCGCAGAGTCGGTCACGGTTACTACCTCTACCGACAACAGAGCTGTAAACACAACAAGCAAAAGACCAAATACAAAAACCCCCAGTACCAACCTGGGACGCAGATAGTGCAGTTTAGCCCTTACTTTTTCTAAAGTACGCTTCATTCATTCTCCTTTTATCCAACCAAGGCCACCACAAAATAAAGCCCCGGCGACATATTGGGGTATTGTAACAGGCGGGGCATACTGCGTCAAAACAGTTTAATGCCCTTTAACGCCATTTTAGCCCATTTTTGCCAAAATAAGCAAAAAAACAGCCTGCGGGCGCTTTTGCACGCCGCCTCAGGCCGTTTTACTCTGTTTTTCATTTTTTGACTTTATATATATTGCGTTTTATCGTACTATTACGCCCCTATACTATCATTCCTGCACCAAAGGGCAAGTTTGGAGGTTTTTACAGTTATTCCACTTTAATTATTGCATTTTTATACGGGCCTTCAAAAAATATAGACAAAAAGTTACAGCTATTTTTGGTTATTGGTTATCATAACGTTCGGCAATAGCAGCCATCTCATCCATGGCGTGCTCCATTTGCTGTGCCAGAGTAAATTGTGTACGGCAGCGCGCCAAATTTTGGCCCGGGCGGCTTACCTTAAAATAGCTGTCTCCCATAATATAATCGGCCAAAAAGCGCATGCCACACTCCAGCGTAAGGATGCGCGCGCTTTGCGGCAGCATAAACTTTTCTGCCGGGGTAAGCGCCTTGCCTGCTGTTTCCAAATAGCCTTTGGTGTATGCCTCGTACAAGGGCAGGCTAAACTGCACCTTAGAAAGATCCTCTTCATCCTCGGCCGCCGTGGTGGCTCCAAACCGTATCGAATCGCCAAAATCGTACAGGGCAAGCCCCGGCATAATGGTGTCTAAATCTATTACGCAAAGCGCGCGGTTTGTTTCTTCGTCAAACAGTACATTGTTTAATTTGGTATCATTGTGGGTAACGCGCAAGGGCAACTCTCCTCTTGCGGCCATATCCGTTAACAGGGCACAGTCCTTTTCTCTTTGCAAGGCAAACTCTATTTCGGCCTCACAGGTGGCAACGCGGCCCATTGGGTCTTGCTGTACCGCATCTTTTAGCTGCTGCAAGCGGTTGGGCGTATCATGAAAACGCGGGATTGTCTCGTGCAGGGTTTCGGCAGGGTAATCCCTTAAATCGTGCAAAAAGCTGCCAAATGCACGGGCAGATTCGTAAAAAACATCGGGCGAGGGGCTTTGGTTATAGCAGTAACTTTGGGCAATAAAGCAGTAGCTGCGCCACGGCATACCCTCTGTATCGTAATATGCATATTCTCCATCTGCTGTTTGCAAAAAACGCAAAACAGAGCGTCCGGCTTCTTTTTCGCATTCTGGCAAGCCTTTATGCAGGTAATTGGTAACACCGGCAATATTCTCCATTACTTCGCGCGGGCGTGTAAACACATGTGTGTTTAACCGCTGCAAAATATACGATATTGTTTTGCTGCCGCCTTTTTCGGTGTAAACTGCATAGGTATCGTTAATATGGCCCGAGCCAAACGGTTCCAGCGCCACAATTTTGCCCTCAAAAGGAAAGGCGCCCAGCGCCTGTGCCAAACAAATATTTTCAATCTGCATTCTGTATGCCTCCATACAATTGCTTACCGCACGCGGTAAGAAGTCATTGTATTGTAGCGCATTTAAACAAAAATTTCTACCTTTGCTGTGTTTTTATCCTGATGAAAGAAAGATTTTTTGTGTGCAAAAACACCCATTTGTCTTTTTTAAAACAATCCGTTTTACTTGCTTGCATATTGGCAATTACGGGCAAATATCCCTATTTGTACACACATACTGCCTATGGTTTTTGCAAAACATTTTACTGCTATTTTTATAACATCCATCCTATAAACGTTAAAATATTCCTTTGCAAAGCATATTGCTATAAATATTTATGCCCATAAATGTATACCGTTTGTTTATTCCGCCAGGCTGTCTTGTATTTGCTGTACCTCTTTCCGCTCATCACTTGTCATCCCCCGTAAATAACTCCGCAGTTCTTCCTGCCAGGGTTTATCCAAATGGTGCCTGTACTCCTGCTGCTCATTCCATAAAGGCAGGTGGTGCAGTAACAGGGCCAGTTCTTCTTTTTGCATTGTTGTAAACAGTTTTGCCGCATCGCCGAGGCGCAATACCTCCGCATCCAATATATCAATCCAATCTGCCAGCGAGGGCAGATCGCGCATCATTTCCAGTCTGTCTTTTTGGTATCGGCAACTTTCCAGTTCGTATGCCAGTTCTCTAAAATCTTTATCTGCCAGTTTTGGCGCATCGCTATATTTAATGGTTGTTTCGGTATGTTTCTCTTTTACCACAAGCAAAAATACGGGCATATTTTGGGGCGGCAGCTTTAGCATTGTATTCGCTAATTGATCGGCCGCTTTTTGCAGGTAAGCTTGCACCTCCCCGCCGGGGATGCCCATTGTGTTGCACAGCTGTTTTGCAGCCTGCTGTATTTGCTGCCGCACATTTTTTATGTCTTTTGGCATTGGCCTTAGCCCAATACTACTTGGCGCAAGGCTTGCTGGCTCTGTGCCAGAAAGCACGCACCCCAAAGCGGCACGCAGCACCGCCTCAAACAAATTAAAGGGCGTATGGATATATTCGGCGTCGGCACGCAGCAGGGCACGGTGTATTGCCTGCGGCGCAAACCGCATTAAAAAATGATTTTCCAGCAGCATTGCTTGTATATAAAACTCTGTTTTTTGCACCCCGTTTACCTTCGGCAAAAGCAAACACGCCGGATAATCATAGGTAATGACATCCTCCTGCGGTGCAAAGTCTACATCATAGGCTGCAAAAAAAGCGGCAAGACCCTCTTGCAAGGTTGATTTATAATACAGGCTTGGCGTTTTTACCATGCACGCGCGCAGGGTGCGCCACATCACCTTTGTTTGCCGCAGTTTCTTATCCAGCACTGCCCGGCCTGTTGTATATATTGTTTGCCACTCTGCTTGCAGTAAAAGCTGCGCTGCCGCTGCTGCGTCTTGGTACCGCTGCAATGCCGCGCCAACGGTATAACCAATACCATCCAACAGGCTATTAGCGCGCTCCTCTTTTACAGAGGTACTTTCCACCATAGTGTAGCGATCCATTATATACGCCATCAGTGCATACGCCTGCTGTTTCAATCTC
>JBKEAM010000020.1:0-9054 GCA_047972265.1 Oscillospiraceae bacterium | reverse complement strand
GTTTTAACCGAAGCATTAATCATGTCTACCATACGTTTTGTTTTTCCAGAACCTCTGCTTCCAATAATCAACTCTATCATCGAAAGACCTCCTTTTTATCGCCTCACGGCGTAATCCCTTTTTTCGTGCGTTTATTTAGAAATCCGTTTTTCCAATTCGGCTTTTTGAGCTTCGTACCCTGGTTTACCCAAAAGGGCAAACATATTTTTCTTGTAACTCTCAACACCGGGTTGATCAAACGGATTTACTCCCAGCATGTATCCGGAGATTGCACAGGCCTTTTCAAAGAAATACACAAGATAGCCCATATCTTTGGCCGCAAGAGAATCCATTTCTAACACCAATACAGGTACGCCGCCATCGGAATGAGCCAGTATAGTGCCCTGCATTGCTTTGTGGTTTACTTCGTTGATAGAACGGTCTGTTAAAAAGTCAAGTCCATCCCCACCGTCTTCGCTGGCAACCACCTTTAAACCTTGGCGAGAATTTTTAATGTCTACCATTGTTTCAAATAGAATGCGGCGACCATCTTGAATATACTGTCCCATAGAGTGAAGATCGGTGCTAAAAACAACACTTGCGGGGAAAATCCCTTTTTGGTCCTTCCCTTCACTCTCGCCAAACAATTGCTTATACCATTCGTTCATCATGGCGAAATCAGGCTCAAAGCTAGCCATAAGCTCAACAGTTTTGCCTTTATTACGCAGTATATTGCGTGCGGCAGCATAACGGTAGCAATCGTTTTGATCATCGCAAATGGATAAAGCTTCCATGGCGTCGGCGGCACCCTGCATCATGGCATCAATATCAATGCCTGCAACAGCCAAAGGCAACAGCCCAACAGCAGTTAATACAGAATAGCGGCCACCTACATCATCGGGTACTACAAAGGTTTCGTACCCTTCGGCATCGGCAAGTTCTTTTAAAGTGCCGCGGGCACGATCTGTGGTAGCAAAAATGCGCTCTTTTGCGCCGGATTTACCGTATTTTTTTTCTAAAAGATTGCGGAAAACGCGAAACGCAATGGCGGGCTCGGTAGTGGTGCCTGATTTAGAGATGATATTAACCGAGAAGTCTTTGTTTTCGCATAGGCTGATGACATCCTGCAATGCGGAAGGACTTACAGAGTTGCCCGCAAAATAAATTTGCGGCGTGTCTTGGCACAAAGCATTGTAATGTACTGATTTCACCGCTTCAATAACCGCTCTTGCTCCTAGGTAAGAGCCGCCAATGCCGATGACAACCAGCACCTCGCTGCTTTTTTGTACCTTGACCGCCGCTTTTTTAATGCGTGCAAATTCTTCTTTATCGTAGTTGTGGGGCAAATCCAGCCATCCCAAAAAATCGCTGCCTGCGCCCTGCTTTTTGTGTAACGTATCGTGCGCTGCCAAAACCTGCGGAAAAATATTGGCAAATTCTTCTTTGCCTACATATTCAGACAGGTAGTTGGTGTTTAAACGTATGCCCAATCAAACCATCTCCCCAGTCCCCTAAAGGGGTAACTTTATACTCATATTTTAAGCGAAACAAGGGGTGGCTGTCAAGGTAAGTAAGGTTTATAACTTGGGTTTGCTGTACAATATACGCATGGAGTTTAAAATAGCCAAAACAGAAACACCAACGTCTGCAAATACGGCTGTCCACATAGCGGCAAAGCCCAATGCACCAAGCAATAAAACAATTAATTTTACTGCAAGCGCAAACACAATGTTTTGTTTAACAATGCGCAGTGTATGTTTGCTAATGCGCATAACGCCTGCAATGCGGGAGGGTTCATCGTTCATAATAACTATATCGGCGGCTTCAATTGCGGCATCAGAGCCAAGACCGCCCATAGCAATGCCCACATCGGCCCGTGCCAGTACAGGGGCATCGTTTATTCCATCACCAACAAAAGCAATAGCGCCTTTGCCCGTACGTTGAGAAAACATTGTTTCTACTTTTTCTACTTTATCAGCAGGCAAAAGTTTGGTATATACTTCGTCTATACCGATTTCTTTGGCGGCTTTTTTTCCGGCAAAATCACTGTCGCCCGTAAGCATTACAGTCTTTTTTACGCCCTCTGCCTTTAATAACTGCAAAGCTTTAACAGAGTCCGGCTTTACCTCATCCTCTACCATAACATACCCAAGGTAAGATTTTAAGGTGGCCAGATGTACAACTGTACCCTCTAACGCGCTGGAATCGTACTGTATGCCGTTTTGTTCCATCATACGTGCATTGCCGGCCAAAATCACTTCCCCATCTACAGTTGCCTTTAGCCCATAGCCTGCAACCTGTTCGTCGGCAGATATGCGGGATAAATCAATTTCTTTTCCATAGGCTTTTTTAATCGATTGAGCAATGGGGTGATCGGAATAGTTTTCTACATATGCGGCAATCTCTAAAAGCTTTTCTTTTGAAACTTCTTGCGGATGGATATCACTTACAACAAAGCTGCCTTTGGTAAGGGTGCCGGTTTTGTCAAAAACAACTGTTTCGGTTTGGGCAAGAGCTTCTAGATAGTTGCTTCCCTTTACCAGCACACCGTATTTAGAAGAAGCCCCGATGCCGCCGAAAAAGCCCAGCGGAACAGAAATAACCAATGCACACGGGCAAGAAATAACCAAGAATGTAAGGGCGCGCTCTATCCATATAGAGAAAGCCTGACCAGTAACAAGCGGCGGAATAATGGCCAATAACAAAGCGGCCAAACACACAAAAGGAGTATAATAACGGGCGAAACGAGTAATAAAGTTTTCTGTTTTTGCTTTTTTAGAGGCCGAGTATTGCACCAAATCCAACACTTTTGCAACGGTAGACTGACTAAATTCCTTTTTAACCTCTACCAGCAAAGTGCCCGTTAAGTTGATACACCCGCTAAATATTTCACTGCCGGCCAAAATATCCCTTGGGGCAGATTCTCCTGTAAGAGCAGAGGTATCTAAAGAAGAAGCACCTTCCAAAACAACACCGTCTATAGGTACGCGCTCTCCGGGTTTTACAACAATAAAATCTCCAACAGAAACTTCTTCGGGGCGCACGGTTTGTAAAGAACCATCCTGCGCTTTTAAGTTTGCGTAATCGGGCCGAATGTTCATTAAACCAGTAATGGATTTGCGGGATTTGCCAACGGCGTATTTTTGAAACCACTCTCCAACCTGGTAAAATAGCATTACGGCCACGGCTTCGGGATAATCTGTTAATGCAATGGCGCCTACTGTTGCCACCGACATTAAAAAGTTTTCGTCAAAAATTTTACCACGAAAGATATTGCGAACGGCACGCCATAAAATATCCCAGCCAATTAAAAGGTAAACAGCCATAAATGCAATAAACCTTGGCCATCCCTCAAGCGGTAAAAGAACCGCTGCAACAAATAAAACAAGCGAAGCAATGATTCTGATTAGGTTGTTTCTCAACTTTGTGCTCACTGTTATCCCCTTCCCCTATGCATAACAAATAAAGCAGCAGGCACCGGCCTTTTGCTTTGGTAATTTTAGATGCTGTGTATATTTACAATTTTAAGCGCGCAAGGTTGCATCCGGCTCAACTTTTTTTACTATTTTTTTAGCTTGTTTAACAATGTCTGTCCAGCGGTCATCGGCTGCTTCTAGTGTTACATTTTGCATTACAAAGTTAACATTAACAAAATCGACGCCGTCTATTTTTTTAATGGCATCCTCAATTTTAGCGGCGCAGCTGGCACAATCCAAATCTTCTATTTCAAAAACCTTTTTCATAACAATATCTCCCTTTGCATTATGTGATGTTTTAAACAATCAAATGATCGTTTAATTGTTTAATTCAATTATAGCCCTTTATTTGCTATTGTCAAGGTGCAAGATCACATTTTTTAGCTGAAAGATAAAAACCTTAATACATTGCTTTGTGGGGCAATGCGTTATACAATTAAATAAACAATTAGTGGAGGTGTCATTGATTGAAAATCCAGGGATTGGGCGCTTCTTCCGGTATTGCGGTTGCACAAGCGGTTATGTGGCACCCTTTGATAGAATATAATGCTCTGCCACGGTTAACAAAAACGCCCGAGATTGAACTATCGCGTTTTTTGGCTTCTTTAAAAAATGTAATACAAAAAAACCAGCAGTATTATGCCGAGGCAAAAGAGCAGGGCCTTGGAGAAGAAGCAGGTATTTTTGAGGCACATTGCATTATTTTGCAGGACAAGCATAGTGTAGAAAAGCCTGTGCAGGATATGATAGAAATACAGCACTATACTGCCGAATACGCAGTGTCGGTTTACTTCGAAGCCCTTGCACAGCGTATGCTGGCCCTAAAAAACGAATATATGAGGCAGCGTGCCGATGATTTTTATAGCTTACGAGAGCAATTAATACGCGATTTAATGGGGCTGGATTTTTCGGATATTTCGCATCTGGGATACCCCAGTATTGTTGTTGCAAACAATCTTTCACCCGCAAACATAGCGCGCTTAGATAAAAGCCGCCTGGAAGGCTTTGTTTGCCAAGATGGCGGCTTTACTTCGCACGCTGCCATTATTGCAAGAACATTGGGACTGCCTGCGGTGCTGGCTGCGGACGATATTGTAGCAAGTGTAAAAAATGGAGACTTGCTTGCCATTGATGGAAGTACAGGCGAGGTTTGGATACAGCCCGAGCCGGAAATATTGGCAGAATTGAGGGAACGAAGCAAAGATCAATATGCCAGCTTAAAAGGCATTACAAAAAACTTTTTGCCTACGGTAACGCCGGATGGGCGCCGCATTGAGGTAGGTGCAAATATGGGGCAAGTGGCTGATATACAGGCCTCAATTGACGCAGGAGCCGAGTGTGTGGGCTTGTTTAGAACAGAGATTTTGCATATTTCTACCGCAAGCTTACCAAGCGAAGAGGAACAGTACAATGCCTATTCCCTTTTGCTAGAAAAATTCTCTAACAGGTCGGTAACTGTAAGAACATTGGATATAGGCTTTCATCTACCTCATCAAACATTTTTAAAAGAAGAATCTCCAAACCCGGCGCTTGGTTATAGAGGAATACGGATGAGCCTTGGGCGCCCCAGCCTTTTTAGGCCTCAATTACGTGCTCTACTGCGGGCAAGTGCCCGTGGCGGCTTAAAAATAGTATACCCAATGATATCTTCTGTACAAGAGTTAGAGGACAGCAAACGTGCCCTACAAGAAATAAAAAACGAACTTGAAAGAGAGGATATACTATTTAACGCTCAAATACCAACGGGCATTATGATAGAGGTACCGTCTGCGGCATTATGTGCCGATATTTTGGCAGAGAACTGTGATTTTTTTGCCATTGGGTTAAATGACCTTATCCAGTTTACTTTAGCGGTGGATAGAAACAACCACCAGGTATCCCCTTTTTACAGCGTTTTAAACCCAGGGGTACTGCGCCTTGTACAAATGACATTAGAGGCCGCAAAACGTAAAGGAATCCCTTACAGTATTTGTGGTGATGTACCTGATATGCGGTTTGCCCTGCCTGTTTTTATGGGGTTTGGAGCCGAAAGCTTTTCTTTTAATACCAGCTTTTTGCCTTTGGCAAAAATTATTTTAAACAATTGTACTTTTGAGGATTGTCAGATACTTGCAAGGCAAATTTTATTGCTTACAAAGCCGTCCGAAATACGCGAAGCATGCAGAATATTTCTTGAAAAGAGAAATATTTTATACGAAGGTATTGCATATTCTTAGTTTAAAGGTATTTGCGCTCTTTTTTTACTTGACATTTGAAATTATGAAATATATTCTTTCAAAGAAGGTTCGGTTTAATTTATTTTGAACGGAGAGATTATTTTGCGTAAAGCCGGCTCTGTACAAAAAATGACTGCTGCCGCCCTCTTGATGGCGCTGGGTATGATTATACCTATGTTTTCGCCCTTAAAAATCGTGTTAGAACCTGCATCTTTTACTTTGGCAAGCCACGTCCCCTTATTTTTAAGTATGTTTATTTCCCCGTGGGTCTCTATTGCGGTGTCTTTAGGCACTACGGCAGGTTTTTTTCTTGCAGGGGCGTTTCCACCAGTGGTTGTATTAAGGGCGGCCTCACATATTATATTCGTAATTATAGGTTCTTTTTGGTTACAAAGGCATTCTTCTGTTCTTTCTTCTTATGCTCGTTTAACTGCTTTTTCTTTTGTAATTGCACTTATACACGCATTGTGCGAAACAGTTGTTTCTAGCATTTTTTACATGGGTGGCTTAATGTCTACCGCCAATTACAATCATGGTTTTTTATGGTCGGTTCTTTTGTTGGTTGGCGGCGGAAGTATTGTGCATAGCATGTTTGATTTTGCAATTGCTTTGCTAATATTGCAGGCACTTGCAAAACAAAAATCCACCCATTCCTTATTTGCAAATTCTCCTTATACAATTAAAAGTATTTAAAATCATAAAGGTATAAAAGCCGTCCGCTTTTTTGTGGATGGCTTTTTTTTTGTGTGTTTGTAAAAATGATGATTTTGAAAAACAACATATTTCCATTTAAAAATATGATATTATGTTATTAATACAAAAAGAGGAGAACGGTTTTATGAATTGTAAACATTGTGGGAATGAACTAAAGAGTAATGAACGATTTTGCATGCAGTGCGGCAACGAAAATGTGGCAGATCCAAATTTAGCTGCAGCGCCGGTAATACCCACTGTGCAGCAACCAATACAGGTTTTGCCGCATATGAAAACAAAAAAGAAAAAGGGATTTTTTATTGGATTTGTTAGTGCGTTTTTGGCCTGTTTGCTTTTGTGCACCTTGCTGCTTGCTACTGGGGTGGCAAGCATTGGCAAAAGCAGTGGTAAAACAGCTATGATAGAGGGAAATGGATATAGTACACCGGAAGAGGCAGCGCAGGCATATGCAGATGCATTACAAAAGGTGGATGTAGCCGAAATGGCAAGCACATTTGCAGTAGAGTCATATGTGGAAAATTACGATTTTGAAGCTTTTACGCAGCGTATTCAGACCTATAACTATAATAGCTCTCAAAGATTGCCAACAACTACACAGTTTAGCGTTGCATTAAACACCATGCAAAGGCAGGATGAAATAGCAAGGAGCATTTATTTCCAGTACATAGCCCTTTTTATGGGTGATTCTGAACTTTTAGAGAATGGATTTATCTTTTTTGAAAAAGACGTAACAGAAATAGAGGATTTTGTTACAGAAATTGGCAATGAAGAATATCTAAAACAACTCTCTACTTTAAAAATAAAGAATATTTACGATGCAGATGATTTGATTGAGCTGGGGATGATTGCCGAGTCTTTTAATTCTTCTGCCAATCAAAAAAACATAAAAGAGTTTCAAAATGTTTTTGGAACCAGTAAAATAGTACCCTTGGCGGTACTGGTAACCATAAACAGAAAGGATTATTTTCTTTGTATGGATATTGCAAAGTACGGAGATAAATACTATGTTTTGCGCTTGGGTGGCTATATTGCAATGTTTGCCAATTTAAGTGCAATGTCTGGCGGCGTAGTACCAAAAGAGTTTTTATAGAATAGTAGCCCCCTCGCCTATCTGGGGAGCTTTTTATATATGTCTTTGTACATATTCTCAAAAGATATTTTGCATTAATATTTGGATACAAAGATTACATAGTACTTGATGTTCTTGTGTGATTTTCCTCGCAACGCGGGGAGTTATTTATAATCAAAAAACCATCTGCTTTTTGCAGGTGGTATTTTGTTGATGTTTTAGCAATAACACCTTTGAAAAAAGTTAAAATATTTTTATTTGATGAATATGATATTATGTTGTTATCAATAAATGAGGAGCGTTTTTATATGAAATGCAAAAATTGCGGAAATAAGCTAAATGAAAGCGAACGATTTTGCATGCAATGTGGCACCAAAAACGAAGAAAATATGGATATTGCAGCAGCGCCACCAGTAATGCCCAATATGCAGCAATCCATACAGGTATTACCACACATAAAAAGAAAAGGTGCTAAAGGATTTTGGACGGGGTTTGCCAGTGCTTTTTTAGCTTGTTTGCTTTTGTGCTCTGTACTGCTTGCTACTGGGGTGGTAAGTGTTGGTAAAAAACGCACAATTGAAGGCAACGGTTACAAAACACCAGAAGCTGCCGCACAGGCATATCTAGATGCCTTGCAAGAGGCCGATGTATCCAAAATGATAAGCACGTTTGCAGTAGAAACATACGTACAGAACTATGATTTTGAGGCTTCGATAGATATCTATAATATATATCTATACAATCTGGAAGCACAAAGAATGCCTACCACCACGGATTTGGGGGTTGAACTGAATACCATACAAAGACAAAATGAAATTGGTGCGAGTGTATTTTTACAGTATGCAACCCTTTTTATGAAGGATTTAGATTTGCAAAATATCACGCAGTTTTTTATTGATGAGACTGAAAAAAAGGATGAGTTTATTGAAGAAATGAGCGATGAAAAATACATTGCTCTCCTTGCCTCAATGAATGTGAAAGAATTTTATACTCCAGACGATTTGATTAAAATGGATATATTGGGTGAGAATTTTAAATCTGATATGCATAAAGAGAACATTAAAAAGCAAATTAAAGTTAATGGTGTAAGTGAAATTGTATCGCTAGCAGCATTGGTAACCATAGATGGAGAAGATTACTATATTTGCATGGATATTGCAAAATATGGCGATAAATATTACATGCTGGCACTAGGGGGACAAATTGCAATATATGTCGGAGTAATTTCTACAATTGGTGGAGTAATAAAAACATGATTGCAAAACAAAAGCAGATGCGCTATGCATCTGCTTTTGTTTTATTTTAAATCTACAACAGTCACTCCGTCTTCCCCCTCGCCATATACACCAAGACGAAAGGTTTTAACACTTTTGTGCCCCCGCAAATGCTTTTGTATGGCGGCACGCAGGGCGCCTGTTCCGCGTCCATGAATAATGTAAACAGTGGTAAGGCCGTTCATTACAGCATTGTCTATAAAGGTGTCGGCATCCATCAGGGCTTCGTCTACCGTTTTGCCCAGTAGGTTTATTTCACTGCGCGAGCTGCGCTCTCCCAATGGAGTTTGCCGAGAAACTGTAACCTTTTTACCTTTTGCTGTTTC
>JBKEAM010000145.1:0-5653 GCA_047972265.1 Oscillospiraceae bacterium | reverse complement strand
TGGTGGAGATGACGGGAATCGAACCCGTGTCCAAAAGCCAATCAACAAGAGTATCTCCGGGTGCAGATTACCTGTAACATTCCCTTCACAGCAAGCTGGTAATCATGCCGCCGTGTTAGTAGCTTCATTAATTCATGACAGTCCTCAAAGCTTTGGGCTGTTCACGTGCACCGCTAAATGACGCCCAGACCCCGCCCCGCGGTAAGGCAGGCTAGACGGCAGCCTTAGTTAGTTAGGCTGCAACAGCAAGTTTATTGCTGTTGCAATTGATAGTTTTGTTAACTATTTTTGTGTGGCGTTTAAAGTGTGGCCACTCCACTACCCGCTGCTCTTGCATCAAGACCCCTGTCGAAACCTTTACATCCCCCTATAAAATATATACAAGCCACTGTTAACGGCTATGCCTTTTTACAGCACGATCCATATCTCTGCGTGCATCACGCTCGGCGGCGGATGCCCTTTTGTCGTAAAGCTTTTTGCCTTTGCAAAGCCCAAGCTCTACTTTTACTTTAGAATCTTTAAAATAAAGAGATAGTGGAATAAGTGTAAGCCCTTTTGTTTTAATATCCGCAGCCATTTTGCGTATTTCTCTTTTATGAAGCAGCAATTTACGGGGTCGTAAAGGGTCCCTGTTAAAAATATTGCCTTTTTCGTAAGGAGAAATATGCATACCATGCAAGTAGGCTTCACCTGTTTTTACATCCACCCAAGACTCTTTTAGGTTTGCTCCACCATTGCGGATGCTTTTTACCTCTGTGCCTACCAGCTCTATTCCAGCTTCTAATGTTTCTAACACAAAATACTCGTGCCGGGCCTTACGGTTGGCCACTATCAGTTTTGTTCCTGCCATACCGTTTGCCTCCTTATAGTATTTTGGATCTCCACTATACATTTATGCAAGTGTTTTGTCAATAAGATTATTGGGCTTTTACAAGTCTCCGCGGCCCTCTAAAGCCCTAAACAGGGTAACATCATCCACATACTCCAAATTGCCGCCCACCGGCAACCCATAAGCCAAGCGAGTGGTACGCACACCCAACGGCTTTATAAGCTTTGCCAAATACGTAGCGGTTGCCTCCCCCTCTACCGTGGGGTTGGTAGCCATAATTACTTCTTTTACAGCATCATCCGCCAATCGTTTTAACAATTCTTTAACAGCTAGCTGATCAGCACCAATGCCATCCATAGGCGAAATTAGGCCATGTAAAACATGGTAAAGTCCGCGGTACTCCCGCGTATGCTCAAAGGCGGTAACATCTCGCGGGCTTTCTACAACGCAAACGGTAGAGCGATCTCTGCCCATATCGGTGCAAACTCCGCATACTTCATGCTCGGTAAAGTTTTGGCATATTTTGCAACGGTGAATCAAACGGTGGGCGTCCTGTATTGCTTGCGCAAATTCAGCAGCATCTTCGGGGTTCATCGCTAAAACCTGATATGCCAAACGCGCTGCCCCTTTACGTCCAATGCCATTTAATTTGGCAAATTGCTCTATTAATTTTTCCAGCGGTGCCGCGTTGGCCCCCATTACACTCCCCTGCCTTCTTTGCCTAAAGCTTAAATAAAATTATGTTAACCCCGGGATATTAAACCCGCTGGAAATACTACTCATCTCATTTTCAGAGGATTCGTCCACAATACGTACGGCTTCGTTAACTGCTGCCGCAATCATATCCTCCAGCATCTCAACATCATCGGGCTGTACTACTTCAGGATTGATTTTTACCGAAACCACCTGATGATCTCCACGCATTGTAACCTCTACCATCCCTCCGGCAGCAGTTGCTTTATACTCGGTTTCTTTCAGTTCTTCTTGCTTTTCGGCCATCTGATCCTGCATCAATTGTGCCTGCTTCATTAAATCATTAATGTTTTGTTTTCCATAGCCCTGCGGCAAACGTGCTTTCATAAAAACGCTCCTTTAACCTTTGTTTATTCGTATTCAATTGGGATCCCTAAAGATTCCCATTGTTTTACAGTGTCTTGTGCGGTATTTTGCTTTAGTTCTGGTGTAGATTCGGGTTGCTTATAGGGTGCAATACCATATCGTACACCCGTAACTTGCTGTATGGCTTCTCTTATTTTTTTTGCTGTATCCGGATAATCCCGCATATATGTCATAAACATTTCTTTGCCTTGTATAAACACCCTGCGGTTATCTGTATAGGCAAGCGTACCCAACATTAACGAATGAAGAAACGAATCGGAAGATGAAACCGCCTCAAGAACCTGAGGCCACACATCAAAAGGCACTTGGTCATCCAATTGTGCATTGTCAGCAGAAGAGCGAACTTGCACAGTATTGTCTTGTGGTGGCAATGTCCCCATTATTTCGTCGTCTTCAATGGGCATAGAGGCCATTCCCTGAACAGGTTCTTGCTGTCTATTTTCCACTGCCGTCACAAACTCTTGTGATTGTAATTTTTCCATTGTACTTATCGCTATAGGTACCGCAGTTTGAGCAGGTACGCTTACCGGCGTTGGGGGTACAAAAGCTTTAGGGGCAACTGGCGCAGGCGAAGCCACTACTGGCTGCGGAGAAGGCGCCCTGTCTGTACTTGCTGTAACGGGCACAGCCGCTACAACAGCAACCACCGGCTTTGCAATATCAAACATTGCCACTTCCAGCTCTATGCGAGGATTTGGTGAGCGGCCCATGCGGTCCATAGCGGCGGTAAGAATTTTAACGGCACTTATTGCCTGTTCTTCACTTACATCTTTTTTTTCCCGCATATAGGTTTGGCGTTCATCAGCGGGAATATTTTCAAGCAAGCTTCCATCCGGCGCGGCATGTGCCAACACAAAATTGCGGTAATGGTACACAAGCTCTTCGCATAAACGCCGTGCATCTACAGAGCGTTCGCGCTGTTCCTCCAGCAGTTGAAGAGCCTCTACCGGTTTGCCTTGGCTTAACACACTGCTTATCGCAAACAGATGCTCTCTATCTGCAACACCGGCCATCCGGCGCACCAAGGGTTCATTTACCGTTTCCCCCAGGCCAGAACAGGTATCCAGTAAAGAAAGAGCATCACGCAAAGCACCGTCCGACAAACGAGCAATTAAATCGGCGGCTTCTGTGCTAAGAGAGATGTTTTCTTTTTGGGCAACATCCAATAGTCTCGCTGCCATTTTATCAGCCGGTATACGCAAAAAATCAAACCGTTGGCATCTGGACTGTATTGTGGCCGGTACCTTATGTATCTCGGTAGTGGCCAGTATAAACAGAACATGAGACGGCGGTTCTTCCATTATTTTTAGCAATGCATTAAAAGCAGAGGCCGAAAGCATATGAACCTCGTCAATGATATAAACACGGTACTTACAGCGCCCGGGACGATAGGCCGTTTCTTCCCTCAGTTCCCGAATATCATCTACACTGTTGTTAGACGCAGCGTCAATTTCTAAAACGTCTAAAATACTGCCATTATCAATGCCAATACAGGGCTCACATTGCCCACAAGGTTCTGCCCCTTGCGGGTTTTCGCAGTTAACCGCCTTGGCAAATATCTTTGCACAGGTTGTTTTGCCGGTTCCACGCGTACCTGTAAAAAGGTAGGCATGTCCAATTTTATCGGCCATAAACTGGTTTTGCAGGGCTGTTGTAATTGCTTCTTGCCCCACTACGTCTAAAAACCGTAAAGGCCTGTATTTGCGATACAATGCACGATACAAACCGGCACCCCCTGCCTAAAAGATTAAATAAATAAACGGCGGACAGGCCGCTGCGCTGCTTTGCATACGAAAGGCAGGTGAACTGCGGCACACAGGCGCATCCGCTTAATGCTGCTCGGTTCCCCGCCTGACATGGTTCACGGTGTCCCATTGCACAGGACCCGCCTTCCGTATGCAAAACAGCGCATACTGCGCACTGCCCACCGGACATTATTCTGCTAATTTGCACACAAGAATACTATAATAGTATACCGTATTAAGGTGTTTTTTGCAACCAAGTTGCCAAGCCGTAACACTGCAAATTCTTACAAAACTCCTAACAAAAATTATAAAGCAGAAGCTGCTGTTATAATCCCCATTTTATAAACCTCATCGGCATTGCAGCCGCGAGAAAGATCGTTGATTGGTGCGTTAAGCCCCATAAGAATAGGGCCGAAAGCCTCAAAGCTGCCCAAACGCTGGGCAATTTTATAACCTATATTGCCCGAATTGATATCGGGGAATATGAAGGTATTGGCATAGCCAGCAACCTCAGACCCCGGCGCCTTAGACTGGCCAACAGCCGGGACAAAAGCGGCGTCAAATTGCAGCTCTCCATCTACAGGAAAATCCAAATCCAACGCTTTTAATTTGGCGGTGGCATTTTGCATTTTTTCTACCCCCGGCCCTTTGCCGGAGCCCTTGCTGCTAAAAGAAAGAAGCGCAACTTTGGGGTCAACATCAAACAAACGGGCAGCCTTTGCTGTTTCTTGTGTAATTTCAACCAACTCATCTTCATTAGGGTCTAGGTTGATGGCACAATCGGCCATAACGTACCGTTCGGCTTTGCCTGCTTCTTCACGGTTCATAATAAAGCAGCTAGAAACGATACTTACACCCGGGCGGGTTTTAACAAGTTGCAAAGCGGGGCGTACAGTATCTGCAGTAGAGTATGTTGCGCCGCCCAAAAGGCCCTGTGCGTAACCCATTTTTACCAGCATGGTGCCAAAATAGTTGGCCTTTTTTAAAGCTTCAGCACATTGCGCGGCATCCATTTTGCCTTTGCGAAGCTCGGTCATTTTTTCTACCATCTCGTCAAACTTATCGTAGTTTGTGGGGTCAATAATTTCCATACCTTCAAGGTTGGTGCCGCCTGTTTTAGAAGTCTCCTCAATTGCGCTCAGAGAACCCAACAAAACCGGCAAAGCCAGTTTTTCTTCCAAAAGCTTTTGGGCAGCTTGCTGAATGCGCAGGTCTTCCCCTTCGGTAAAAACCAGTTTCACATTTTTGCCCTTTAGGATGTCAATCATTTTTGTAAACAATTCCACTCACCTCAATATAATTTTTAAACAGAAAGTACAGAGGAAATATCCAGCAAAGAAAGATCAAAGGTCTTATGCATGTTCAAGGCTTCTTCCAAGTCATAATCAACAAGGTCATCCTCTTTAAAGCCAACAACACGGTCTTTAATGCCCTGGCTTAACAGCTCAACCGCACGGTAGCCCAAACGGCTTGCCGCTACACGGTCACGCAGTGTGGGCGAGCCACCACGCTGTACATGGCCCAATACAGTGGCACGGCTTTCGATGCCGGTTTTTTCTTCAATTTCTTTGGCAAGGTCTTCAGCGTGGGCTGCACCCTCGGCCACAATAATAATAAAGTGTTTTTTGCCAATTTTGCGGGTAAACTTCATTTTGGCAACAATATCTTTATCCACATCATACGGCTTTTCGGGTACTAGGGTAACCAAAGCGCCGGTAGCAAGACCGGTGTTGGCAGCAATATAGCCCGCATTGCGGCCCATTACCTCAACAACACTGCAACGGTCGTGGCTTTGTGTTGTGTCGCGCAGTTTGTCTATCATTTCAACAGCAGTGTTCATAGCTGTGTCGTAACCAATTGTATAGTCTGTGCAGGCAATATCATTATCAATGGTTCCCGGTATCCCAATACAGGGGATTTCTTGTGCAGAAAGATCCCTGGATCCGCGGAAAGAGCCGTC
>JBKEAM010000097.1:0-1761 GCA_047972265.1 Oscillospiraceae bacterium | reverse complement strand
TAATCCACCTAAACAACTTAAAAATATCATTAATTCATTATTTTATTTGTTTTTTGCTGCTCTATTTTTTAATTTAGCCCCTTTAAATTTGCTATTGATTTTATCGAGAAAACATATTAATATATTACTTAATCGTTTACGATTACTTGTAAGTTTACCAATTAATGACGCAAAAAGGGGCCGTTGTACATGAAGTATGGTTTTTTTGACGACCAGCGCAAAGAATATGTTATCACCACACCCAAAACTCCTCTTCCCTGGATCAACTATCTTGGAAGCGAAGATTTTTTCAGCCTGATTTCCAATACATCGGGCGGCTACAGCTTTTACAGGGATGCAAAGCTTTTGCGGCTGACGCGTTACCGCTACAACAACACCCCCCAAGATACAAATGGGCGTTATTTTTACATTAAAGATGCAGACGCCGTGTGGACCCCCAGCTGGCAACCTGTGCAAACCCCGCTTGATTCTTATACTTGCCGCCACGGGCTTGGGTACAGCATCTTTGAGTCTTCTAAAAATGGTATTTCTGCCATGCAGCAGGCCTTTGTGCCGTTGGGTGCCAATTGCGAAATAAACCGCATTACCCTAACCAATAATACTGATGTCCCCAAAAACATACAGCTGTTTAGCTTTGTAGAGTTTTGCCTTTGGAACGCAATGGATGACGCCGCCAATTACCAGCGTAATTACAATATTGGCGAAGTAGAAACCGAAGATAACTGCATCTACCACAAAACCGAGTACCGTGAACGGCGCAACCATTATGCCTTTTTTGGCGTAAACCATCAAATTGATGGGTTTGACACCTCCCGCGAGGCTTTTTGCGGCCCATACAGCGGCCCCGGCGCACCGCAGGCAGTTTTAAACGGCGCCTGCACCGGCAGCATAGCCCACGGCTGGGCTCCTGTTGGTGTGCACCAAATAAACCTTACCCTTGCCCCCGGAGAAAGCCAAAGCCTTATATTTGTGCTTGGCTATGCCGAAAACAACGAGGATGATAAATGGACTGCCCCCGGCGTGATTAACAAACAAAAGGCAAAACAGGTTTTACAAAACTTTAGTACCGATAAACAGGTAGACGACGCCCTTGCGGAGCTGGCCCTGCACTGGGAGCAGCTTTTGCAAAAGTTCATCCTCAACTCTCCTTTTGGAGAGCTGAATCGTATGGTAAATACTTGGAACCAATACCAATGCATGGTTACCTTTAACCTAAGCCGCAGCGCCAGCTACTTTGAAAGTGGTATGGGCCGCGGCATGGGCTTTAGAGACTCCTGCCAGGATATTTTGGGCTTTGTGCATCTAATTCCACAGCGGGCAAGAGAGCGCATTTTAGACATAGCCGCCACCCAAATGGAGGACGGCAGCGCCTACCACCAGTACCAGCCCCTTACCAAAATGGGCAACGCCGATGTAGGCACCGGATTTAACGATGATCCGTTATGGCTGGTGGCCTGTACCTCGGCCTACCTGAAGGAAACCGGAGATTTTTCTATTTTAGAAGAACCGGTTGCTTTTGATAACGACCTTACCCTTGCCGCGCCCCTTTTAGAACATTTGCGCCGCAGCATTTTGTTTGCACAAAAAAAGCTTGGCCCCCACGGGTTGCCCTTAATTGGCCGTGCAGACTGGAACGATTGCTTAAACCTTAACTGTTTTTCTAAAACACCGGGCGAGAGTTTTCAGACAGTGGAAAACGCAGTGGACAGCGAGGCCGAAAGCGTTTTTATTGCGGGCATGTTTGTAAAATATGGGCTGGAA
>JBKEAM010000136.1:0-4644 GCA_047972265.1 Oscillospiraceae bacterium | reverse complement strand
ATTTAGTTACCGGAGAAACCATTGTTTCTACCGCGGCCAAATACTCTGCGATCATCCCAAACTCTGCCCTGTATGCCAAAAATGCCGCTTTCTTAAACAACAGATGATAAAAATCGCCAATCATACCAAAAGAAAACAGTATGTAAGAAATACTAATCCAAACTTTGCTTTCAAACTTGCCCTTGCGCAGTGCAAGCTCTGCCAATATACCGGCAATAATGCTGGAGATTAAAACATAAACCGAAGCCGATAGCATTGCAAGGCCGCTTACAAGGCTAATAACAAACACAGGGCCTGTTCTTTTTGTTTTTGCAACAATCAGCATAAATATGGGGCCTATAAATATTGCGTCTAACATATGAGAGGCAAACCATGCAATCGGAAAAATACCGCCCAATATCATAAATACAAATCGTATTGCAATGCAAATTACACCCAAAACCGCCGTAACAATAATATCTTTTGTGCTTAGCTTGTTTTTAGACACCGTGTTCATTTCAATTCCTCCTGAATGATTGTAAGGCCAACGTTTACCCTTTGGTTAGCATACGCTAATACTTCGGATATCTTACCACGGATGCCGCATTGTCTCTATGCCTGTTTGTGTATTTTAGGCTCGTTTAGCAACGAGTTTTATTGTTGACGTGCTATGGCAATTGCTTTACACTATTTATACAAAATACCCCCATATAAACGGTGATAAGGTGATGAGAGTGGACAAATCGATGGTTGATATCCTGCATAGCAACAGTAAACTTTCTGGTGTGTCGATGATAAAAGGCCCAGATAACACCAAACTTTTACTGCAACAGCAAGATGGACACGGGCAGTTGGTTTTTTATCCTCTCTTTTCTGGCATAACCCTTGCCTATAACCATATTCAATCGCCAACCTGGCCAGAATCTGAATTTGAGGATGCCGCAGCTCCCTTTAAAATAAACTATTGTATAAGCGGTAGATGCGAGCTGCTGCTGAACAGCAACTCTTACGTTTATGTAAAAGAAGGCGAGCTTGCCCTTAGCAACCAGGTAACGCAAAAACAGTACATTTACCCCACAAAACAGTACGAGGGCATTGAGCTGTACATTGATGTTGCCGCCGCGCAAAAAAATATGCCTTGGTTAAAAAAAGAGTTTGGCATAGATTTGGCGCAGATGGTGTTAAACTATTGCGGAGATGAAAAAACATATATTGCAGAGGCTACTATAAAAGTAGAAGCTATTTTAAAAAAGCTTTGGAATATGGCAGATGCGGGCACCGCCGCCCAAATGAAGCTGGGTGTTGTTGAACTGCTTTGTTTGCTGGCGGCTCAAAAAGACTTTTCGCAACCCAGTTCTCGCACCTTTTATACCGAAACACAGGTGGAGATTGCAAAAAAGGCAGAGCAAATCCTCACCGCCGATATTAGCAAGCACCACCCAATCCGGTGTTTGGCGCAACAATTTGCCGTGAGCGAATCTAGCATTAAAAACTATTTTAGGGGCGTTTACGGGCAAAATATCTCGGACTATTTGCGAAATTACAGGGTAACCATTGCAAAACAGATGCTGGCAGAAACCGAGCGCCCCATTTCAGAAATTTCGGTTATGCTGGGGTACACAAACCAAGGCAAATTTGCCGCAATTTTTAAAAGCGTGGTGGGGCGCTCTCCGCTGGATTACCGCCGCACGGTGCGCCTTGCAAAAATACAGCATTGATTTTTGATGCAAAAATGCACAACAATACTTTATGCTTATACGCATTTTTATACGCAAAAAACTGCCCCGCCATATTTGGCAGGGCAGCTTTACTTTTTTATAAGAGTTTGCACACAGGCTAGCAGCTACAAAGTACCAATAAGAGCCTGCGCCCCCAGTGCCACAAACACCACCGAGGTATCTATAATAACGCCCACAATCATCGGCTTTATCCCGGCATTTTTTATTTCTTTAAAGCTGGTTTTAAGGCCAATGGCACCCAGCGCCATAATCATAAACAGCTTAGAGGCCGAGGATATGCCGGTTACCGCCGCCTGCGGCACAAGGCCGGTGCTTTTAATGCCCACCATAACCAAAAACAAAATGATAAACCATGGGAAAATCTTTTTAATATCCACCTTGCCCTTGGTTAGCGTACCGCCCTGCTTAGCCGATACCCTTGCATTGATATAGCCAAAAATAAGCACCACCGGCACAATAAATAAGGTACGTGTTAGCTTTACAATTACCGCAAGGTTGCCCGCTATATCCGAAAACCCATACCCCGCCGCCACTACAGACGAAGTATCGTTTACCGCGGTGCCCACCCACAGGCCAAAGCTGGTATCATTCATACCAAGCAACCTGCCTATCCACGGGAAGGCGATAACCGTAATAATATCAAAAATAAAGGTAGCCGATATGGCATAGGCAATGTCTCTGTCTTCGGCCTCTATGGTTGGCCCCACCGCCGCCACAGCGCTGCCGCCGCAAATGGCAGTGCTTACAGATAATAGGCTGCTCAACTTCCAGTTTACCTTAAACAGCCGCCCTATTAGGTAGCCGCCGCCAAAAGCTGTAAGCAGGGTAAAGGCCATTAAAAACAGGGCGTATTTGCCCACCTGCAACACTTGGGCAAAGCTTAGGGTTATGCCCATTAGCACAATGCCGGTGCGTAGTACTTTACTGCTTACAAAATTAATGCCCTTGTTAAACAAATTGTACCGGCTTACCAATGGGTTAAGCAGCATGCCCAGCAATAGGGCAAATACATTTGCGCCAATTAAATCGTACGGGATAAGCCCATTTGCCAATATGGCTACAGCCCCTACCCCTGCCGCCACCAAAATACCGGGTGTGTATTGTTTTACCTTATCCATTATTAAGCTACCGCCCTTACAATATATTTGTGCTTGGCGGCCAGCTGTTACCGCGCTGGTGTTGATTTTAGCATTAGAGTATAATAAAATCAAATTATGATATTTTATATTTCTATAATTAAAACTTATAATAGGAATTGTATGCCTGCAAAGCAAAAACTTTGCTTTATTTGTATCATTTTGCACCCGTACCACAAAACCCTAAAAAAGCGGCTTTATATAGGAGGACGCCCCATGTTGGACGCACGCTATACCACCTTTGCCACCCTAAGCGATATTAAAAGCTATACCAAAACCGCGCAGGCATTACACATTACCCAGCCTGCCGTTACCCAGCATATACAGTATTTAGAGCGCCTGTATAACTGCAAATTGTTTGTGTACAAAAACAAAACCCTGCAACTTACAGAGCATGGGCAGTTGCTGTACAACTCGGTTACATTGGCGGCGGCAAACAGCACCCACCTTGCCAGCCTGCTTGCGCAGCCAACGCTGCACACCCACCCTGTACTGTTTGGCGCCACCCTTACCATAGGCGAATACTGCATGCCACCCATTTTGGCGGCACTTATAAACCGCTACCCCCAGCGCCGCTTTACCATGACGGTAGAAAACACCGAAAATTTACTGGATAACCTAGACCACGGGCAGATAGAATTTGCCCTGCTGGAGGGCTTTTTTGACAAATCCAAGTACGATTCTCTTTTATTTTCTCTTGAGGATTTTATACCGGTGTGCGCCGCCCAGTCTCCCCTTGCGGGGGGCGCATCCCTTGCCCTTGCCAATGTTACCAATAACCGCCTTATTTTGCGAGAAAAGGGATCTGGCACACGCGAAATACTAGAGAATATTTTGCAGCGGCAAAACTTTACGCTGGATTGTTTTGCGCAGGTGGTAGAGGTTGGCAATATGGCTGCCATAAAGCAACTGGTACGGCAAAACCTTGGCATTGCGTTTTTGTATAAGGCCGCTGTACAGCAAGAACTAAACGAGGGAAGCCTTGCCACCATAAACATACAGCAGTTTAGCGCCCAGCGAGAGTTTAACTTTGTGTTTTTAAAAAATAGCCTGCACCGGCAGGAGTATGTAAGCTGGTACAACTTTTTTAAAGAGGCACGCTTGCAGGGCTAGCCCAATATCTTTTCTATTTGCCCGCTTTGCTGTAAAGCACAAACGTTTATTTTGCAGCGTTTATTGTGCCTTTGGTACAAGCCATATAACATCTGCTTTGGGGGTCTGTTATTTTACGCCAAAACACAATACGCCGCCGCATCCTTCGCCTTTTAACGTTTAGCTCCACCTATCCTTTGCTGCAAAACAAATAAAGCCCAGCTCTTGCGCCGTGTGCAAAGGTTGGGCTTTTATAGCGTTCTTTATATTTTATAAAACAACAACATAATTAATCCAAAAACACATATCTTTTACCAGCGTTTGCCCCACGCATACCGCTGTTTTCGGCAGCCATTTTGCCGATACAAAACCAAAACGACAGACATACGAAAAACCGTATACCTGCCGTTTAAGCTAGTACTCCTCGTCTCTTTTCCTGTGCTGTATCAGCACCAACCGTACCTAGGCGTTTATTCTGCCTTGCAATCGGGCACAGTTTCCCCAGTGTATATAAACCTCGCCCCACAATGGTAACAGGGCGCGCTGTTCTGTCCAGCAATGCGGGCAGCTTACGGTGTTTTTAGGACGTAATGCAAATACTGCCTGCGGTTTGTTGCTTAATGCGCCGGCCAAATGTTTTGTACTGTTTTCGTTTGTCTGCTTACGCATAGGTTATTGCTCCTTTCTGCATTTTGCTT
>JBKEAM010000130.1:0-5044 GCA_047972265.1 Oscillospiraceae bacterium | reverse complement strand
TTGGGGGTAAGGACATCATGATTCATCCCTTTCTTTGGTAATAAATAGCATTAAAAATTAAAAAGCAAAGATTACTTTTTAACAAAATAACCCACTATGTTTATAACACAATGAGTACATTGCATCAATGTCTATGCATGTTTTTATCATACACGAAAAAGTTCATCTTGTCACTGGAAATTAGATAAAAATGCTAAAATTTAGAAACAAAAGCATTGTTAAAGGGCAAATAAACATATTATAAGTTGTAAAATGCAATGTTTTTGGCAAAGAAAGACAAAAAATATCGATTTAAAAAGAAACAGGCAGCGCAAGTATAACCGCGCCGCCAATGGATAGGAGATAAAATGATGCAAATTTAGGTTTTAAACATGCATAAAGGCAAAAACAAATGGATTAAACAACCCGATTTATTTTAGGAGTGATTTGAACTATTACGCAAAAGCAAATGTTTGCATAACGTTGTTTAAAACAGAAATGCCTTCGGCAATTTCGGCCGGGGTAACCACAAGTGGGGGCAGCAGGCGCAGTTTATCCTTGGCAAGCAGGCACAAAAGGCCCTTTTCTTCGGCGGCGGCGCGTACATCGGCAGCGTTAATGCCTGGTGCAAAAGAAATGCCCAGCATTAAACCGCGCCCGGTTACCGCCTGCACGCCCGGCAATTGCTGTAAGCCCTGTATAAGCATATCGCCATTTTCAACAATCTGGCTTAAAAAGGTGGGGGTTAGGCGGTGCAGTACTGCAAGGGCACCGGCGCATACAACGGGGTTTGCCCCAAAGGTAGAGCCGTGGTCTCCCGCTGTTAGCGCATGAGAGCAGGTAGTGGCCAAAAGTGTTGCGCCAATGGGCAGGCCCCCGCCAAGGCCCTTTGCCAGCGATACAATATCTGGTTTTACGCCGGAGGTTTCACAGCCCAAAAAAGTTCCGGTACGGCCTACGCCGCATTGCACTTCATCGGCTATAAGTAATATGTCCTTTTGGTTGCAAAGGGTTTGCATGTTTTGCAAATAGCTGTTAGGCAGGGGGCAAACACCGCCCTCGCCCTGTATTGGCTCAAAAATAACGGCGCAAACATCCTGGGTAAGCGCAGCCTCTAAAGCCGAGAAATCTCCCGCTTCCACCGTTTTAATGCCGGGTAAAAAGGGATTGAAAAACTGGTGAAAACTATCTTGCCCGGTGGCGGTAAGGGTTGCCATGGTGCGCCCATGAAAAGAATTGCTAAGGCTTATTATGGTGTGGCGGCCCTCTCCATATTTTAAAAAGCTGTATTTGCGGGCCGATTTAAGGGCGCCCTCGTTTGCTTCGGCACCGCTGTTGCAAAAAAATACCTTATCCATATTGGTTTTTGCACATAGTTGCTGTGCAAGTTGCGCGCCCGGCAGGGTATGAAACAAATTAGAGGTGTGTTGCAGGGTGGCGGCTTGGTTGCTTACGGCCAAAACCCACTCGTCATCGCACCAACCAAGGCTGTTTACCCCAATGCCGCTGGTAAAATCGAGATAAGACTTTCCCTCGGTGTCCTGCGCGTAGCAGCCCTTGCCCTTTATTAGTACAGGTGCAAAGCGCTTATACACCGGCAGCAGGCTTTTTTCTCCTGCATTTAAAATATCTTGATAATGCTCCATGTTTATATCTCCCTCATCAGCTTTTGTAAAACAAGGTACCGCTTCCGGTATCGGAGAAAATCTCCAGCAAAATAGAGTGGGGAACGCGCCCGTCTATAATGGCGGCCTCATGCACGCCGCGCAAAACACAGTCTCGGCAACCAAGCACCTTAGGTATCATGCCTTGGCCTACAATGCCCTGCTCAATCATGCTGTCCAATTCATCGATGTCAGCATCGGCAATCAGGCTGTTTTCGTCCTCTTTATCCCGCAGCAAACCCGCAACATCCGTCATGTTTACAAGCTTAGAGGCTTGCAGGGCAACGGCCACCTCACAGGCAACGGTATCGGCGTTGATGTTATAGGCCGTGCCGTTTTCATCCGAGCCAATGGTTGCCAAAACGGGGATAAAGCCCGAATCGAGCGCAAACTGCAAAAGGGTGGTATCTACCTTTTGTATTTCGCCCACATAGCCAAGGTCGGGTTCGGTTTGCATTTTACGGCAGGTAAGCATGCCTCCATCCATACCGCACAGGCCCACGCCCTGCCCACATAAAAGAGATACAAGGTCTTTGTTAACCTTGCCTGCCAGCATTTGCTGTACAATCTCCATGGTTTCGGCATCGGTAACACGCAGGCCGTTTATAAACTGACTTTGCATGCCAAGGCGCTCCATGTGGCGGTTTATTTCGGGTCCGCCGCCATGCACCAAAACCACCTTTATGCCTACAAGAGAGAGCAGGATAAGGTCACTCATAACAGCGGCTTTTAAAGCGGGGTCTGTCATAGCGCTGCCGCCATACTTTACCACAATGGTTTGGCCTTTGTATTTTTGGAGGTAGGGCATGGCCTCGCCCATTACATCCGCCATCATGCCAATTTGTGGTTTTTCCATTTTTAAAGACCTCCTGTTGTTGGGTGCTGTTTTGATTGGTATTTAATTGCTCTGTAAAAAGGTTTTTTTTTGATAAAGGCAGGTTAGGTGCGGTAGTCTCCGTTAATTTTTACGTAGTCGTAGGTAAGGTCGCAGCCCCAAGCCACGCCAAAACCGCTGCCGCTGTGCAGATCTATCAAAATTTCAATTTCTTGTTGTGCAAGCACTTTGGCGGCTTCTTCCTCGCTAAAGGGGTTATAGGCCGAATGCTTACATACCTGTACGCTGCCAGCACTGCTTTGTAGAACAACAGAGATATTTTCGGCTGAAAAATCAGCCGTGTTGTTGCCTATGGCACAAAGAACGCGCCCCCAGTTTGCATCGGCCCCAAACATCGCCGCTTTAAAAAGGCTGCTAGTAATAACAGATTTGGCAATGCTACGGGCAAGCTGGTTGTTTGCGGCGCTGCTTACCTTACATTCCAACAGTTTTGTGGCTCCCTCGCCATCGGCAGCAATAGAGCGGCAGGCAAGTGTAAAAAGGTGTTGCAAAGCCTGTACGAAAGCGGGGTAAAGCGGGGAAGCGGCACTTTCTATCATCTCGTTTTTGGCAAGGCCGTTTGCCAGCACAGTTGCCATATCGTTTGTACTGGTATCGCCATCGATGCTTACCTGATTAAAAGTAATCGCAGTTACTTCGTTTAAGGCTTGCTGTAGGGCGGTGCTGCTTATGGCGGCATCGGTGGTGGCAAACACCAGCAATGTGGCCATGTTGGGGTGTATCATACCGCTGCCCTTGGCTATTACGCCAAGGTGGCAGGGGGTGCCCCCTAAAGTAAACTGAACCGAAAATTCTTTTCGAACGGTATCGGTGGTCATGATAGAATCCCCTGCATCGGCGCTGCCATTATGGCTAAGCGCTTTTGCGGCGGCAGGTATGCCAGTGGCAAAAGGAGCAATTTCCATAGGCTGCCCGATTACCCCGGTAGAGGCCACAATAAAATCGGTGGGGGCAAGCCCGGTGGCATCGGCTGCAAGCTGGCAGCAGGTTTGAGCAATTTCGGCACCATTTGGGTTACAGGTATTGGCGTTGCCACTGTTGCACAAAATGCCCTGTGCTGTACCGTTTGCAATATTGGCTTTGGTAATGGCAAGTGGAGCACCCTTAACCTTGTTTTGGGTGTATACGGCAGCAGCAGTACAGGGTACCTCGCTTACAATAAGTGCAAGGTCTTTTTTTGTGCGGTTGTGGCGTATGCCGCAATGCACCCCACTGGCCTTAAAACCGGCTGCCGCGCATATGCCGCCGCTTATCTCTTGTATCTGCATGCTAATATCCTTTCTGGTGCTTTAATTTATTGAAAAACAAAGCCGCAAGGGGATAATTACAGTGCTGCGGCGTAAAAAATTTGCTGTAGAGGAAGGGGTTTGCAGGGTGGCGGTGCTAGCAAAAATAGAAAATACTTACAATGCCAAACCCGCAGTTTCGAGCCGCCCAAGCATAAGGTTCATACATTGCAGCGCCGCGCCAGAGGAGCCTTTGCCAAGGTTATCAAACAGGGCGCAAAGCAGGATTTGTTCTTCATTTCCAAACACAAAAAGCTCCATATAATCAAGCCCCTGCAATAGGTTGGCGGCCAAAAAACCTTGGGTGCCGCCCTGTGCCGCGGGGTTTAGCTTTATTAAAGGTTCGTTTGCATAATAACCGGCAAACAGGTTTGCAATATCATTTGGGGTTTTGTATGGGGTAAGCAGAGCACTGGTGGGCAGTGGAACGCTTACCAACATGCCTGCATAATAATCGGCCACAATGGGGCAAAAAACAGGTGCGTTTTGCAGGCCGCTTATCTTTGTCATCTCTGGCAGGTGTTTATGATGCAGGCCAAGGCCATATGCGCGGGGGCTGCTATAGTTATTTGGCCGGGTGGGGGACGTATAATCGCTTATCATACTTTTGCCGCCGCCAGAATATCCGGTGACCGAATGGCAGGCAAGCTGTGTACTGGCAGAAATTGCGCCACGCTCTACCAAAGGAGCGGTTAAGGCCAAAAAACCGCTGGCATGGCACCCTGGCACGGCAACTCGGCTTGCGCTGGCAATGGCGGCGCGCCTGCCCGCCAATTCGGCAAAGCCGTATACCCACTGGGTGCGGTAGGCGGTGCTGGTATCGCATATGCGTGCGGACGAACCCTCGAGCAGTGAGCACAATTCTTTAGAGGCATCATCGGGCAGGCACAAGATAGAAACATCGGCTTTGGTGGCCATCTCGGCCCGGGCGTTTAAATCTTTACGTTGCGCCTCGGGCAAGGAGAGAACAAGGATGTCTTTTTGCTGTGCAAGGCGCTCTTGTATGCGCAGCCCTGTGGTACCGGCAGCGCCGTCTACAAACACCTTATAGTTACACATAAGCCACCTCGTAAGTGTATAAATTTAAACCAATGGGTACATTATAGCTTTGTTATTGCATAAAAACAATATATTTATGAATAAATATACATATTTGTGCAGGCTGGCAGAATTTGCAGGAAAAGCAGATTGTTTTATATACAATTTGTACTTGTTTGCTG
>JBKEAM010000124.1:0-2505 GCA_047972265.1 Oscillospiraceae bacterium | reverse complement strand
TAATAGTTGGAGTAACGCATTAGCCGAATTTGAAATAGAATTGTTATGGCAAGGACTTGGACAAAAAGGAGGTGGCTCTTACATTGAAGATGAAAGAGAGGAATGGTTTTACAGTGTTGACGAAGAACTTGCAATGAAGTTGCTTTTAGACTTAGCCCACATTGCGCATCACTACCACAGAAAACCACTGCTGTTAAGGGTTTGATTTTTTTGAAGGGGCGGTTTGTGTACTACAGATTTTTCAAATTTCTTTTTTGCGAAAGGTCGGGGCTTGAGGCTCAGGACGGCTTGCAGACTGCGTAATTTTTCGGATGGTTTTGAACATTTGCGTACCGTTATCGCATTGCCGCTTTTGTTGATTCCCGTTGTGGTGATGATTTTTTGGGTGTTGCCTATCCGCACTATTTCTTGCCAGCTGTGGTGGATGCCCTGCGTTTTCAGCTTACGGCGCAAGGTGTTTACAAGACTGTAGGCCAATATGCCCAAATGCAGGTGTGCCATGGCGGCATCATCGTTTTTGTGGTAGATGGGCCGCAGATCCAAGTCGGTCTTTAGCGTACGGAAGGTGCTTTCTATTTCTCTGATGGTGTTATAAACTTCCCATACCATTACTTCATCTTCCATATCCACATCGGTACGCAGCAGGTATTTGCCTAAGCCTTCCTGCGTCTGTGCCTGCTTTTGCGGATTGTATTGCCATTGCAAACCGGTGGCAGTTTTGCCCGTGGGGTCGGTGCTGGTTTGGATGTCGTAATATTTATAAACGGAGGGGTATTGCTGTGCCAGCCTGCCGATGCGGCGGCTCACTTTGTCTGCGGCTTTGATGCCGCCTTTGCGCTGCAATGCTGCTTTTATTTTTTCCAAACCTGCCTCTAACCGCTGCTCAAACTGCTGCTTCATCGCAGCTTCTTTCTTTTGCTTGTCTTTGCTTTTTACTTCCAAATAATAATCGGTCTGACCCGCTACGCTTACTTTTTTGAGCCGTAGTTCTTTGTCTTTTTTGTGATGGTAAATGACGGTGGGATGGTTGGGGTCGGGACGGTAATCATTGGGCTTGCTGCGGCTCACGCAAAGATAGTGGTAGCCTTTGTTGTGGATGGTTTGCAGATTGGCTGCGGTGGCAATGCCCGCATCGATGACCACCATGGCAGGGCGGCTGCCGCTGTGGTATTCCAAGCCTTGGAGGATGCTGCCTATGTCGCTGCTGTCGGCAAAATTGCCTTCGTGGATGGAGGAATATTTTACGAAGCCATACATGTTCACCACCATGGCCAAAACCACTAATTTGGCATCGCTGCGCTTTTCTTTGCTGCGGCCGTATTGGGCTAATTTGCTGTTGCGTTTTTCGCCTTCAAAATAAGTGTTGGTAAGGTCGTAGAGCAATATCTTGTCCTGTATGTCAAACAGTTCGTTGGTGCGCAAAGACAGGTGCTGCTCCAACACGTCTTTAATGCCGTATAGCTTCAGGGCATTGCGGTAGAGTTTGTCTTTGTTGAGCTGCGCCAACGGGTAGCCCGTAAGTTCGCACACGGCAGAGTTTTCCTGTATCCACCTTGTAGTGGCCAGCTCGGATGCCGGATAGGCGGCACGGCTGATGATTTGGGTTTGGCTAAGCCGGGCTTGATCGGCACTAAAGCCATGAGCATGCAATACCTCATCCAACTGCAACTCCTGCCATATTTTTTGACACATCCATTCCGTACCTACTTCGCGCACATCGCTATGCTCCAAACTATCTGTAGATACTTGGCGACTGTCGGGGGCAAAGAGCGTAAGGTCTAACCTGTTTTCGGCTACGATGCGCTGCCACAGCTGGTTTGCCCACCGGCATACCAAAGGGTCTTCATGCTCAAAGAGGCTTAGTTTATGTTCGTAGCGGGCAGTAAGCTGCCGGGATATTTGGTTGAGCTGCTCGGGCGTAACGGCTTCTTCGCCAAAACCAAGGTTCAAAATAGTACGATGACAGACCCTGCCCTCGCTATTGCGATAGCTTTCTACCAAACGAAGATAAGGTTCGTTGTGTTCGGTTTTGGGATTAATTCTGCCGCTATATTTGAAATACATATCAGCCGCAAAGCTATGCCAACAAGGCTTACGGCGCACCACCCCCCTGTGTACTACAAACCGTATGAAGCCTCCAAGAGTGCAACGAATATTTTTTGCAAGTACCTACCCACAGCTTATTGCACTAAAAATATTTTTCAAAAACCTAAAATTTAACATTTGAAAGGTGGGGATGCGCAAGGTGGGTTAAAATTGGTAAGAGATGTCTCTCCGTTCCGAATGCTTTCGGAACAGAATCGACATGACGATGTACTATCTTGATTTTCAATTCAAAACATCCAAAACTCACGGTAACTAAAAAAGCCGTACCAATATACTGATACGGCTTTGTTTATAATAAAATTTTACTTAAAATGCCAACCCTACGGATAACTGTATAGCCTGGGCTTTCCACTTATCGGTATCGTTTACTTCGCCAATATTATCTAACCCCACAACATA
>JBKEAM010000048.1:0-2301 GCA_047972265.1 Oscillospiraceae bacterium | reverse complement strand
CTTTTCATTTTCACCGCAGCAACTTCTAGTTCAGGGTGCGTGTCAATTTCAGCGTAAAGATCGCAAAGACTAATCATCATCTTTTTTAACCTTCTTCATTTTTTTTAGTTGTAAAAACATAACAACATCATCTATATCATCCTGAGAGAAATCCTCAGGAGCGATATCGCCGTGCGCAGCAAAAAGGCGCTTTCCAAAATCAGCGGCGTCTGTTCCAAAATCAGCGGAACCATAAGTTTCAAGGTTATCACCTGTTAAAAGATAATCAATGCTAGTGTTCAAAATTTTTGCAATGGCTACAAGTGTTGCTTGGTCGGGCTCCCGATCACCGGTTTCGTAACGTGAAACTGTATTACGCTGAATACCCAACATGTCAGCAAGTTGCTGTTGAGTAATGCCTCTTATTTCTCGAAGTTCCTTCAAATGCATAAACATCACCTCGTTATTTATTCTAGCGTACCATTTAGGTACTGTCTACATTTGTACCAAAACGGAAACAAATTCGCAAGATTGAGCTGACAAAGTACCAAAATGGTAGTATTGTGTAAGTACCGAAACGGTAGCAAAGGAGGTGGTGTAATGACACCGTTAGAGAAAATAAGGCTCAAAAAGGGCTACAAAACACAAAAAGAACTAGCAACCATTTTGGGAACAAACAGGGTAAATGTAACTCGTTGGGAAATGGGAACACGCTACCCGAGGCCGGAAATGCTAATAAAGCTATCCAAAATGTTGGAAGTACCAGAACGGGAAATTATCGAAGCTATTTCAAGGGCCAAAGTGAACTCATAAAAAACGAAACAGCATAAAAGAAAGTGAAGAGCATGGAAAATACAAATAAAGTCCGAATAGCGGTACCGGCCAAAGCATCTGAAATATTAAAACAAATGGGTTACGACATTGGCCACAAAACAATTCGCCGGTGGGCTAAAGAAGGAAAGATACCCGCGGTGCGTACCGGGCGAGTAACGCTAATAAATATTGATGGTACTATTCAGTTTTTACAAACAGGAGAAGGGCCATTGCAAAAAGATGAGGAAAGGAACAGCTGAAATGGCAAATGCAGTGCAAGGGAAAGAAAAAGTAAAAAAGATAGCCCAGGAAGTGGTTGAGTATCTTAAAAACAAAAATCTTGTGCCTTGGCAAGCCGAAGAAGTGCTGCGGTTCGCTAAAGAGAAAATAAACGGTAAACCCATAGAAAAAACTGAAAGAAAAATTACCGAAGATCGAATAGAGGCAAGACCTCTAATTATAAGGGCACGCGGCCTTTTAAGTCCGCCAACAATAGAGGAACTGGCAAAGCAACTGTCCGAGGGCACGGGAATGCAAGGCATTGTTTTGGACAGCAGCTTTGATGGAGACATGTTTATCGTCTTAAAGGAAGGAGAAAAATTATGCCACATTACAAATGCCCCGATTGCGGAGCATCGTTAGACCCCGGCGAGCGGTGCGATTGCGCAGCAGCCCGCCCGCCGGTCTCGGTAAGCAATCCGCAAAAAACAGCAGTTGCCCACTGGCCGCCCAAAGCGGCACCACGAAAGGACGGAAAAGCATATGCCCAATATGCAAAACGGCGGTACGGATAAACCCCGATACAGCATAACCGCCCGGTGGCGCTTATGGGTATTGCGCAACTGTGACGCCCTCGATGATTACGCCCCTCCCCTTTGGCTAAAAATCCTGCGGCATTTTATAAATTTGGAAAAATACATAGAGTGCGCAGCGCACGACAACTATATTTATCCCCGCAAAAAGCGGGACTGGCTTGTATCACTTACAAAACAAATTGTAAAGGAGGCGCCAAAATGCGAAATCCCATTAAAAGAGCGATTAAAGCAGCCCGGCCCGCGGCCATATTGATTATATTGCTTGCCTACATATTAGGGGCAGACGGTATGGCCGATAACAAAACCACCGGGCAGATTACGGTAATAACCTTTGCCGTATTTGCTTTAATGGCTCTTATCTATTTCTTGCCCCACATTATAACAATAATCCGAGAGAGCCAGCGGCAGCACTCATCATCGTGCGCTGGGAAGACATCAGAAATGCAATTAAATAAGCCGCACAAAGGCGGCAGGAAAGGAAAGGAAATGAGATGGAATACACATTAGAACAGTTGGAGACCATGAAGGATAGTACCGGCTCCCTTTACCTCGAGGGCACACAGCTTACCGCCTTGCCGGATAACCTTACCGTAGGCGGCTCCCTTGACCTCCGGGGTACACAGCTTACCGCCCTGCCGGATAACCTTACCGTAGGCGGCTCCCTTGACCTCCGGGGTACACAGCTTACCGCCCT
>JBKEAM010000044.1:0-11498 GCA_047972265.1 Oscillospiraceae bacterium | reverse complement strand
GCCAAGGTTATAACCAATACCTTCCATCAGTCTATTTGCGCGCTCATCTTTTACTGAGGTTCTTTCCCCCATTGTGTAGCGTTCCATTTTATAGGCCAGCAGTGCAGACGCCTGCTGTTTCATTCTCTGCCTGTCTTTTTCTCCCCCACTGTCCGCAAGGGCAACGGCATTTGCAAAGGTTTGCTCAAACGACAATATTGGCTGTTTTATAGGCGCAAGCTGTTCAGTCATCTTCTTCCTCCTCTATGCCGCTGTTTTCTTCTTCATAGCCTTTTATACGCCTTATAAGGGTACGCGCCTCCCGCTGTAAAAGGTCTATTTCTCCCCTGCATACACCGTTAAACTTTTGCTTTAAAAAAGCCATCAATTCTTCATCGCTTACTTTATCTGCCGTATCATCTTTTATATGGTAAAAAAGTTCCTGCAATGCACACAAAATATCCGCATATTCCTCCTCACTTATAAAAGGAGAGTCGCAAAAGGCGTTTATCAAACTACCGCCTATGCCACCTGCATATTCTACCCTGCCTGTTTGCTGTAATGCCCTGCGGCGCTCCTGCACCAGTTGCAGCAAACCCGACGCATTTAGCTGCAAACCATAGCTTGCCACCGCCGTGTTTACCGCCTGCAAAGTCTTCATTTCTTCTTGTTCGCCCGCCGCATTTTGTAAAATAAGCGCAAATGCATTTCCCATACTTTTTATGCCCTCTTTCTTTACTTAATAAATAGGCTTGACAAGTAAAATATTTTGTGCTATAGTGGTCATGGTAAATATTAATATTACACTTATTATTATGTGCCAAATTTTACTATATCATTTCCTTGCCAGTGCGGCAAGGATTTTTTTATGAACCGCACAAAACCAAGGCATATTTTTATAAAAAGACGGCCGGTTTGTATAAGCTTCCCCTCTCAAAATCCTCTTTTTCTGTATCTTTTTTTACTTATATAGTCAGCTTTTTACCGCCATACTTTTAATTCCACCCTCTTTTTAAAAATAAGGATAGAAACATCATTTTATTGTATGCTATACTAAACGAGCCCAAAATAGCATACCCAGACGTAGTAGCCCCGCAAAACAGTGCTTTGTTTATCGCTTAAATTTGGCTACTGTATTTATATATTACCTATTAATAAGTGCCGTGCTTTAAACCCATTTGCCATTAGGAGGACATTGAACTTGCACAACAAAAACATTCGCAATTTTTGTATCATTGCCCATATCGACCATGGCAAATCTACCCTGGCAGACCGTATACTGGAGCTTACACAAAGCGTAGACGCCCGCCAGATGAGCAGCCAGGTGCTGGATAATATGGACCTGGAAAAAGAACGCGGCATTACCATTAAAGCCCGGGCGGTTAGCCTGCATTACAAAGCCAAAGACGGCGAAGAATACGAGCTAAACCTGATAGATACCCCCGGCCATGTGGATTTTCATTATGAAGTAAGCCGCTCTTTGGCTGCCTGTGAGGGCGCCATTTTGGTGGTAGACTCTACCCAGGGGGTAGAAGCCCAAACGCTGGCCAACACCTACCTTGCACTGGAGCACAACCTTGAGATTATCCCTGTACTTAATAAAATAGACCTTACCAGCGCAGACCCCGAGCGTGTGGCCCACGAGGTAGAGGATGTTATTGGCCTGCCCGCCATGGATGCCCCCCGTATATCGGCAAAAGCGGGCATTGGCATAGAGGATGTGCTGGAAAGCATTGTTAAAAACATTCCGCCCCCTTCCGGAGAAGAAGAGGCCCCTTTAAAGGCACTTATATTCGATTCTATTTACGACCCCTACAAGGGAGTGCTTGTATATATCCGCCTTGTAGACGGTGTTTTGCGCCCCGGAGATACCATCCGTATGATGGCCACCGGTGCCGAGTTTCATGTTGTAGAGCTGGGGCATATGGGCGCGCTTAGCCTTGCCCCCTGCAAGCAGCTTTCCGCCGGAGAGGTAGGTTACCTTACCGCCAGTATTAAAAACGTGCGCGACACCCGCGTGGGCGATACTGTTACCCTTGCAAGCACCCCCGCAAAAGAGGCTTTGGCAGGTTACCGCAAGGTTATCCCTATGGTTTTTTGCGGCATTTATCCCGCCGATGGTGCCGATTACCCCGACTTGCAGGACGCACTGGATAAGCTGCAACTAAACGATGCTTCCCTTTCTTTCGAGCCCGAAACCAGCGCCGCCCTAGGTTTTGGTTTCCGCTGCGGGTTTTTGGGGCTTTTGCATCTCGAAATTATTATAGAACGTTTGGAGCGGGAGTTTGACCTTGACCTTGTAACCACCGCTCCCAGCGTAGAATATCACTTTACCCTTACCGACGGCACCGAAGTAAAGGTAGAAAACCCCACCAACTACCCAGACCCCGCACGCATTGTAAAAGCCGAAGAGCCGATGGTGGACGCCCATATTTATACCCCCAACGAGTATGTAGGCAGCCTGATGGAGCTGTGCCAGGAACGGCGCGGCACCCTAAAAGACATGAAATATATGGACCCCACCCGGGTAGACCTACATTATTTGCTGCCGCTGGGAGAAATTGTGTACGACTTTTTTGACGCTGTAAAAAGCCGCAGCCGCGGCTATGCCAGCTACGATTATGAGCTGCACGGCTACGCCGAAAGCAAGCTTGTTAAGCTGGATATTTTGATGAGCGGTGATGTTGTAGACGCATTAAGCTTTGTGGTACATGCCGACAAGGCCTATGCCCGTGGGCGTAAACTGTGCGAAAAACTAAAGGATAATATCCCCCGTCAGCTTTTTGAAGTGCCTATACAGGCAGCCATTGGCGGCAAGGTAATTGCGCGCGAAACCGTGCGTGCCGTGCGCAAAGACGTATTGGCCAAGTGTTACGGCGGCGATATTACCCGTAAAAAGAAGCTGCTTGAAAAGCAAAAAGAGGGCAAAAAGAAGATGCGTCAAATTGGCTCGGTAGAGGTACCCAGTGAGGCCTTTACCGCCGTGCTTAAATTAGACGAATAATTACTTTTCGCACTTCTCTTTCTGTTTTTTTATCAAACTGCAATTGTAAACTGCGGCATTTTTTCACCAACATAAAATAAAAAAGCCCCTCTCTGCCACCATTGGCAAGGAGGGGTTTTTGCTTTTGCAAACCTAATTATGCGTGCGTAAGCAGAGGCAGCATGGTTTTGTTTTTTTCAAAAATGTTCTCTTTCCCCTTTAAAACAAAAAGGGTGGTGTCTTCTGCCTGCAAGGGCAACAGCTGTGCCTTCTGTGTTTCTTTAAGTGCAAATCCAAAGCGTATTTCAGTACAGCCGGGGGCTGTTATCTTTTTTAGTAAAGCTTTTAAGTTTAGGGCACTACTGCCGTAAATATCAAAAACAGTTAATACGCCGCCTTCCTGTTCAGCTACAACCACCGCATCTAAGCTCTTTATGTAATAAACACAATTTTGCATGCTGCTTATGCAGTAAAACATCAGCAGCTCCCAGTTGTCGTTTATCAAAAAAGAAGCAAAGGGGTTGCCCTCTTGGTATTTTGCATACAAAACAGCCCTGTCTTTTTCCTGCTCCATATTTAAACTTTGCATCTCTGCCAAGCGTTCTCCGTCTATCGGCAAAGCATAGGCATGATACTCCTCGGCTTTTTCAAAACCAAATTTGGGGTAAAAGTTTACAACAGAGTTGTTGGCATACAGATATAGCATATCGCAGTCAGCTACACAATCTTCCAAAACCTGCTCCATTAAAAAGCGAGACAGGCCTAGTCCCCTATATTCCGGGTCTGTCATTACTGTTCCCAGTTGAATAAAGCGTTTGGGCACACCATCCAAAACCGCATTGATATGATTTACCGATACATTTGCAACTACCGTTTCTTCTTTTAATAAAGTATAGGGGCAGTATTTATCGGTCCAATACCCCGCCTCTCTCCAATGCGCAAAAGACAAACCAAAGGTTTTTTGCGCCAATTTATCAAAGGATGAAAAAGCTTTTTCTTCTTCTATTCCTATTTTAAACACAAAGGTTTCTCCGTTTACTTTATACTCCATTTATCTGCCATCCTGTTTTTGTTTTAAGTATACCATGTGCATTAAACGGCTTTTATAATAAAAGTTTTGTAGCCTTGCTTGCCTCTTTACCACAACACTACAGCCTTTGCCTATACAAAATTAGATTATCTTGCTTTAAAAAAACCAAAAGCGCCAGGATTTCTCCGGCGCTTTTGGTTTGCAAAAGTCTATTTGGAAACGTCGGGCGGCACAAAAGATTTGTACAGCTCCAACGTACGCCCCAAGTGTGTTCTCATCAGATGTTCCAACTCCGATGGGTTTTTATCCTTTAAGCACTTATACATTTCATGATGCTCTTTTTGGGCCAACTCTGGGGTTTTTATCGGCTGGTTGGTAGCCGCATATACATAAAAAGAAAATCCCACACCAAAAGAGTTGTTATACAACTCTATCAAGTGTTCATTCTCTGTAAGGCGCACAAAAGACCCATGATAAATTTGCTCTAAATGCGTGGTTTGCACGTAATCTTCAGGATCCAGCGTTTGCATCTCCACCAATGCCGAAAGCATTTCGCGCTCTATCTCTGGATGCTTTTCAAAATTTTCAACGGCCTGCCGGGTAGAGAATACTTCCATCATCAAACGGCAATCCAAAATGTCCTGTATGCTTTTGCCGTTTAACGGCTTTACCATAAACCCCCGATAAGGCAGAGCAGCCAAAACCCCCTGTGCCACCAGCCTGTTTAATGCTTCTTTTACGGGCGTAGGGCTTATTGCCAGTTTTTCCGCCAATTGCCCCACCACAATTTTTTCTCCCGATTTTAGCTCCCCACTAAAAAGCATCTGCCGTATTTGTGCATAAGCCCAGTCCAATAAAGAACCCGGACGTGATTCCATAAGCACACCTCTCCCGTAAAATAAAATTTTATTTCTAATATAACATACATATTCTACCATATACAAGCATTAAATAAAAAGCCTCGATTTAGCATATTTTTGCATATTTTTTGTTTATAATTGCCAGTTTTAGAAGATTTTTATTGTAGGAAACCACCATTTATTATGAAAATTTTAACAGCTATAATAAAAGTTGTCGAATAAAATATTAAATTTAAAATTTTAGATTTGGAGGAATGAAAAAGTGGATCGCTCAAAAATTGCAATTACAGATTGCGACCGCGACGATATAGAAACCGAGGCAAAGGTTCTGGCAGCATCCGGCCTTGAAGCAGTTTGGCTGAACTGCAAAACAGAGGACGACCTTATAAGGGATTGTAAAGGGTTTAAATCCTTAATTAACCAATATGCCCCCTTTACAGAAAAGGTATTTGCCAACCTGCCCGACCTTAAAGTAATTACCCGCTATGGTGTAGGCGTAGACAATATAGACCTTGCTGCCGCAACCGCCCATGGTGTACAGGTGTGCAATGTGCCCGATTACGGTATGTACGAGGTGGCCGACCAGGCCATGGGCCTTACCCTGGCGCTGGCCCGCAAAATTGTGCTTTGCAACAGCGATGTAAAAAGAGGCGTATGGCGTTTTCAGGCTGCAAAACCCCTTTATCGCCTTTCTACCCAAACCGTAGGCGTTATTGGCGTTGGCCGCATTGGCACCGCCTATGCCGAGCGTGCAAAAGCATTTGGTCTAAAGGTGCTTGTACACGATGATTACGCACAAAAAACGGCAAAATACAGCCGTACATGGAAGCTGTACGCCTGGAAGAGCTGCTAAAGCGCTCCGACATTATCTCGGTGCACTGCCCGCTGGAAGGCAACCGCAACCTGATTGCAAAAGAACAGCTTAAATTGATGAAAAACTCCGCTTACCTTATCAATGTTTCCCGCGGCGGCATTATTAATGAGGCAGATTTGTACGAAGCGCTTAAAGCAGGCGACATTGCCGGCGCTGCCTGCGACGTATTTAGCCCCGAACCTGTTTCGCAGGATAACCCCCTGCTTACAATGGATAACTTTTTGGCCACCCCGCACATTGCATGGTATTCCGAAGAATCTGCCATTGAATTAAACCGTAAAGTGGCCGAAGAAGCTGTGCGTGGCGCATTAGACCAGCCCTTGGTAAACGTGGTAAACCGCTAAAATAACCTCCTTACGGAAAGGAATGCTTATTATGAACTTGTTTGATTTAACAGGAAAAAAAGCCATTGTAACCGGCGGGGCCGCCGGCCTTGCCTGCGGTGTTGCCGAGGGCCTTATGCAGGCGGGCGCCGAAGTTGTAATTATTGATATCTCTCAGCAAACCGAAAAAGTAGCGCAGGATTTTTGCGCAAGCGGCTACAAGGCGCATGGCGTACAGGCCAACCTTGGCAACCGAGAAGATTTGGAAGCCGCGTTTAATACCGCAGTACAAAAACTGGGCGGCACACTGGATATACTGGTGCCTGCGGCAGGTATACAACGCCGTTATAAATCCGAAGAGTTCCCCATGAAAGATTGGGACGATGTTATCAACATCAATCTTTCTGCCGTATTTCATCTTTGCCAGCTGGCAGGCCGTGTAATGCTTAAACAGGGCAGCGGCAAAATCATCAACTTTGCTTCTATGCTTGCTTACTTTGGCGGCTATACTGTACCCGCTTACGCAGCCAGCAAAGGCGGTGTGGCACAGCTTACCAAGGCTCTTTCTAACGAGTGGGCCGGCAAGGGCATTAATGTAAACGCAATTGCCCCCGGTTATATGGCAACTTCTATGAACACCGGCATATTAGAAGATGAACAGCGCAACGCTTCTATTACTGCCCGCATCCCAATGGGCCGCTGGGGCACACCAGACGACCTGAAGGGTGTTGTGGTTTTCCTCTCTTCTGCCGCATCCAACTATCTCAGTGGTGCTGTTATCCCTGTAGATGGCGGTTATCTGGGCTGCTAATGCCCACCAAATAAATATAATAAATAAGTTTTGGCTTATTATTATGGATTATATAAAAGGAAAGGAAAGATTATTTTGAAAAAAATTGGAGCGTTGCTACTTACTACCCTGCTGCTTTTGTCTCTGGTTGCCTGTGGAGGAGGAACCTCTTCCAGCACTCCTGCTGCTTCCGTTATCAGCAGCGGCAGCACCATCCCCTCTGGAGACACCCCGTTAAAAATCGGCGTATCTGTTCCTAACATGACCAACGTTTTCTTCCTGCAAATTAAAGACGGCATGGAAAATGCCCTTACCGGCCCCGATGATGAAGTGATTCTTTTTGACGCCAACGGCGACCAAAACAAACAGATGAACGACGTTATCGACATGATCAACCAAGGCTGCAATGTTATTGCCCTTTCTCCTATCAACTCCGAGGGCGTTCGTGCTACTTTGGAACTGTGCGCAGAGGCCAACATTCCTGTAATTGCCTTTAACGTAGGCGTTGCAGAGTCCTCTAAAGATCTTGTAGCTTCCACCATCGTTTCCGACAACGAAGCATCTGGCCGTATGTGCGCCCAGGCTTTGGCCGAAGCCATTGGCGGCAAAGGCAAAGTTGTTGAAATCACCTTCAGCACAACCACCACCTGCTTCCTGCGTCAAAAGGGTTTTGAGGAAGAAATTGCCGCAAACTACCCCGACATTGAGATTGTACAGAGCAAAGACGTAGAAAAAGCTACTTCCGATTACTCTCAGCCCATCATGGTAGACTTCATCAACGCATATCCCGACGTAGCTGGCGTATTTACCATCAACGATCCTACCGCTCGTGGCGCCATTGCCGCTCTTAAAGAAGCCGACCTGATCAGCAGTGTAAAGGTTGTTTCTGTAGACGGTTCTGACGAAGCCAAAGACTTTATCCGTGCTGGTGAAATGGTTGCTTCTGCTGCACAGGAGCCCGAAACCATTGGTTCTACCACTGTTGAAACTGCCTACAAGTTGATTGCTGGCGAAACAGTAGAAAAAGACGTTATCATCCCCATGTACATTGTAGACAGCACCAACGTAGATACTGCCGGTAAAAAATAAGCATTTTGCTTGTAAAAATACCATTCGCACATACTTTATTCAACCCAGCGGGACAGAGCCAGGTCTCTGCCCCGCTGCTTATTGAATAAAACCTTTTCACACCGCCATGGTATTACCCTGCATACGTGCAGTTGAACAAGGAAGGTAGATTCGATGCAAAATGAATATGTATTAGAGATGGAAAACATCGCAAAATCGTTTGCCCTCAACCCTGTTTTAAGCGGCGTTACCATCCAAATAAAACCCGGCGAAGTTCGTGCCTTAATGGGCGAAAACGGTGCCGGCAAATCCACCTTGATGAAAATATTGGGCGGCATTTACAGCGCCAACGAGGGCTCTATAAAAATAGAGGGTCTGCCTGCCGAAATTAAATCGGTAGACGATGCCCGCCGCTATGGCATCAGCTTTATCCATCAGGAAATAAGCAACGTACCCAGTATGACCCTTGCCGAAAACTTCTTTTTGGGGCGCGAACCCAAAACAAAGCTTGGTATGGTAAACACAGCACTTATGCACCGCGAAACCCGTGCCGTATTGGATGTTATGGGCATTGATTTGCCCACCACAAGGCGTATAGCCGGGCTTTCTATTGCGCAGCAGCAGCTTTTAGAGATTGCGCGCGCCATAAACGAAAACGCCAAAATTATTATTATGGACGAACCCACCGCCTCTCTCTCTAATAACGAGGTAGAAGAACTTTTTAAACAGATCCAGCTTTTAAAACAAAAACAAGTAGCCATTATTTATATTTCTCACCGTATGGACGAAACTTTTCGCGTTTGCGATACAGTTACCGTACTGCGCGACGGTTTGTTTATCGGCACAAAAAACACCGGCGAAACCACCGAAAAAGAACTGATTAGCATGATGGTTGGCCGCGAGTTTGAAAACATTTATGGTCACGAGCGCGCTATTGGCGGCGAAGTGATTATGGAAGTGCGCAACCTGCAAAGTAAATTGGTAAAAGATGTGTCCTTCGATCTTAAAAAGGGCGAAATTCTTGGATTTTCGGGCCTTGTTGGTGCCGGACGCACCGAAACCGCTCTTGCGCTGTTTGGTATCGACTCTATTACCGCGGGCAGCATTTCGGTAGAGGGCAAACCCATTACCATTAAAAATCCGTCCAACGCTATTGCAGCCGGCATTGCGCTTGTACCCGAAGACCGAAAAGGCCAGGGCCTGTTTTTATGCCACAGTGTTGCCTCCAACCTTACTTTTCAGGTTTTAAAGCAGTATATACAAATGCTGTGGGTAAACAAAAAGAAAGAACGCCAGATTATAGACGAATACGAAAATAAGCTGTCCATCCGTATGTCATCGGTGGAACAAAACGCCGGTGAACTTTCCGGGGGCAACCAGCAAAAAATCGTTATCTCAAAATGGCTGGCCCAAAAGCCCAAGGTGCTAATACTGGATGAACCTACCCGCGGCATAGACGTGGGTGCAAAAGCTGAAATATATAAACTGATGAACGACCTTACCAAAGAGGGTGTGTCCATCATCATGATTTCGTCCGAACTGCCCGAAATTATTAACAACTCCAGCCGCATTGCTGTAATGAGCGAGGGCCGCCTTGTTAAAATTTTGGATCCTGACCACGATGAAATCAGCCAGGAGATCATCATGTCCTACGCAGTTGAAGGAGGAAATGCATCATGAACAAACAATCCCAAAACGGGGCAGCCCTTGCCAAAAACCCCCTCTTGTCCAACCCTCTCATCGTTTGGTTGCGCCGCAACCTTGGCCCTATCATCGCTTTGGCCATCATGTTCTCTCTGCTTACTTTTGCCACCGATACCTTTTTGGTGCCAAACAACCTTATAAGCGTGCTGCGCAATGTTTGCGTTAACTGCCTTATCGCTTTTGGTATCACCTGTGTGCTTATCGGCAATGGTATCGATCTTTCGGTTGGTTCGGTAGTTGCCGCCGCAGGCGTTTTGGCCGTTCGTCTTGCCAACGCCAACGTTCCAATCATCTTCTGTGTGCTGGTAGCATTGTTGTTTGGCGCACTTGTGTGCCTTATCAACGGCACCATCATTGCCTACACCAGCCTGCCTCCCTTTATTGTTACCCTTTCTACCCAAATTATCGTGCGCGGTATCAGCTACATTCTTACCGGCGGCCAACCCACCCAGTGCACAAACGAGGCATTTAATAACCTTGGCACCGGTTATCTCATTGGCATTCCCATCCCGGTTATTATTGTAGCGGTTGCCATGCTGGCTTTGTTTTTAATCATGAACCGTACCGTTTTTGGCCGCCATGTATATGCGGTGGGCGGCAACCGCGAAGCCGCAAAATATGCAGGCGTAAAGGTTAAATGGGTACAGCAGCGCGTATTCATTATCAGCGGCGCTATGGCCGCCATGGCCGGTGTTTTGCTGGCTGCACGTCTTTACTCCGGCCAGCCCAACGTTGGCGAAGGTTTCGAGCGCGACGCCATTGCCGCTTCTGTTTTGGGCGGCACCAGCTTTAACGGCGGTATTGGTACTTTGGGCGGCACCGTTATTGGCGTACTTATCATTGGTGTGCTTAACAACGGTATGAACCTGCTTAAAATTGATACCTACTGGCAGTATGTTGTAAAGGGCTGCGTTATTCTTGGCGCTGTTTTAATCGATTACCTGAAGAAGAACGGAAAAAGCAAATAACAATTAAGGAAGAAACATGGATTATCAGCAACTAAAAAGCAATTGCACACAAATGCGCCGAGACATTCTTACCATGATTGGTGCCGCCTCCAGCGGGCACCCCGGCGGCTCGCTTTCGGCTGTAGAACTGTTGACAGCCACCTACTATACCCAAATGCGGGTAGACCCTAAAAACCCAAAAGATCCTCTGCGCGACCGCTTTGTTTTAAGCAAAGGCCACGCCGCGCCCTGCTACTATGCTGTTTTGGGCGAAATGGGATTTTTTGACAAAGCCGAGTTTCAAAACTTCCGCCAACTGCACAGCATTTTACAGGGGCATCCCGATGCAAAAAAAGTGCCCGGCATAGACGCCTCCACCGGTTCTTTGGGGCAGGGCATCTCTATTGCCGTTGGTATGGCGCTGGGCGCAAAAGCCGCCGGCAACGGGGTAAAAGTATATGTTATTATTGGTGACGGAGAGTTGCAGGAGGGACAAGCCTGGGAGGCATTTAACGCCGCTGCGCACTACGGGCTGGATAACCTTACCATTATGTTGGACAACAACGGCCTGCAAATAGACGGCACTAACGACGAGGTAATGTCCCTTGGCAACCTGCACAACCGGTTTGAAAGCATGGGCCTAAATGTAGTTGAGCTGGCCGACGGAAACAACATCGAATCCGTTGTAGAGGCTCTCTCCGCTCCCGCGGTTACCGGCAAACCCAAATGCATTTTGGCCCATACCGTTAAGGGCAAGGGCGTTTCTTTTATGGAAAACCAGGTTGGATGGCACGGCAAAGCACCCTCCGCAAAAGAGTTGGAAGATGCACTGGCAGAATTGGAGGGCAGCACCCATGCATGAAAATAAGGCAATTCGCGCCGCATACGGCGAAACCCTGGTTGAACTGGGGCACAAAAACGAAAAAGTTGTGGTTTTAGA
>JBKEAM010000030.1:0-1970 GCA_047972265.1 Oscillospiraceae bacterium | reverse complement strand
GTCCATAGCAACATCACCGCCACCAATAACAGCCACACGGCTGCCCAAAGAGATATTGCAGTTGTTTGCCTTAGAGTCTTCCAAAAATTCAAGAGCATCCCGCAGTTTATCCTGGCCTTGCTTTACGGGAGAAGAACCCTCTTTCCATGCGCCAATGGCAAGCAAAACATAATCAAACTCGTTTTTAAGAGCGGCAACAACTACATCTTCCTGTACGCCAAACTCAAAACGAACGCCAGCTTTTACAGCCATTTGATAATCGCGCATTATGGCTTCTTCCGCAATGCGGAACTCGGGAATAACATAGGTTACAATGCCAAAGGGTTTTTCGCGCTTTTCGCGCACGGTAACTTCCATGCCGTTGCGGCGCAAAAATAGAGCGGCAGATACACCGGCGGGGCCTGCACCAATAACAACCGCTTTTTTGCCGGTACGCAGGGCAGCAGGCTCAATGGCATCGATAAAGTTTTGCTGTGCAGCGTCCGAAGCAATTAGCTTAGAGTGCCGTATCTGCAAAGAAGAATCGTAATCCAAGCGGGTGCATTTGTACTGGCATGGATGGCTGCATATGGTGCCGGTTATGGTGGGGTTGGCATTATCAATAGAGATAATGTCGAAAGCTTCTTTGTACTTGCCCTGCGATACTAAGCGCAAGTATTCGGGGATTTGCTGCTCAATGGGGCAGCCGCCCTGTTTGCAAGGCGCCTGGAAGCAATCAAACAAGCCAAGCGGTACTTCTGTTTTACGAGAAGCCACCGGACGGGCATCCTTACGGTAAAACTCGTGCGCAGGCAGGTTATCTGCCAGTGCAGTTAAAGCCTCTACATCAACACCCAGCCATTCAGCTTTCATCATGGGCTCTACCAATGTGGCCAATTGCTGCAAGCGCTCGTAACCACCCGGCTTTAAAATGGTAGTAGCTACAGTAATGGGCTGTATGCCGGTGTTAAAAATCTCTTCAATATTAAAGGCATCTGCACCGCCCGAGTAAGAAATGGGAAGCTGTCCTTTAAAATGCTGAGACAAACGCTTGGCAACCGTGATAGAAAGAGGGAAGAGTGAACGGCCGCTCATGTACATTTCTTCGCCGGGTAACTCTTCTCGTTTAATTTGTACAGGGAAAGTATTGGTGATTTTTACGCCAAAAGAAAGTGCGCGCTCTTTCGCATATTCTACAAGGCGGGTAAGCATAGCAATTGCATCGTCATATTGCAGGTCGTTTTGGAAATGGTGCTCGTCAAAAGAAATATAGTTAAAGCCCATTTCATCCAAAAGGCGACGTGCAGTTTCGTAACCCAAAAGGGTGGGGTTACACTTAACAAAAGTATGCACTTTTTTCTCGTCAAGCAGGTATTTTGCAATACGCTCAATTTCTTGGGGGGGGCAACCATGCAGGGTAGAAAGAGTGATAGAAGAACTTACATTGGGGCTAATGGCATCAATATCGGCCTCGGTAACATTTGCAAAACGGCCAAGATTGCTGCGCAGCCACGCAATAGCGTCCTTAAAAACATCTGTATTAGAGGCGTTTTTCATTCCCTCAATGTAGTTGTTGATTTTTTCAGTTTTAATGCCGTCTAAATCGTAACCAACGCTCATGTTAAACACAAAGTCACGTTTAGTGGCAATGCCTGCCTCTTTGCTTAAAACATGCAAAGCAACCCAAGCTTTTACATAGTCCTCTAAAGCCTGGGGCACAGTAAGCTCTGTACTCCATTCGACGTTATAGCCTTCGTCCTCTGCATTGATGCAGGGGCGGGGTACACAGGCACGCAGCTCATCACCGTCCATTTTTTGAACGGTTTTCAGCTCCATAAAGCGGCTTCCCCCAAAGTAGGCCGCAATAATGTTGTTGGCAAGCTGGCTGTTGGGGCCTGCTGCGGGCCCAATGGGAGAAGAAATACTTTCTCCAAAAATTTTAATGCTGGTGCCTGCATTGTTTTTATAAAACTTGCTGCGCTCAACACCAA
>JBKEAM010000021.1:0-8755 GCA_047972265.1 Oscillospiraceae bacterium | reverse complement strand
CTATTACAATTCTTTCCGTCCGCACTCTGCTATTGGCTGGATTTCTCCAAACGAATTCGCCCGTAATTTTTATCTCGTTGCTTGTTGAGTTTGCTGTCTACTTTTTCGGGAAGGGCTCACTGATTTACTTCCAGTCAACATACTCCATCTCTTGTAGTATATCTAAAAAGTACTTGTCTTTTGCATACCCCCTTGAGTAAGAAACAAATGTGTTTGCAAGTTTTACCCCTACAAAAATCAAACTTCCTATCAGTATCAAAACTCCAATCATTGTCACATCTATATCTTTGCCCCTGTAAACCAGGCTAGCGACTATTGCCCCCACTGGTACTCCTAAAAGCAAATTCATCACTTGGTTCGCAACAGAAGAATATCTTTTTTCGTGTTCCTTAATTCAGGTTTTACATTCTTCTTTAAGTTTTTCTATTTTCTCTTTGCTGTCCACGTCGTACATTCTCAGTATCTCACGCAAGACCAATATATATTTATCATAATTTTTTAATACAGTGTTCCACTCTTCTTCTCTCGCTTCTGTTTTGTACCAATCTTTTTCTCTTACATTTTCATTTAAGATAGACATAGCTCCCGCAATAGCATACGGAATAAAAATCACATACCATAAGCTTGGCAAAAGCCAAATAACAACAATTAAAATTACAGCAGAAACAATATACGCTACTAGTAATACCCACATTGGCCATCTGTATACTTTTATTATTTGAGCAAGGGTGCGTTTATTTTCAATAATCTTTTCTGGCTGGTTTTCCCAACATTCTCTGCGCACATAAAAATACTTATCTGTCATCCTTTTTACTCACCCCTAATCAACATTTTTACTTTGTATAGTTTTTACACCAGCTTATACAAAACACCGTTTGTGTTGCCATCATACAGCCCACCAGTGCCGCAATGCTCACCGGGTAAATTGGTATACCGCCCCCGAGGTCAAACACCTGCCACATCTCTGTTATATTCCAAAATTGGCAGGCAGCCAATGCTGCCACGGCTACCACAAGGCAAATAATAATAGATTGGTAGGCGGCATAAGTGGCCTTTTGGGTTACCATTACATCCCGCTCGTCCTCTTCTTTATAAAACTGCACGCCCTGTATGGCCTGTTGTATGGCTTTTCCCATACTTCCGCTTTTTTTATAGCTCATCCACAGCATTAGGGATCCAAACAAAACAAGGTACACCACCATTACAGCCCACGCAACGGGCCAAAAGGTAATAAACGCCCAGCCTATCAACAGCATCATAATATTATTGCCCACGCCCTCGGTTATTGCCATTTTCATATCGCATTCTCCTCGTAAAAAATTTCTTCTACTGTGGTGCCAAACTGCTGCGCTATATGCATGGCAAGTATTAGCGAGGGTACATAGCTTTCTTTCTCTAAAGATACAATGGTTTGACGAGATACCCCCACCCTTTTTGCCAAATCGTCCTGTGTTAGCCTATCGCGCGCCCGCAGCTCTCGTATCCGGTTTCTTAGCATTGCTCGCCCTCCTTTTGTATTTTTATAGTACACTTTGCTTTTCTTTTTGTCAAGTTTGTTTTACATTTTATCAATTCAACTTTACTTTTATAACTGCAAATTTGATTTATTTGCTTTTCTACTTGGGCAGCAAAACCATACATCCCTCAAAAGCAGCCATCTTGACAAAGTCACTCGCTGATGATAGTATAACAAGTTATACTTGTAATACTATCAAGATAGGAGTACCTACTATGCCCGAGAACAAAATCCCCAACCAGCAAATAGAGGGCAAGTACATAGGCCCCGTAAAGGTTGGCCCCAAAGGGCAAATCGTTATCCCAAAAGAAGTACGCGATATGTTTGAAATTAAGCCGGGAGACAGCCTTGTGCTGCTGGCAGACAAAGAGCGCGGCATTGCCATACAGGGGTACGATTTGTTTTTAAAATTGTCCGACCATGTTTTTGGCCAGCCCTAGCCACGCAGGTAAACCGTAGCCGCCTGCCATTTGTATAAGGCAGGTACACATATTGTAACTTTTGTACTTGCGCCCCAAAGCGCAGGCATATTTTGTATACCCTTTTATCGGCCTTCGCCGTTAAAATACAAACACCGGAGGAACCCCATGCAAGCGGTATTGGAAGTAGACAACCTGTGTAAACAGTACCCAACGTTTTCTTTACAAAATGTATCTTTTACACTGCAAAAAGGCAGTATTATGGGCTTTATCGGCCGCAACGGCGCGGGCAAAAGTACCACTCTTAAATCTATGGTAAACATGGTGCACCCCACCGCGGGGCAGGTGCGCTACTGGGGGCAAGATTTTACCCAAAATGAGTTTGCCATAAAGCAAAAAATAGGCTTTGCGCTGGGCGGTGCCAACTATTACCAAAACAAACCCCTGCAAGCCATTACGGGTGTTTACAGCCGCTTTTATGCGCAGTGGCAGCCAGACATTTACCAAAACCTGATAAAACGGTTTGAGCTAAACGAAACCAAAAAGGTAAAAGAACTGTCCGAAGGCATGAAGGTAAAGTACGCGCTTGCGCTGGCACTTTCTCATAAAGCCGAAATACTGCTGTTGGATGAGCCCACCAGCGGGCTAGACCCTGTATCTCGCGATGACTTGCTGGAGCTGTTTTTAGACATTGCCGAAACCGGCACCAGTATTTTGTTTTCTACCCAAATAACTACAGACTTAGAGCGCTGCGCCGACAGCATTACCTATATAAAGCAGGGACAACTGGTAACATCTTCCACCATGCAAAATCTATTGCAGCAGTATACCGTTATCAGCGGAGAAGCCACCCTGCTGCCCGCCTGCCAAAAAGCCGGCACGCTTACAGGCCTGCGCCAAAGGAACGGCCAGCTTAGCGCTATGGTGCCCGCAAGTGCCGCCCCCACCCTGCCCGGCCTGCAAACACAGCCCGCAAGCCTAGAGGATATTATGATATACACCGAAAAGGAGAACAGCAATGAAAAACCTGCTGTATAAAGAGTTTCGCCTTTGTATTTTGCCCGGCCTGTATCTTTTCTTTTTAGGGGCGGCCATGCTTTTAATACCCAGTTACCCCTATTATGTTGCCTTTTTTTACCAGTGCATTGCCCTGCAAATTACCACACAATATGGGCGAGACAAAAACGATGTATATTTTAGCGTTCTGCTGCCCATAAAAAAGCGGGACGTTGTAAAGGCTCGCTTTTGCACCGCCGCTATTTTGCAGTGCGCCCAAATTGTGCTTGCCATCCCCTTTGCGGTGCTGCGCTACGCCATAAACCCCGCGCCCAATGTGGCGGGTATAGAGGCAAACGTCGCCTTTTTTGGTTTAGTCTTTTTACTGTTTGGTGTGTTTAACTTTATCTTTTTCACACAGTACTACAAAGCCCCCCACAAACTGGCGGGCGCCTTTATTAAAAGCATGGTAGTCGTGCTGTTGTTTATTGCCGCGGCCGAGGCCCTTGTTATGGCGGTGCCTTTATTAAACCGCACGCTAGATACAATCGCCCCCGCTATGCTGGGCGTTCAAATCCTCGTTTTGCTTGTTTGCATTGGCCTATACCTGCTGTTAATGGTGGCAGGCTACAAAAAAAGCGCCAAAGTGTTTGAACAATTGGATTTTTAATCTGCATTGCCTTTAGCTTTACAAGCTTTACAACAAAAAAGAGACACTGCAAATACCCAAGGGTAATATATGCGGCGTCTCTTTTTACTGTAAACTGCAAAAACCATATTTTATCATTTATTTTATAAGCGATTTTTACAAAAATATAGTCAAATATCGTATAAAAAATCAATTGCTGCCCTTCTTCTCATTTGGTATTATAAAATTATAGAAGCATCATAAATCACCTGGCGCAGTGTATTTTGTCCTTTACCTCCCACACCACATAAAAGAAGAACAACCATGAAAAACCTTGCCTTTTTATGCATCACTTTACTGCTGTGCGTGGGCTTGCTTGCCGCCTGTGACAATACTGCCCCGGCTGTATCTTCTTCTGCGCCACAGCCTGTGGCAGACGAAGAAAAAACAGCCATAACCGATACTATTTTAAACGATACCTCTCAAGATGAAAAAATCACTTTGATGCTGCAATACGACGAGCTTGCAGAAAAGTTAAAAGACAGCAATCTTACCCCCGAAGAGCGAGAGCTGATTGAACAGCAGTTGGAACTGATAAAAGAAAACATTCAATAGATTTTACAGCCCTTCATCTGCCCGCATGGCAATTTCCTCTATTGGCAGGCGGGCAGCACAAAAAAAGCCCAAGAGCAGGCGCGCTGCTCTTGGGCTTTTTGTTTGTTTTGTTCTCCAGTTACGAAATAGGCGGGTACTCGCGGCGTTTTCTGTCGTGCAATATGCTTACTGCCTCGGCATAGCTTATATCTTTTATCACTGCCAGCTCCGACGCTACCTTAACCTCTATTTTGGTCATGATGGTTTTATCTGCAATGGGCAGCTTTTTTTCGGCCTCTTTTTGGTAAAACAGTTCAAGTTCGGTGCATTGACGCCACAAATCTTCCAACGTGTTGCCGCTAAACAGCTCTTTGTAATGCTTTATGCGAGACGAGTGATCGCCAATCCACTCACAGTCCATTCTATTTTCGTCACTGTTAATGTATGCCAGCAGTTCATCGGCTTCCTGCATAGTCATAACCGGGCGCACACCAATTCGTTCGGCGTTTTTCACAGGCACAAACAGCATCATTTTGGTATCCGAGCAAGGCTCTAGGGTGTAGTAAAGCATATCGCTGCCACTTGGGCCCTTCTCGGATATTTCTCGTACGATGCAGGCCCCGTCGGACGGATGTGCCAGTTTGTCGTTTACCTTGAACATGTCTACTCCTTTCGCAAATGCATTACGCATTGGGTTAAGGCCTGGGGTTCCGCTTTAAATGGGGTACCTGGGGCCGGCTTATTAAAAGAAGCGTACTTATAAAAAATCCCCGAAGTCTACAGATTTCGAGGCAATTATACGCATATAATTTTTCGCTCGGGTCTGGACATTCGGTTTGTTTACATGTATAGTATACCTTTTTTTGGTCATTCAAATGTGAACAAATTGTGAACCAAAGGTCTCAAACCTTGTCATATAAGCATTTGTATGCGCTTTTCAGCACTTTAGCTAAATAAACTGTTTTTTATCTACCCATTATTTTGCCGTTTTACCCCTTGCTTTTTTGTTGCAAATGGGTTTTGCGCAATAGTATACTGTTAAAGATATTTTGCGGTGTCAAAAAATTGTTACAATAAGGGGATTATTATGAAAAAAGCAATGCGTATTATACTTAAAACATTGCTGGGCATTGTAGCCCTGCTGCTGGCCATAGTCATTGCCCTGGCCATCACCGTAAATGTTACCCCCCGGCTGGGCGCACACATTATACAAAACTTTATGTCGGGCGGCAATGGCCCAACCGAGCCCGCCGATATGCAAACCTACCACGATAAGGTAGCGGTGGTAAAAGATGTCAACTATACTTCTGCCTATAAAAACAGTACCATGGATATTTTTTACCCCAAAAATGCCACAGGCAAAAGCTTTCCCGTATTGTTTTGGGCGCATGGTGGCGCTTTTGTGGCCGGGGATAAATCTGGCGAGGTGGCGGATATAAACGCAATTCTTAAAAAGTCTCATGATGTTGAAGTTTAAGTGAATGGTTGAGCGTTTGAAACACTCATTTACATACGCAAATGGTGTTTTTCTTTTTACCAGAATAGTGTGAGAGGAATTATCACAATGGAGAAAATTGTTTTTTGCAAAATTTCTTGTATGAAATATTATAAAGGTGCCGGCCCAAACGATATGCCCTATAATGGGGGTAGCTTTGTTAATAAAAACGGGTATGGGTACGAAGAATATAATTTTTTTACCCGGAAGTTTGCCAAAGAATGGGTTGATGTCTCCGGCACCATACAACCCGGCGAATACTACCTAGGACATGTTGAAACCAAAAGTACATACGCTTCAAAACGCAATCAACTTCATGTCGAAAAAATCAGAGGCTTTAATGATACATATAAAAATCAGCCCTCTGTATCTGGCGTTACTGTCATTTGGTGCGCCACTACAGATTTAAATGAAACATCGGTAGTTGGATGGTACAAGAATGCTACTGTATATCGTGAATATCAAACCATTGGTATAGAAGATGGTACTCAAAGAACATACAACGTTCTTGCGCATGCGGCAGATTGTGTCCTGCTTCCGCAAGGTGTTCGCCATAAGTATATATGGAAAATCCCATTAAAAAAGCACACAAAGGTTTTTGGGTTTGGGCAGTCCATGCTGTGGTATGCTCAAGAGGAGGAAGCTTTATCCTATCTACAGCACCTAACAGATAGCATTGATAATTATAAAGAAACAAAAGATACATCTGATTGTATAAAGATAACCATATAACCACAAAAAAGCACCTTCCTCCCCGCATATTTTTTATCGCAAATCATTATACATTCAATCTTTTTAAAATCACTTATCCCCCCTACAAGGAGAACCCACATTGATGCTATCGGCCGAAAAAATTAGCAAAAGCTACAGCGAAAAACAATTATTAAGCGACTGCTCTTTGTATATAAACGAGCGGGATAAAATTGGCGTAATAGGCCTAAACGGCGCTGGCAAATCTACCCTGCTTAAAATACTGGCTGGAGTAGAGCAGCCAGACAGCGGCCTTGTAACCACCCAAACCGGCGCGCGCATTGCCTATCTGCCCCAAAACCCGGTATTTGATAAAGACAGCACCGTGCTGCAACAGGTGCTTGCCAATGTGCAGGCCACCCAAAAAACTGTGCAGGAGTTTGAGGCCAAGCGCATATTGGATAAGCTGGGTATATCCGGCTTTGAGGATAAGGTAAGCACCCTTTCTGGCGGGCAAAAGAAGCGGGTTGCCATGGCCTGCGCCCTTATTACCCCCGCCGATTTGCTTATTTTAGACGAGCCCACCAACCATCTGGATAATGATATGATTGCCTGGCTAGAAAACACCCTTATTAAATACAGCGGTGCTATTTTAATGGTAACGCACGACCGCTATTTTTTAGACAGAGTGGTTACCCGCATTGTAGAGGTTACAAACGGCAGCCTGTATTTTTACGAAAGCAATTACTCTAAATATTTAGAGCTGAAAGCCCAGCGGGAAGAAATAGAAATTGGTGCCGCCCGCAAGCGCAAAAGTCTGTTTAAAAAAGAGCTGGAGTGGATGAGCCGCGGCGCCCGTGCCCGTGGCACCAAAAGCCGCTTTAGAATAGAACGGTTTGAAGAGTTGAGCGAATCGGTTGCAAATACCCCGGCCGAAAAGCTGGAGTTAAACTCTGTTACCAGTCGGCTTGGCAAAAAGATAATAGAGATAGAAAACCTAAGCAAAGCTTTTGGAGAAAAACAACTGCTGCAAAACTTTAGCCACTTGGTAGCGCGCGATGCCCGCATTGGCATTGTGGGCAAAAACGGCGCGGGCAAAAGCACCCTGCTAAACCTGATTAGCGGGCGCATTGCCCCCGACAGCGGCGAAATTGTATTGGGCGACACCGTTAAAATCGCCTATTTTATGCAAGAATCCACCGATATGGACCCCAACATGCGTGTGATAGACTATGTAAAAACCTTTGGGGAAAATATTCAAACAATCGATGGTACCCTTACCGCTTCTCAGATGTTAGAAAAATTTCTTTTCCCGCCGGATTTGCAATGGAACACCATCAGCCGCCTTTCGGGTGGAGAGCGCCGGCGGCTGTACCTGCTTACCTTGGTTATGAGCGCCCCCAATATTCTGCTGTTAGACGAGCCCACCAACGATTTAGACATTGATACACTGATGATTTTAGAGGATTACCTGGAGGGCTTTAGCGGTGCCGTGCTGGTGGTATCTCACGACAGGTACTTTTTAGATAAGGTCGCAAACCTGATTGTAGAAATAGGCGAAGACGGCGCTGTGCAAAAATATCAGGGCAGCTACTCAGATTATCTGCAAAACCGTCCCGCAAGGCCGGAAGAAGCAGCCCAAAAAGCCGAAAAGGCCGCGCCCCGCAAACGCAGCCAAAACGCGCCGCCCCAAAAAGCCCGCTTTACTTTTAAAGAGCAGCGCGAATATGATGTGATAGACAGCGAGATTGAAGCGCTGGAAACAGCGCAATCACAAGTAGAAGCCGATATTATTGCCGCCGCAAGCGATTTTGAAAAACTGCAAACCCTGCTTATACAAAAAGAGGAGATTGCCGCCCAGCTAGAAGAAAAAACCGAGCGCTGGGTGTACCTAAATACAATTGCCGAGCAGATAAACAGCGAGGCTTAGCAGCTGCCCAAAGCGCAGGGGCTTACAGCAAAATGCATTATTAATAACAGTGGCAGGGGTGTTTTACCCTTGCCGCTGTTTTTGTTTTGTATACACAAACGCCCTACCCCTTGGGCTACATATTATTTTTTATGCACAATTGTGTGTTATTATAGGTTTAATTGCTATTGCTTTTATACTTATATTTGAAATAGGAACCTTAATGTTTTTTTAAATAAATACAAGCCAAACTACAAATCAACATGCATCTTTTGTCAAAAGCAAAAATACAGGCTCGTTATCCTACAAGCGCCGCTAAGTGCTTTGCATAGTTCATACCATTCTTTCTTATGACTAAGAAAGAACCAAAGAAGTCCTGGGAACCTAGCGATGGTTCCCAGACCCTCCGCCCGCAAGTAGGATGCGTCCGCGCCAATTTGCAAAACAGTACTTAACGACATTCGCAAATTGTATGCGCTCCCGCGATTTTAATATAGGAAAATTAACT
>JBKEAM010000018.1:0-64085 GCA_047972265.1 Oscillospiraceae bacterium | reverse complement strand
AAGGAATCATGCCATACATAAAAAACCATCCTTTCAGTTTTAAAAATAGCAGTTATTGTTTTTAATTGCTAACTATATAATTATCAAGCCATTTAAATGATTGTGTCTCATTTGCTTGTTTAAGTCTATTATATTCATCAATTGTGAAAGTTTTACGCTTTAATTATGAACTTTCTGTGAATTATTAGCACTCGTTATGATCAAGTGCTAATAATTCTAACTCTGTCATTTACTCGCCCAGTACCTACTCACCTATATCATTCAAGCATCACTCATATACTGCTTTTTCAGTTCTTTCCGTTTTTCCGTAAATACTCGGCATCAAACACTTTACAAATAATCGGCTTTTAAAATATCAAAAATATTTGGCACTTTATTATGCACATACGTGTGCCACGCCAATTAAAATCGCCCAAAAGCCCCAAAACAAACACTATCATCATTTTGTATGTACTCTATACACTCGTTCAAGCCCTCTTTATACAGCCAAATATCCCCTGCACTTTTATCCAGCAACTCCAACCTCAAAACAACAAAGCAAGGCTGAACTAAATTAATATATAAAGCCATATATTTAAATATTGCATGTTTTGTACAATCTAAAAAGCCGCCCTCTTAAAAGAGGGCGGCCAAAGGTATTTTATTAATCCATCATCTGGCGTAGGGTATCTACCAAAGATTCAGACAAACTGCGCATTTTTGCTTCTCTTGGGTCTTCCGATGATTGCACATACTTACTGCCAACCGAAGCTTTTGGCCACGCCACTGCCGCTGTAGGGCTGTTGCTGTATGTAGGCCTAAAAGCTCTGCCGCCGCCATTGTTTGAGGATGTGCGGGAAGATGACTGTGCCTGAGGTTGTGGCTGTGGCCACACAGCCGCAACCGGCGCCTGTTGAGGCTGCACCTGCATCATCGGCACTTCTGCTTCAGCCGGATACACACCCACAACCTGCTGGTGCGAGGGATATACCATCAAGGGAGTTTGGGGCGCAACCGAGGGGGAAGAAGCTGGGAAACGCTCTATTTGCACTCCCATAGTGGTAAGGTTTTGCTCTGTACGAGAAAGTGAACTGGCAATAGAAGACAAAGATGACTGGATGGATTCCAGCGCATTGGCTGTTCCGCCCTCCAAGTCCGAAATCTCATCCCGCAAATTTACAATGCTGGTTGCAAGCCCACCCGCGCTGCTGCGAATTTGGCGCTGTATACGGTCGCGCTCGGCAGTCGCCTGTGCCCTAATGCGGTCTGCCTCAGCATTTGCTTCGGCCAAAATCGCTTCGCTTACCTGTTTCGATCTCTGATCCGGATTGCTAAGCGAAGAACGCGCAGCATCCCTTTCAGAGGTAACTGTTTGCAAAAGGGTGCGCAGGTTTTGCAGTTCGGTATTCTGTTTTTCTACCTGCGTCTTAAGTTGCTGCGCCTCGGGTGCTCCATCGTTTATCTGGGTGCGCATCTGCTGCAACTCTAAGTTTAGGCGGTTGTTTTCGCCAGACAATTGGGTGCGCTCGGTATTTACCTGTGCTTTAAGCTGTTGCAGTTCTGCATTTAGGCGGCTGTTTTCGCCCATCAACTGGGTGCGCTCGGTGTTTACCTGCGAGCGCAACTGCTGTACTTCGGTTGTTCTTGCTTCCAACTGCTGGTTTAGCAGGGCGGCTTGTTCGTCTCCCTGCCACTGCCCAGCAGATAATTGCTGCAACTGCTGGTTTAAGTAGTTTATGCTTTCTTCCGCATGTTGGTGCTCGTTTTGATACCAGGCATTTTCCTGCTGAAAATTATATAGCTGCTCTCTTAAAGCCGCCAGCTCATCTTCCGATTGCTGGGTAGCCATTTGCGCTATTTCCAGATTTTGAGACATTCCCTCCATCTGGTGCATGGCATCTTCATAAGCAGCCCTTAGCTGCGGGTCGGCCGAAGCACCCCCGCTGCCGGAAAGCATTCTGGACTCTGCCGTATGTAAGCGCTGAGACAACTCTTGAATTCGCCTGTCGGCAACTTCTTGGCGCTGCGCATTTTCATCGGCCAGTTCTTCAAGGTATTCTAATACCTCTTCTTTATTAAAACCGAACATCGAACTGCCAAATAAACGCCCATTCGCCTGTGGCGCATACTGGTCATATTCAAAGTCAATATTTTGTTCGGCCAATAAAAACACATCCTCTCACCGCCGTCAAGGCATACGATTGAAAAAGTATAACATAAATACTACTTAGTAGCAACGAATGTGCTTATAAGTTAACAATTTATTTAAAAAGCAGTGCGAATTGCAACTATTATTCACAAAAAATTAATAATGATTTGGAAGTTTTTCGCTAAAACGTTAATTATAAGTAAGATTTAAAAACTTATATAGCAGAAAAACAAGTTTCTTTTAAAACTATTATTCAACAAAAATACCAAGCCCTTGCAGTACCAAAAGCGCCGCTTTTGCGCCCTCGTTATTAGATGAACCACAAAGATTTGATAGGACGCTTACTTTGCTTTTGGTAAATGCATTAAACAATAATATTGCATTTGATACAACGCATATATCTGTAACCAAACCACAAAGTTCAATTTCGTCCGGCACACCGCGGCAAAGTTGGCGCACATCAAACGCTATATCTGCCGCCCCAAAAGTTTCTTTATTTATTACCCTTACCTTGGGCTGTTCACTTTTTTCGTATTGGTGCAGCGCGCCATACAATTGATGCTCCACCGTGCCCTCTATGCAGTGCACCACAGGCAAGCTTTTTCCCTCTCGTGTATTTAGGTAATCCTGCTGGTGGGTGTCCCTTGTAAACAAAACATAGTGGCCAGCATCCAGATACTCCCTCACCTTTTTCTCAATACCCTCTTCAAGGCTGCTTGCCCCTGCAAAACCCAGCGCTCCATCTACAAAATCGTTCTGATAATCTATTACACATAGTAGCTTTTTCATCTATCAATCCTCAATGTAATTCGCAATCATCGTTTCTTCGCCGTTTTCTTTATACAACCTTTGTACTCTGCGCCCTATATTGCATAGTATTTCGTACGAGATTGTTCCGCATTTCTCTGCCACTTCTTCTATTGTATCAGCACCATCGCCGCCAAATACTGTGGCTTCATCGCCGCCTTGTACCTCCGGCACATCGGTAACATCCACCACAATTTGATCCATACATACCCGCCCCAACAGGGGAGCAGAGTGTCCATGTATTCCCACCACGCCCTGATTTGAAAGCAGGCGGGGATAACCGTCTGCATATCCCGCCGCAAGGGTTGCCACCCGCATGGGCCTTCTGGCCGTAAAGGTACGCCCATAGCTCACACTGTCGCCCGCCGCAAGCTCTTTTACCATTGTAACAACAGTTTTTAACTTAAATGCCGGTTTTAGCCCGGCAAGAACAACCTCTCCGCTGGGGTTACATCCATATAATATAATCCCCGGCCTAACAAGCCCCATATGCGCAGCAGGGTAGGCAACCGTACCGGCCGAGTTACAGCAGTGCACGGTCGGAAAAGAAATCCCCATACTCTCTAAAGCATTTTTTACCTTTATAAATAGAGCCAGCTGATTGTTTGTGTATTTTACGTCTTCCTCTTCGGTAGAATCAGCAACCGAAAAATGCGTAAACAGGCCCTCGGGCAAAAGCCCCGGCAGGCGGCTTGCAATGGCAAGCCCGGCCACCGCTTCGGCCAAATCATCCTTTGCATTAAATCCAAGGCGTCCCATTCCGGTATCTACCTTTAAATGTACCCTAAGCACTGTACCGGCTTTTTGCGCTGCGTGCGACATTTCCTCTGCATACGAGGAACTGAAGATACACTGCTGTAAGTCGTGCGTGGCAAGGGTAGAAACATGCTTGGGCGAGGTGTAGCCCAAAATAAGGATTGGCTTGCGTATTCCTGCGCGCCGCAGCCTCACTGCTTCGGCAAGGCCGCTTACCGCAAATTGATCGGCTCCGGCATCATCCAGCGCCTTCGCCGTAACCAAATCCCCATGCCCATATGCATTGGCCTTTACCACCGCCATTACGGCACACCCCTGCGCTGTTTTACGTATCAATTGCAGGTTATGGTGTAAACCATCCAAATCTATTTCTGCCCAGCAGCGGCGCTCAAAATCTATAACCATTCTTTCATTCCTCAACCTTTGCTTTTTTAATTTTTTCTCTTATTTTATTTAGCCCAGCAAGCATACACGGAACAAGTAGAAGAATATAAGGAAAGATATAATATGTTGTTGTCTCCCCTATAATTAAGAAGAAAAAAACCCCTACCAAAATTATTGCACACAAAAAATCAAATCCGGTCGTACCTTCTTTAATTCCAAACAATGCATTTATCGCCGAGAAAAGCAAAAGTACTGAAAAAAAACCATCCCCTAACCAAATATCTAGTGGCGCTTTGCTTCCAAGTACAGAGAAATTGTTGAACGGCATATGATACCAACTTATTTTTATTTTTTGCCAAATATGCATTATAATCCCACCAATACCTCCTTTTTCTTCAAGACGAGAAAAAATTTCTTTTATATTAAACTTTTCTTTTTCTTCTTTTCCATCTATTTCCAGTGTGGCAAAATAATCATTGTTATTGTATGTCCCTTCCTCAGAAAGCCCCATCATCACCCAATGTGTAATTGGGAAATTATACTTATCGCTTTCACTCACATCTACATAACCAGACTGGTTCCAAAAAAATTTAAATCCTGAAGTTATCATAAAAATAGCCAGTAAAAAAACGCCCATCTGCAAAAAAAAACCTTTTGGGTGTCTGCGTAAACAAAAAAAACAAAAATATCGCAATTATCGCTATGTAAGAAGATCCTGCCATTAAACTTGCAAGCCCCATACACGCCCCACAATTCGCTCCCCACAGCGCCTTTCCTCGCATTCGGTCTGCATGGCGCATTTTTACCATGCAATAAATACCGATGTACAGATATGGATATGCTAGAACATGGGAATATGCTTGATCTGCACTAAAGCGCAAAGAAGGAATCAGCAAACACACAATTCCGCTTATCCAAGCTGTCCGTTGATCTTTTTCTATTTTAACAGCAGCAACAAAAAACAACACCGCAACACATACGCCACTTGCCGCCAATAATCCAAATGCCGGATAAAGCAATACCGTCTTTGCGCCCAATAATAATAAAATATGTGTGAAAACATATAGTTCAAAAACCAAAAAAGTTTGATGAGGGTACCTTAAAAAATAGGAATTGCTAACTGTTAAATTTCCATTTTCAGCCATTTCTTTCACTGCAGCATAGATAGACTCAAGGTCCCCCACTTCAAACATAGTTGTATTACTGTTAGGAACTCTGTACTGAAAAAAAGCAACATAAATTTGACCAAAAATAGTTAAAGAAAAAAGAAACACAAATATAAAACGCACCATTTTATCACTCGACTTACTTTCCGAAAAACGAGTAGCAAACAAAAGTAAAAGCAAAATCAGTATGCCCGCAAAAATTATTGTCTGCCATCCTCTATGTAATGAAGAAATAAACATGCTAAAAAAACAAAAAAAGGCTATTACCCAAAAAAAACGAGTTAAATTTTTTTGCTTTTACCCAATAATGTCATTTATACTTTCAATCTCCTTATAATCGTAACAAATTTTGCCATTCGTCAAATATCACTTTACCTTAAACACACGTTATCGATTGATAGCCTTAATTATATCACTATGCTTCGGCGTATTCTAGCAAATGCCGGTTTTTTAATGTAAAAATGAGTTGAGAGAACGAGAGAGAAAAACAAAGAAAACAGGCGAATTTAAGAGTATACGTGTCGCAACTTAAAAATTTAAGAAAAAACGGTTGACACAGTGCATACATGCGGGCTATAATACATTTTGCGTCCGACCGCCGGACGGGCCGGGCACACTGGCAAACACGTAAAGGGTATTGTACCCACATAATAATAAGTAACCTGCACTTTATAAAGGTTGCTTTCAGTACAATGGAGGAATGAGCATGAGCACTACAATGGCTAAGCCCGCTGAAGTCGAGCGCAAATGGCATGTGCTGGACGCTGCCGGCAAACCGTTAGGCCGGGTAGCCACCCAGGCCGCCGACTTGCTTCGCGGCAAAAACAAGGTCACCTTTACCCCGCATGTAGACTGTGGAGACCACGTAATCATCATCAACTGCAGCCAGGCTGTACTTACCGGCAACAAGCTGGACGCCAAAATGTACCGCCATCACTCCGGTTGGATTGGCGGACTGAAAGAAACCAGCTACCGTCACCTGATGCAGCAGCGCCCCGATTTTGCCATGAAATTGGCAGTAAAAGGCATGTTGCCCCACAACACCCAAGGCGCCAACGCTCTGAAACGGCTGCGTGTATACGCAGGTGCTGATCATCAGCAAACCGCTCAGCAGCCCCAGGCCTACACACTGTAAAGGAGGCACCGCATGTACGAGACGAAGCCCTATTTTTATGGCACCGGCCGCCGCAAAAGCTCGGTAGCCCGTGTGCGTTTGTTTAATGGCGAAGGTAAAATTAAAATAAACGATCGTGACATTGACGATTATTTTGGTTTAGAGACCTTAAAGCTTGTTGTTCGTCAGCCGCTGGTGCTTACCGGCGTTGCCGATAAATTTGATATCGTTATCCGCGTTGCAGGCGGCGGCGTTTCCGGCCAGGCCGGCGCAATCCGTCACGGCGTTGCCCGTGCTCTATTGCAGTACGACGAATCCTTGCGTCCGGCACTTAAAAAGGCCGGGTTCCTCACACGCGATCCGCGCATGAAAGAACGTAAAAAATACGGTCTTAAAGCCGCCCGTCGTGCTCCTCAGTTCTCCAAACGCTAATTTTGGCATTTTCACCCCGCAGCTTGCTGCGGGGTTTTCTTTTTTTGTATCATCTGGCCAAAACCAGCTTATTTCCATATCATTTCATCTTGTAAAATTATTGCTAAAAATACTTTTTAGTCTTTGTTACATAGTTTTTATTGCTTTTCATTCTCTATCCAGTTGATAGCATATATAATATGCTGTATAATATAAATATCTCGTAATTGGATGAAGGGAGTGTAGGATTTGGAATTTGTTGTAGCTTTACCCATTATCATTGTTGCCGTCGTTATTGTTATTATTTGCTTTATGGGGTACGTTAAGGCTCCGCCGGATATGGCCTTTATCATTTCTGGTATGCGTAAAGAAACAAAAATCATTGTAGGACGTTCCAGTGTCCGTGTTCCTTTTTTAGAAAGACTGGATAAAATACCGCTTGGCTTGATGCAGGTAGATATTAAAACCGATTCGGCTGTACCAACCGCCGAATACATCAATATTTTTGTAGATGGCGTTGCCAACATTAAAGTTGCTGCCGATATGGCCTCTATCCGTTTGGCCAGCCAAAACTTTTTAGGCCGCAGCAAAGAGGACATTGCCGCCGTTGCCCAGCAGGTACTGGAAGGCAACATGCGCGAAATTGTAGGCCAGATGAAATTAACCGAACTGGTACAAAACCGCGATAAATTCGCCAACATGGTTCAGGATAATGCTGCCAGCGATATGGCGCGTATGGGTCTTGAAATTATCAACCTTACCATTCAAAACTTTGTAGATCAAAACAAGGTTATCGAAGACCTTGGTATGGACAACGTGGTTCAAATTAAAAAAGACGCTGCCGTTGCAAAGGCACGCGGCGAGCGCGACATCGACATTGCCACCTCTTTGGCAAAAGAAGAAGCCAACCTTGCCCGCACCGAGGCCGAAGCAAAAATATCTGCGCAAAACAATGAATTGTTGATTAAACAAGCTGAGCTGAAAAAGCAAGCAGATACCCGTCAGGCTGAGGCCGATGCCGCTTACGACATTCAAAAGCAAGAGCAGCGTAAAACCATCGAGGTTGCCGCTGCCAACGCCGACATTGCGCGTAAAGAACGTGAGGTTGTAGTGGCTGAGCGCCAATCCGAAATTAATGAAAAAGCATTGGATGCCGAAGTTCGTAAAAAGGCCGATGCCGACCGTTACGCCCAAGAGCAAAAATCTCAGGCAACCCTGTTTGCTCGCCAAAAAGAGGCCGAGGCCCGCAACTACGAAATTACACAAGAAGCCGAAGCCGAGCGCGCCCGCGCCGATGCGCTGCGTTATGTTAAAGAGCAGGAAGCTTATGGTGTAAAAGCCGTTGGTGAAGCCGAAGCGCTTGCCATCTTAAAAAAGGCCGAAGCTATGCGCGCCATGGGCGAGGCCTCCATGCTGGAAATGTATCTGGAAAAACTGCCCGAAGTTGTAAAGAACGCCGCCGAGCCTCTTACCCGTACCGAAAAGATTGTTATGTACGGCGAGGGCAACTCTACCAAGCTTGTGCGTGACGTTATGAACTCTTCTAACCAAATTGTAGATTCGCTTACAGAAGCAACCGGCATTGACCTTAAAGCCCTGTTGCAGCAGTTTACCTCTGGCAAAACCAACCCGCTTGCCAGCGCTGTAGATGTTTCTTCGTCTGACGCTGAAGCGTAAAAAATCTTTCTTTCTCCCGGGCCGCCTAACTGGCCCGGGAGTTTTCTTTTTTACTCCCGCTTTTTTGCACACCTGTACAGGCTATACAGCGGCGCTGGCAATATGGTAAAATCAATCCATTCTTATTTTTTCATTTACACATTTGGAGGATTTATGAATTACCTCTTATCTTTTTTAGAGGGCATTATAACCTTTATATCGCCCTGTTTGCTGCCTATGATCCCCATCTATCTTATTTATATCGAGGGCGGCGCCGATACAAACCCTCAGCCTGGCAAAGATTCTGCCCCCAAACCCCCAAGTGGTTTTCAGCTAAGGCGCACTTTAAGTTTTGTGCTTGGCTTTACCCTTGTATTTGTGGCTTTGGGCGCTTTTGCCGGTACACTGGGCCGCTTGCTTCTTCAATACCAAACCGCCGTTAATATCGTTTCGGGCATATTGGTTATTCTATTCGGCCTTTCGTATCTTGGTGTTTTTCGGCTGCCCTTTTTACACAAAAACCCCGCCAAACCGCCCAAGGCACATAGTGCGGCAGGCGCTGTTTTATTTGGCGCCGTTTTTGCCATAGGGTGGACCCCCTGCGTTGGCGCCTTTTTAGGCTCTGCCCTTATGCTGGCATCTTCAAGTGGTTCTGTATTACAGGGTGTTATCTTGCTGCTGTTCTACTCGGCCGGGCTGGGCATTCCATTTGTGCTTAGTGCCCTTTTGCTGGATAAAATGAATACCGCTTTTGCTTTTATTAAAAAACATTACACTGTTATCAACCGCATTTGCGGCGTATTTTTGCTTGTGGTTGGTGCATTAATGGCCACAGGCCTTTTAAGCCGGTGGCTTACCGCCCTAAGTCGGCTTGCAAGCTAGGCACGCCCCCAAATTTAAACTTTAAGCAAGGAGAATTTTAAATGAAAAACAGTAAGGTTCGCGTACTGCTTTTGCTGGTTGCCTTTATTGTAATACTGGTAGCATCCGGCATTCTTTATTCTACTCTAAGCAAAAAAAACGCGGCTTCCTCCTCTGTTCCCGTTAGCTCGCTTCTTTCTTCTGCCTCTGATGCAGACTCTCAAACAGAGTACCGCGATGCTGCCGATTTTACTGTATACAACGCCGCGGGTGATGCGGTAAAGCTAAGCGATTTTAAGGGCACCCCTGTCGTTATCAATTTTTGGGCCAGCTGGTGCGGCCCCTGCAAAATAGAAATGCCCGATTTTGATAAATTACATGCCGAATATGGCGAAGATATTGTGTTTATGATGGTAAACCTAACCGATGGCACCGGAGAAACCCAAGAAACCGCCCAGGCTTTTATTGATGAAGAGGGCTATACTTTCCCCGTTTACTTCGATTTGGATATGGAGGGCGCTATTGCTTACTCTGTACGCCAAATACCCACTTCTTATTTTGTTGATAAAGAGGGGAAGGTCGTCAGCAAATTTACAGGCATTTTTACAGAAGAAACCCTGCGTGTTAAACTGGATGCTTTATTGCAATAATACTTCTTTTACAAAACATAAGATAAATAAAAGCCGCCATATGGCGGCTTTTATTTATCTTGTGTTTTACTTATTCAGTTTTAGCCGTTCCAGTCTGTCAGGTAATAATACCACTGTATTGGTTCTATGTATCCATTCAATCTTTCCACATTTTTTTTGTATCAATATGCCCTCTGTTCCATTGTAATAGTGCAGGTTGCTTTTATAACTGCTGCCCAACATTTTTTTGGTAGGGCTGGTTGTGTAAAAAAATGTATCGGCGGCATCCGGCGGCAAAATAGAGTATACCTTTTCTTCTATCGTAAAACTGTCTCCACCGGGCGAGTAAAAACCGCCTGTACCGGCTTTTCCACCATAGGTATCTCCACCCTCAATATATGTACAGCTTCTTCCGTCTGCTCCGCCTGTCCAAAATTCTCTTGTATTGTCGGTTACCTTTTCTACTCTTCCATCTTCTAACCTGCAATATAACCTGTACTGCGTTCCCTCTTTTCCCATCCATTCCGTCTGTATATAATACAGTGTTTTTCCATCGGGCGCCAGGGCAAATGCACCTGTGTTTTTTTCCACAACCACAGTTATCTCTATATTTTCATCCTGGTTAATCTTTGCACTAAGCAGCTTACTATCGTTTTTAAAATACATTGTTTTTCCATCGGGAGATATCGCCGCCGGTCTGTATACATCGGTTTCTATCTGCTTAACCGTACCATCGCTGGCAACATAAAACAGCCCACGGCTATCAGCCTCTTCTGCATGTACAGAGCCTTTTATAAAATAAAACAAAAAAGAAAAATCTTCCACATCTATAACAGCGGTGCTATTATGTGCCGTACTAACTTTTTTTTGCAAAATACCGTTGTGCACGGGGTAAAACGTATATTCTTCCGTTTTCGCTTCCAGTTGTTCCCATTTGCCGTCTCCATAACGGTATACATCCCCATCGGTATACAGCAAAAAGGCGTCCGCACTGCGATTCAGCCAAAATTCGGGGTAATTTTCCACACGAAGCTTTCGCTCTTTTTCTACCCCTGGCAACAAAACAAAATTTGTAACGCCATCTTCTTTTTCCATATAGGCCATTGTTTGCCCATCATCCGATACAAAAACTGGCTGCAAATAATCCCCAGCAGCAATATCTGTTTTTTCACCGCTGCCTGCATTTATCAAAAATAGGGTCTCGTCATCACCACACAGCACATATTCTCCATTGGGCGATACTGCATAGTCATATACCCTTGTTGCTATTTCCGTTGATTTTCTCAAAGACGAATCGTATCTGTATAGGCCCGCAGCGCCCCCACTTTTTTCGTAAAATGCAAACTTTCCATCCGCCGCAACCATCACATCCGAAACATTGGTTTCGGCCAAATAAAAGCTTCCCGCGGCATTGGCATAGTATAGGTCCGGCCGGCTATTTTCTTTTTGAGAGGCCTGGGTATACCAAATCATACTACCGTCTTTGTTAAGATATGTGCTGGAACTAAAAGACCCGCTCAACTCCACCGGGCGCATTCCCGGGGCACTCATCAGGTAATACCGCTCGCCCAGTCTATAAAAAACAGGGTAAAACGGCGTGGGAGAATCCAAGTTCAGGTTCATTCTCTCTACCCCATCGGGCAGGGGCTGCTCGGCCGCGTTTGGCACGCCAAACGCTGTTTTATCGGCCCAGTATAAAACACCAAGCACACTCGCCAAAAGCACAAGAAATGCACATACAACGGCCACTATTACCAGCCATGTTTTCTTTTTGGGCTTTGGCGGTGTATAAAACGGCGGCGGGGCAGGATAAGGCTGATAGGGCGGCCAGTTGTAGGGGGGTGCTCCATTTGGGCCTGCCCCATACTGCACCGGCGGGTAGGGCGGTTGTACCGGCATATTGTAGTATCCCGGCGGTGGGGGCTGCTGCCCGTAAAAATAGGGCACCGGCCCTGCCTGCCCGCTTATCCCGGGGGCTTCCGGTACAGGCTCTGCCCTTTGGACGTTCTCCCCATTATCTTCGTTTTGCAAATTACCGTTTTGCTGTATATCTTCTGCCACCAGGGGTATTTGTTCGGCTTCTATTGTTTGTTTTTCCCTCATCTCATCGGCTACAGTTTCCTGTGCCCTCTCCCTCCCGCAAACAGAGCATTTGCTCTCTTCGGGCTGCATAGAAAACCCGCAATAACGACAAGACTCAAACATAAAATTTTCTCCTCTTTGGTTTATCCAAATATTTTATTTGCCAACACACCCCTAACGCAAATAAAACACATCGTAAAAACATCATTTTTAGTATATCAAGCCAGCCTTTGTGTGTAAAGCAGGCAAAGACATAGTTGACTAAGATGGTATAATACAGGCAGATCCATATCGACTTATCAAGTATGTCTCCACCGCTTTGTATCTCTTTTTTATTATCGAAAGGAGCTTTCACTTTATGTCTTTATTAACTTCACCCGCTTTGTTTAAAAACCTGCTCCTAAAAAACAGGGTAATTATGGCCCCCATGTGCCAGTATATGGTAACAAAAGAAGACGGCTACGCCAACGAATGGCATCTAACTCACTATATATCTCGCGCCGTTGGCGGAGCAGGCCTTATTATTATAGAGGCCACCGCCGTATCGCCCGAAGGGCGAATTAGCAACAACGACCTTGGCCTATGGGAAGATGGACAAATAGCCCCCCTTGCCGAGATAGTGCGTCAGGCGCATTTGTATGGCTGCAAGGTGGGCATTCAATTGGCCCACGCCGGAAGAAAAGCGCAGGATGCGGCTGTTCCTTTGGCACCCGGTAACTTAGGCCTGCCCTCTTATAACGCTCCAAAACCTATGGACAAAGCAGATATAGAACGCATTACACAAGCCTTTGCCAACGCCGCCCGCCGTGCTGTAAAGGCCGGGTTTGATACCATCGAAATTCATGGTGCGCACGGCTACCTTATTCACGAGTTTTTCTCTCCACTTATTAATAATCGTACCGACGAATATGCAAGCTCCGCACTGTTTGGGGCGGGCGTAGTAGAGGCTGTAAAGGCTGTTATTCCCACCGATATGCCCTTGATTATGCGTCTTTCGGCGGTGGAGTATCAGGATGGGGGATACGGGCTTTCTCATTCTTTGCAGCATAGCAAAGATTTTGTAGCCGCTGGTGTGGATATCCTGCACATTTCCTCCGGCGGAGAGGCCGAGCCCGGCAAAACCAAGCCCGGCAACTATCCCGGGTATCAGCTTCCTTATGCCAAATCTTTTAAAGATGCTTACTCAATTCCTGTTATTGGTGTTGGTATGCTTAACTACCCCCAATTGGCCGAGGCCGCCCTGCAAAATGGCGCCTGTGATTTTATTGGCATTGGCCGTGCACTGCTGCGCGCCCCCTATTGGGCATACGATGCCGAACAAGCTTTAAACGGCAATATAGAAAGCCCCCCGCCTGCATACGAGCGCGGCTTTAACCGCAGATAATTTAAACAAAAACCCCGCCGGTCAAATCAAACCGATGGGGTTTTTGTTTCTTTTGCAACCATCTAACATTTATTATTAACTTGTCGTGGCGTGCCTAAAACATATTGTATAGTATTAGCCTGCTCATTAATCCACTACTCTGCCCAGTGCCAATCGGCTCCCTCTGCACCCAATTCAAAGTGATATTTAGCAATGCCAAGGTCTGTTTTAACATAAAACCCTCTGCCCGCTGTGGCTTTTACCGCGTTGCCCTCCAGTATAAAACAAAACTTTTGCTGGTTTATGGCTGTAGGTGCCATTTGTGCAGCCTTTACGCCGTTGCAAAACCATTCCGGCATGTTTGCATCTGCCTTATGCAAATCTTCCATCGGTTTGTTTTTATGCTGTACACCCTCGTTTTCTCCATAGCCCAAGGCAATCACCATCAGCAGTTTTTCGTTTTTGCCACCTTTTGCGGTGCTGTTTTTTTTGCTGTAGGTCATGGCTACCCAGCAGGTATTCAGGCCCAGGCTCTGTGCTTCCAACACTATCTTTTCCCCATAGTAACCGCTTTTTTCTTCAAGGTCTGCTCCTTTGGGGCCTACAAGCGCAATATAGTTTTTTACATTTACAAAGCGCCCGTATTTTGCCATACCGCCGGTAAAGGCCTCCGGCTCATCAATGCAAAGCTGAATATTCATCCCGCCCTCTGCATTGCAGGCGGCAATCGTTGCGGCAAGCTGTTCCAGTACCGCACCCTCTATTTTTTTATCTGTATAGCTGCGTACAGAGTGCCTTTTTTCCATTGCTTCCCAATTTGTCATTTTTATTCTCCCTTTCTGCTATTCTGTGCCTACAAAGCAGGCTTTTCCTTCTTTTTGCTTTATGGCAGCTTCTTTTGTCAGCTTGTTTATTTTGTTTACCACCAGCGCCATCTGCCCCCATTGTTCCTGGTTTGCGGTTACATGATAAAAGTGCATTGTGCCTTTTTTTAAACATATCCACAATGCCTGCTTCTTTTAGTATTTTTAAATGGTGCGATACAGCCGGGCGGGAAAGGTTTGTGTGCTGCGTAAGTTCACCTACACGCATCCCGCCATAATTGTTTAAAAGTGTTAACAGAATGCTCTGCCTGTTTTCGTCTCCAAAAGCCAAAAATACAGGCAGGCAGGCTTTTAAATCTTTTGCAAGTCCCACCATTTTTCTGCTAGCTTTTCCTCTTGTTTTTCCACCGCATATCTCCATAAAGCGTTTATAAGTTTAAACCTATCATCATTATACATGCTTTTTGCAGGTTCGTTGCATCTGTAAAGAAATTCGAGACAGATGTTACTGCTGCCGGGTGTATTTTTGTATGTATATTATTTATCTATGTATGTTTTTCGATACTCGGTATTTATTATATAAAAACAGAGCCGCAATATTGCAGCCCTGTTTTTGCTTATTATTAGTATCTCTGTTTATTTTCTTAGGCGCAAATAACCACCCTTAATTTACTGTATACGCTCTCTTTTGCGGCGGGCATGCACTAAAATACCCGCACAAATTAATACAACAAACGAAAACACAGCTTCTAATGCCAGCGGCCACATATGTAAAACCGAGCCCTGCCACATGCCGCCAAAATTGGTAATATTAATTTCTATCCCATACACCATTGCGGCGGCAGCATGCATACCAAGTGCTATATTTGCTATACAACTGGCAAGTACAGCCCCTGCAACCCCCACGCGCCCCGTAATAAGCACAATTGCGGTTACCAGCAGTATGCTGGCAGCCACTACTGCCACAACATTGGCAACCCCTACAAGCAGGTTGGTGGGCACATACATTGCCAGCGGTACCGCATAAACAACACCAAACGCAAGCGAAAACAAAATAAACAAAATGCCCACTACAACGGGCGCCATAGGTTTACGTACAGATTTTTGCACCGCCGAAGGGTAGGGCACATAGGCGTTTGGCTCCTGTGCGCTTGGCGCCGGGGTATACTGCCCCACATAAGCCGAGGGCATATCCGTTTGCACAAGGTCTGCCTGCGGTTCGTAATAAGTAGCGTCCTCCCGCAGTTCATCCGCCGAAACCCGCAAGTCTGCCACATCCTGCTCCATCTCCACCGCGTTTACGGGCAGCGGTGTGGCCATCTCTGGCGTTGTATGTACCGAGGCCCCGCAATTTGCGCAAAAAGCCTCATTTTCATTTATTTCTGCTCCACATTTATCACACAGCATTTTATTCCCTCCGTTCGGGTTTTATTTGTTTGTATTATAGCATTAAGGCCAATAAAAATACAGTGCACGATTATTTTTACCTGTTTACCATTTCCATTTGGTAAAAAACTTAGAGGACGAAAATCTCTTTTTTAAGTTGCTTCCTTTTTGGCGGTATCCCTCGTTAACGGCGGCAAAAACAATTAGCAAAATGCCTGCCGCAAGTAGATATATCCACCATGCAAGGCTTCTCCAAAAATCCGCCGTGCGGTACAGCACAATAATAAGTACTGTGATAAATGAGAGCAAAAACCAACGCCGCTGATGAATAATAACAGAAAATACCAGCAGCACCACCGCCGCAATACCCAGCACCATAGCGTCCCATAAAAGCCCCTGCCACAATGCCTGCGCGCCCTGCACAACAAAAGCAAAAACCGTTGCCGCAAATAATAGCCAGCCCATGCTATCTGCGTATTCTTTCCATACGGCAAACCGCAAAACCAGCACAGCTCCCAGCATCAACAGCAGTGCTGCTTCGGTGGCAAGCCAACTTGGCCATACAAAAAACGGTTGCAGGTATACCGCCAGCGCCGCGCATGCAACAGCCCCCGTACACAATACACGGTTAAAAAACCGCCCCGGCAAACGGCCATAAAACAGCAACAGCCATGCACCCAGTATAAGCCATGCGGCAAAAATCCATCCTTTTTGCTGCATGCCAAACCAGTATAGGGGCGTAATGCAAGCCGCAATGCTCCAAACATCTGCATTTGGGTAAAACCGCTCTTTAAACACTGCCTTATTGCGGTACAGCAACCTGCCCACTAGGGCAAAAACCAAAAACAGCGCGGCAAATACCCAGGCCGTTATTGGTTGCGGGGTGGCAACCAGGCGGTGTATAACCCCGTGTGTAAACAGGTAAACCCCTACTGCCGCAGGCGCAATAAACAGCCCCATTTTTTGCATATGCAGCAGAAGTGCACCTATCAGCATAGCACCCAGTAACATAGCCCCGCACCAAACCGGCAGAGCCGTGCCGCTGCGGAATATATTTACGCCATTGTTGTGGTAAAAAGACGCCATTTGCCACAGGCCAATGCCCTGCGAGGCCAATATTGCCACCACACCAAACGCACGAGAATATCCCTGCGGCAGGGGCATCCGTTTAATACGAAGCCAACAGTAATACCCCACGGCAAACAGGCACAAAGCCGAAAGGGCAATCGCGTCAAAGGGCTGCGCCGTGCGCTGTGCATCTACAAACTGTACCAATATGCTCCCTGCCGCACTTGCCAGCAAAAACCAATTGGCTCCCGCGGGGGTCTTTTTCCACACTACAAACCGCAATACAAGCGCATAGGCCAGCAACAGTACAATTGCAATTTCGGTTTCTGCCACAGCAGGCCATTGTGCAAACGGCTGCCGCCAAACGGCCGCAAACACACATAGCAAAGAGGCTGTAATAACCGCTTTGTTTGCATGGGCAAAGGGCAGCCTCCCCCAATACAGGGCAAACCAACAGGCAAAAAGCAAAAAGCCTACAAACACAACCGGCTTTTCTGCGGCGCTTAACCATGCAAAGGCAGGCACCGCCGCAAACACCGTAAACCAATCAAACTGCATTGGCCTTGTTTTATTCCATATCCCTTTTGCAAAAAGCAGCCGCCCAGTAAGTGCCAGCACCCCAAAGGCAGCCAGTGCTGCCCAATGCTTATAGGGTATCTGTCCCATCCAACCGGGTGCCCCCTGTGGTACCAGTTTTAGCGCAAGGGCATACAGGCAGGCAAGAGAGGGCATTACAAACAGCATTTGTTTGCGTGTATACAGGCAGGCCGCAAAAAGCAGGTTTAGCCCTATCAATAAATAACTTATGCCATTTGCAGGTACATCTAAAACAAGCTGCGCCAAAGACGACCACAGCAGTAAAACAAAGCTGGCCGCCAGTGTAAACCATCCGTATGCGGCAAGCATTTTGCCATCCTGCTTTTTTAACAGTCCGCGCACCGCTGTAGGCAGCAACATCAGCAGGGCAGCCGCGGCAAGCAGCGCCAACCGTATACTACCCTGTGCTTCTTGCAGTGCTAACTGCCAAATAACCCGTTGCAGCAAATATAAAACCGCAGCACATTCTGCCAGTACCAGCGGTATGCCCTGCCCCAAAGCGGCCAGTTGTAGCGGCATTTTTTTGTTTTTTAAATACAGACACAACCCACCATGTATTGCAATTGCCAGTACCACAAAGGGCCCCACCAAATTTCCTGCATTCAGTGCACTTTCGGCAATCCACGCGGCGGGCAGGCAAACTACCATCCCTGCCACCATAGGCAGATGCAGCCGCCCGCCCTGCTCCTTGCTGCAAAAAACCGCCGACAGGCTTGCCGCGGCAAAAAACAACGCCGCCAATATAACCGTTGCCGCAAAAGATGCTCCTGCCAAATCTTCAAAACTGTGCAGCCAAACCGTTCTGTTTACAGATGCATATAAAAGGAACAGCGCAACAGGCAGGCCGCCCGTTGCCGCCCATGTGGTTTGGGTTGCCCCCCGCCGCAGGCACAACGCCAGCAGTGTAACTGCCAGCAGCGCAAAAGCAATAATGCCAACCTGCGGGTAAATATACATCAAGCTTTGCAGCCCTACCAAAACCACAATTCCTAAAAATCCAATGTCGGATACGAGAGTGCGCAAAGATTGTTTTGCCCATCGTCCTGAAAGGTAAAACAACCAAAAGCTGGCTATGCACAGCCCGCTAAATACACCCATGCGTACCTCTTGCTGGGCAAATAACAAAGAACAAAGGCTGTTATACAGCGCAATCAACAAAAACGGGTGCAGATACCAACCCGCTCTAAATGTATGGGTAGCGGCAAGGGCCGTAAAGCCCAGCAGCAAAAACAGTTCGGTAACCACTGCGGCAATATCGCCGAGCCCAAAAAGATAGGCGCTAAACAGGCACAGTGCACCCACTGCAGCAAAGTTTACCAAACCCAAAAGGTAGGCATGTTTTTTCAGCGCTTCGTTTTTTATATTTTGTAGGGGACGCAGGCGCAGTACAAAAAGCACTAACAGTGCAACACCCGCCATGCAGGCAACCACCCAGGCCCGCACTTCCACCCATTGCAGTAAAAAAAACAAGGCCGAAAGCTGCCCAAAAATGGCTGTGCACCATACCAAAAATGGTGTTTTGTAAAAAAATAAACCTAAAAACAGGCAGCCTGCCGTAAGCAAAAAACCCAGCCCCCAAAGGGCGTCTCGGCCTGCCCCAAACAAAGAAAGCCACGGCCCCAGTAAAGAAAAGTAACCTGCCCCTATTACCGATACAAAGCAAAATAAACTGCCCAGCAGGTAAAGGCCAAGGCTTGTGCCCGGCAACTTTAGCCTTTTGCGTGCCAACCAAGCCACCCCAAAAAACACAAGGGTAGGCACCACCAGCAGCGTAAGCCGCAGTGCTGGGCCAATCTGGCTCCATGTACTGGTTGCAAAAATAAGGCCCGCTATAAAAACCAAAAATACGCCTATGCCCAAAACCACCGAGTAAGTGTTTATCTTTTGGCGCTGTTTTACAGGCACAACAGGCGGCACTATGCTTTGCACAGCCGGGTACACACTGCCCGGCTGCATAGCGGTAAAGCTACCCGCTGGCGGCGGCGCTGTATATGTATTTTGCGCCACCGGCTGGGGTGCATCCGGTTGGGGTACAAACGGTGCGGCCTGTGGCGCATATACAGGCGGCACACCCTGCTGCGGGTAATAGCTGCCTGCCTGCGCCGGGGGTATACCGGCGGGCGGATAACCCGGCTGCCTGCCCGGCATAAAATCGGGCTGTCCAAGCCTGCCCACCATAAATTGGTGGTATTCAGCATCGCTGATACGCCCATTTTGGCGCAGCCAATGTCCACTATTTTGCATCTCACGGTTTTTGCGTCTTATCTTTGAATGTTGTACAATAGTTACGATTATTAAAACAGGAGAAGCGAGTATCATAAGCACCAAAAGTGCAATTCCTATGCTGTCCAAATCATTCCTCCTTTTCCTCACTTGTAGGCAGTATATCATATCACCGCCATCAAAACCATTGTATGGTCGACACATTCCTCAATTTCAAAAACCCATGCATAAAAAGGGCGGTATCATTCGTATTATATAAAGGAAGTGATTTTTTGGAAAGCAATGCAGAGGCATCCCAAAAAGTTGCACAATCGGTAGAATTATATGCCGACATGGTTTTTCGCATTGCTTACCAAAACATGGGGCAAAAAGCAGACGCCGAAGACGTTGTGCAGGACGTATTTTTAAAACTGATGAGTGCGCCCGATTTTACAAGCCAAGAGCACTGTAAAGCCTGGCTTATTCGTGTTACCATCAACCGATGTAAAGACCTTCACCGTTCTGCCTGGCGCTCTCGCACACAAACCTTTGACGATTTAGAAATACCTGTAGAGACAAACCACAAAGATGTGCTGAACGAGATATTTCGATTGCCGCCAGATGACCGCACCATGATATATCTGTATTATTTTGAGGGATATAAAGTTCCCGAAATTGCCAAGATGCTGGAAATAAAAGAAAACACAGTCAGTTCTCGTATCTCACGCGCAAGAAAAAAATTAAAAGGACTGCTGGAAGGAGGGGATTTTTAATGACGGACAATAAGTATACGCAGGCCATGCAAAATGTAGTGCTTGCACCCGGCGCAAAACAAAAGTTGCTGCAAGCGCTGGCTCAGTCCGATGAGAATTCTCCTTCGGAGCAAAAAATTATCCCCCTGCCCGCAAAGCGCAGGCCGTATGGCCCGTATATCACTCTTGCGGGGCTGGCCGCTGCCGCTGTATTTGTTGTTTTTTTGGTAAGGTCTCCCAAAAGCGACACCGCACCCCTGCCCCTTGCAGGCCAAAGGGCGGCTGGTGCCGCAAGCGCCCCAATGGAAGACTCTGCAATGTCCGCTTTTGCAGACGCCGAATCTTACGGCATGCCCCTGCTTATGGCAGAGTATCCCACTTTTGAGCCCTCTGCTCCCGAAGTTTTTTATGCGTATAGCCTGCAAGATACAGAAGAAAACAGCATTTTAACAGACACTTCTTCTATATCCTACCTGCCTGTGTACAAAAATGTGCTGTTGGATGCCACCGATTTCTCCCCGCAAAATCAAACACTTGAAGAAACCGGGCGCAATCTCGCGGCCTCACTTGGCCTTACTGTTACAAATGTTTCTTTTACAGAGCAAGATTCTTCTGTCCAATGTATTTTAGCGTTTGAGGGTGGGCAGATTACCGTCTTTTCAAATGGGCGTTCCCTTGTAAATTATTTTTCGGCTTCTGGCCTTCTTCCATTTTCAATTGAGGATGGCAGTCAGCAAAAAGTTTTTTCCACATTTTCAAAAAAATATTCCTCTGCGCTTAACCTTGTACAGCCGGAGTATAATACCTACTCATACTATATTTCTCCCCAGCAGCAGGTACACACCGCCCGCTTGTACAGCACTGCCGGCACCCCAGAGGAGCAGCTTTACAACTACTTTTTTAATTACATTTACATCGATACCTCTGCCCCGCAAGACGGCGAAAGTTTTTGGGTTAAAACCCTTTTAAATGCCCAGCAAATAGGCGAGTACCCCATTATTACCGCCTCTCAGGCCAAAGACCTTTTGCTGCAAAACCATTTTTTACACTCTTCGCTGCCCGGCGATATCAAGGCAGAAAATATTCAAAATGTGCAGCTTGTTTATAACAATGGTGCTGTCGGCAGCTACTTTATGCCGTATTACCGCTTTACGGTAGAACTGCCCGAAAACCGGCAGGATGACGGGCTGCGTGCCTATACCTATTATTATGTGCCTGCTGTAGAATCCAGCTATTTAACAGAGCTACCCCTTTGGACCCAAAATTGATTTGCATTTTCTCTTATACTGTCTCTTTTTAAAAGCAGATAAGAAGCCCCCGGCAACATGCCGGGGGCTTCTCTTTTATTTTTTACTTGCTTTCCTCGCCAGTGGCAGGGGCGACCGCTTTGGGGGCGGCCTTTTTTACAGGTGCCTTTTTTGCCGCGGGCTTTTTGGCTGCCGGTTTTGCCGCCGCTTTTTTAGCGGGTGCTTTAGCCGCCGGTTTGCTTTCTTTTTTTGCTGCATTCTCGGCATCCAACTCGGCCAAAACCGATGCCGTGCGAGACATCCCCAAACGGTCTGCGCCTGCGGCTGTCAGTGCTTTGGCATCGGCCAAAGTACCAATACCGCCCGCTGCTTTTATCCGCATGGTGGGCGGGGTAGAGGCACGCATAATTTTAATATCCTCTACACTTGCGCCACGGGGGCCATACCCGGTAGATGTTTTTACAAAGGCAGCGCCCGCTTCTACACACAGGCGACAGGCCGTTTGTATTTCTTCTTTGGTAAGCATCCCTGTTTCCAGTATTACCTTTACAATACCGGGGGTTGCCGCCACAACAGCGGCAATGTCTTTGCGCACATAGTCTTCGTCACCGCTTTTAAGTGCGCCTACATTTATTACCATGTCCAGTTCTCTTGCGCCATACAAATATGCGGTACGGGCTTCCTGCGCTTTAGTAAGGGTGTTGTTGGCTCCCTGCGGAAATCCGATAACGGTGCAAACCAGGGTGTCGCTTCCCTTTAACATATCTGCTGCCAATGCAACATAGGCGGGGTGCAAACACACACTGGCAGCGCCTATCTCTTTGGCGTATGCAATGGTATTGCGTATCTCCTCGTAGGTAGCATCCGGCTTTAAAATTGTATGGTCAACTTTTGCTGCCAATTCTGCTCTTGTCATTGTTTCTCGTCTCCTTACGGCCGCCGGTAGGGCGGCAAGGTGATTACTATATCATCATAATAACTTTCTTTTGATGGGAAGTCAAACGTAGCTTTGCCCTTTACTTGCTTGACATAAAATTGCCGGGGGGTAAAATTTTAGGTATACAAGTTCCGCCCGTTGGCAGAATGCCACGGGTGGTTTTTATGTAATAATGGTATTCAAAATACCTATCAGAAAAGGAGGGAGTACGATGAAAAAGAAAGTATCGGCCACACTGCAAAATGCATTGGAGGCCAACGCAAAAAAAGGCTGCTGCTTGCCGCTTCTTTAGAGCCAGACAAGGTTTTGGAGAAATATGAGGTAACCGCAAGCGGGCACCAGCCCCAGGATGTTGAAAATTTGCGGGATGCCTACGGGGCAAATATTCTTACCAAACAAAAAACCGACGGGGTATTGCGCCGATTATTGCGCGCCTTTGCAGATCCATTTACGCTGGTGCTGTTGGTTTTGGCAGGCATTACCTTTTTTACCGATGTTATCATGGCTCCCTCCGGCCAAAAAAGACCCCTGGGCTGTTATTATTGTATTGGTAATGATTTTAATCAGCGGTTTTTTACAGTTTTTTCAGGAGATGCGCAGCGGCCGCGCTGCCGAAAAGCTGTCGGAACTGGTAGAAACTACCATTTCGGTACGCCGCGGTGGTCAGGATGCCGAAATCCCCATTGATGAAATTGTGGTAGGGGATATTGTAAACCTTGCCGCGGGGGATATGGTACCTGCCGATATGCGTGTTTTGCAGGCAAAAGACCTGTTTGTTGGGCAAAGCTCCCTTACAGGAGAAAGTGATGCGGTAGAAAAGTTTCCGGCGGCACGCGATACCGCCAAAGCAGATCCTCTTTCTTTAGATAACCTTGCCTTTATGGGCAGCAACGTGGTAAGCGGCAGCGCCCAGGCGCTTGTTGTAAATGTGGGCGATTTTACCGTATTTGGCGGCATTGCCCAAAAATTGCAAGAAAAAGCCCCGCCCACCAGCTTTGAAAAAGGCCTGCGCTCTGTTTCGTGGGTGCTTATCCGTTTTATGCTTATTATGGTACCGGTGGTGTTTTTGCTCAGCGGTTTCCACAGCGGCAACTGGCTGCAAGCACTTTTATTTGCCCTTTCGGTTGCGGTAGGGCTTACACCCGCCATGCTACCCACCATCGTTTCGGCCAACCTTGCCAAAGGGGCCATGGCGCTTTCTAAGCAGAGGGTTATTGTAAAGCAGCTTTCTTCCATCCAAAACTTTGGCGCTATGGATGTGCTGTGTACCGATAAAACCGGCACCCTTACCCAAGACAAAGTACAGCTTATGTATTCTTTGGATGTGCACGGCAACCCCGATGAAAGGGTACTGCGGCATGCCTTTTTAAACAGCTATTATCAAACAGGCCTTAAAAACCTAATGGATGTGGCGGTGCTGGACTATGCCAAAGAGCATGCCGAAGCAGACGAATGGAAGCTGTTTGATAAAATAGACGAAATCCCCTTCGACTTTAGCCGCCGCCGTATGAGCGTTGCCGTTACCGATAAAAACAAAAAAACACAGCTTATTACCAAGGGCGCCATCGAAGAGATGATTTCTGTTTGCTCTTTTGCCGAGTATCAAAATGTTGTGGTACCCCTTGATGACGCCCTGCGCAAAGAAATTTTAGAAACTGTGGGCGGCTATAATACCAACGGCCTGCGTGTATTGGGCATTGCCCAAAAAACCGACAACCCGCCCCAGGGCGGCTTTACTGTAGCCGACGAAAGCGACATGGTTTTAATTGGCTACCTTGCCTTTTTAGACCCTCCCAAAGAAAGCTCGGCTGCGGCCATTGCCGCCCTGCGGGAGTATGGCGTTGCCGTAAAGGTGCTTACCGGAGACAACGATGCCGTTACCCGTGCCGTATGCCGCAAGGTGGGCCTGCCTGCGGATAATATGCTGCTGGGTGCAGACTTGGATGCAATGGATGATGCCATGCTGGAGGACAAGGTAAACGAGATTTCGGTGTTTGCAAAGCTTTCTCCGGCGCAAAAGGTACGTGTGGTAACCGCCCTGCGCAATATTGGGCATACCGTTGGCTTTATGGGCGACGGTATTAACGATGCCGCTGCCATGCGCGCGGCAGATGTTGGCATATCTGTGGATACCGCTGTAGACATTGCCAAAGAATCTGCGGGCATTATTTTGCTGGAAAAAGACCTGATGGTGCTGGAGCGCGGTGTAATAGAGGGCCGCAAAACCTACGCCAATATTATCAAGTACATTAAAATGACCGTCAGCAGCAATTTCGGCAATATGTTTTCGGTTTTGGCCGCAAGCGCATTTTTACCCTTTTTGCCCATGCTGCCCATCCAGCTGCTGGTACTAAACCTTATTTACGACATTAGCTGTATCGCCATCCCGTGGGACAATGTAGACGCAGACTTTTTAAAGAAACCCCGCCAGTGGGACGCTTCTTCGCTTTCTCGGTTTATGATCTGGCTTGGCCCCACAAGCTCTATCTTCGATATTACCACCTATTTGCTTTTATTTTTTGTATTTTGCCCCATGCTGGCAGGGGGCAACTGGGGTACACTGGATGCTGCAGGACAGGCTGTGTTTATTGCCCTTTTCCACACAGGCTGGTTTGTAGAATCTTTGTGGACACAAACGTTGGTTATCCACATGATCCGTACTCCCAAAATCCCCTTCCTGCAAAGCAGAGCTTCCTGGCAGGTAGGGCTGTTTACAACCGCCGGTATTTTGGTTGGTACCCTTTTACCCTATACCCCCATTGGCAAGGTTCTGGATATGACCCCATTGCCCCCGGTATATTATCTGCTTTTGTTTGCCACTATTTTGGCCTACATTGTGCTGGTTACAGTCATTAAAAAGCTGTATGTCCGCCGCTATAAAGAGCTTTTATAACCCCCGTTTATTCCTATCCCCCTATGCACTGTGTAAATAAGGTGCATAGGGGGATTTTCAATTAAAAATACGTATTAAAATACATTTTTAAACATTCTACTTTTGCCGCAAAAAATACTTGCATTACGCGCAAAGAGGGAATATACTTGAGATAGTTAGCAATGGCTAACTATCTCAAGTTTTCTTATTTATTTTCACCTTTATCCGGTAAATAAAAAATTCTTTTACCGGTTTACCTATAATAAAAAACCCTTGTTTGCTGTTTTATCAGTAAAAGAAAGGATATATCGTAAATGAACAACGTACTTGTTGCTTTTGGCCTAACTGCAATTGCCGCCCTTTCTACCGGAATTGGCAGTGCCATAGCTTTTTTTACCAGAAAAACCAACACAAAATTTTTAGCCGTCAGTTTGGGCTTTTCGGCCGGCGTTATGATTTATGTATCGTTTGTAGAAATATTTGTAAAGGCACAAACCGCACTTTCTTCCTCTATGGGACTAAAAAACGGAACCATTGTTACTGTATTGGGCTTTTTTGGCGGTATGCTTTTAATCGCTTTAATCGATAAGCTTATCCCGCAAGAAAGTAACCCACACGAATTAAAGGATGTTCCCTCTAACGGTGCACCGCAGGCAGGACAAAGCCAAAAATTAATGCGCACCGGCATGTTTACGGCATTGGCCATTGCTATACACAACTTTCCCGAGGGGCTTGCTACCTTTGTTTCTGCAATGCAATCTCCCTCGGTTGCCATACCAATTGTGGCCGCCATTGCCATTCACAATATTCCAGAGGGCATTGCCGTTTCGGTGCCCATCTACTATGCCACTGGTAGCCGCAAAAAGGCATTTTTATACTCCTTTGCTTCCGGCTTGTCCGAGCCCATCGGCGCTTTAATTGGTTATTTAATTTTAATGCCTTTTATGAGCGATACCGTTTACGGCATATTGTTTGCCGCTGTGGCCGGCATTATGGTATTTATTTCTTTAGATGAGCTTGTGCCTTCGGCTCAAAAATATGGCGAGCACCATCTTTCTATTTATGGGCTGGTGGCGGGCATGGCCGTAATGGCGGTAAGTTTGCTGCTGTTTATGTAAACCTGTCCTATTTATATTTTTTAATAATCAACTATATACAATCCTATAAGGGGGGTAAAACACCATGCTTCACAGCAATTTTTTAAGCACGCACAATAACTCATTTTCAACAAACGATAAAGCCATTGTTAAAAACACCTCCACAAAAGAGCTTCCTCATCCGTGTTTATCCGCCAGTCCAAAAGCAAGGGGTATTTTTTACCTCTGCATGGCTGTGCTGTACCTTGTATTTGCCTTTAGTGGCATTGTTTATGGGCAAGCTGGCGCTGTTGTGGCCTTTGCACTGTTTGCGGCATATTCGGCTTTGGTAGGGGCCTGGTATTTGCACCTAAACGCCCACCGCAAAAAGTATTTTGCCGCACAAGTTTAATAAACAAACAAATAATCCCTCTCTTTGTAAAGAGAGGGATTATTTTATAAGCTTACCTCGCCCGCAAGGCAGGTATCAAATACTAAGCGTACCTCTGCGGCATCGTTTGTGTTTGCCAGTGCCCACATTAGCTTTGTAACGGCGGCTTCGCTCGTCATATCTCTGCCCTCAATAATACCCGCAAGCAGCGCTTCGCGCCCTACCTCATATAAAGAAAAATCACTGGGCTCGTACAGGCATTGGCTTACCGCTACAATGCTAATGCCCTTATCCACCATGCTGCGCAGTTGGCTTGCAAGGTTGCGGCGCACTACATGGATGCCCCCCGCGCCAAACGCTTCTATTACAAGCCCTTTACACCCCATACCGGCCAATGCCTCCAGCGCCTGGGGCGGGGTGCCCGGCACCAGTTTTAACAATAAAACCTCTCCACATAATCCGGGGTTATATTTGTACTCTGTTTTTAAATCGGGCGCTTCCGCCAACACAAGCCCACGGGCATCAGCTGTGGCAACGGGGGGGCAGTTAATGCTTTCAAACGCGTTAAAGCTGCGCGTTCTGGCTTTTACTGTGCGGGTACCGCGCATCACCTTGCGGTCAAACGCCACGTACACGCCTCCATAGCCGCTCATCGCCATCGAAAGCGCTGTTTGCAGGTTGCTGTGCGCATCTGTAAGCGGGTGGCGCAGGGGCAATTGAGAGCCCGTAAGCACCACCGGCACAGGTATGCCCTGTAACATGTAAGAAAGCATGCAGGCCGTATAAGACAGGGTATCGGTGCCATGTGTTATTACAATACCATCGTACTCCGCAAATCGGGTATGTATTACCTCTGCCAGTGTTTGCCATTCCTCCGGCTGGATGTTGCTGGAATCCAGCCGAAAAGGTTCTACCGCATCTATCCTGCAATCCAGCCCATTGCCTGCCATACGGGCAAGGTCGGGCATGGCGGCCGGGGTAAGGCCCTCTTTTCCGGGTACACTTACTATGGTTCCGCCGGTGGTTATCAGCAGTATTTTTTTAGGCATGGCTGCGGCTCCTTTATTTAGGGGGTATGCCCCGGCACTCTTTTTCACTTATCTTTATTTGTACACTTATTGCACTGTCTCTTGCACCAAAGTAATTGTAATGCTTTGGTTTGGCATTTAACTTTTCTGCCCAAAACTATATTTTGCAATAAAAGAGTCAAACGACTTTCAACCCATTCTGTCCTTTTTGGGGTGCAAACCCTTTTATAAAAAGTATAGTATATACTCCTCTTTTTTCACCTGCTAAATTTTGCTTTCGGGCGCAGGGCAAGTGTACCTGTTTTGCCGTGTTTTATTACTTTTTTGGTTTAACTCTATATAAAAAATCTCGAACCGTAGCAAATAAAGTCAAATTATGCTATACTGTTTCAAAGCAATTTTGCTTTTAACTCAACCATTCCATTTTAAGGGAGGAATTACAAATGAACTGTCCTTCATGTGGTGCAGAAGCCGGTAGTGCCGCTTTTTGCCCTAACTGCGGCAACCAGATTTCTCAGACCAATACACAAAACGCCGTACCGCCCCAACAGCCCCAGTACCAGCAGGCTCCATACCAGCAGGTACCCCCGCAGGTTGTGGTAAATAACGTGCCCTATCCCGTACCCATGGTTAGCCCCAAAAGCCGTACAGTTGCTTTAATTCTGTGCATTTTCTTGGGTTATCTTGGCATTCACCGTTTTTATGCAGGCAAAGTGGGTACAGGCATTTTGTGGCTGCTTACTGCCGGTTGCTTTGGCATTGGCGCTTTTGTAGATCTTATCATCATCTGCGTTGGCTCTTTTAAAGACGGCAACGGTTTCCCCATTCTCAACTGGTAATCACCGGGCCATTACAGATGCAACGAAGCATACTGCAATTATGTAAGCCCAACATATGGCTGCCCATAGCCGCATAAGGCATTTTAAGTGGGTGCCCATTTACTTGCAACAACAATACAACGGCGTACGGCGTTTTTTGCGTTTAACAACGCAAAAGCGCCGTTTTCTGAATTTTAAGTTAAAAGGGGATGTGCAGGCATGACAAACTGGCTGCTGCGCCACTTTGCAAAAATGCCACAAGAGGCTTCTCCCACCCAAAAACACACCGCGGTGGGCAAGCTTGCCGGCAGGGTAGGCATTGTGTGTAACCTGCTGCTTGTACTGGCAAAACTGGTTGCCGGTTTTCTTTCGGGCAGCCTTTCGGTTGCGGCCGACGCCGTAAACAACCTGTCGGATGCCGCGGCTTCGGTTATCACTTTGCTGGGCTTTAGGCTGGCAGATAAACCCGCCGATAAAGAGCATCCCTTTGGCCACGCAAGATCAGAATATATTGCAGGGCTTATTGTGGCGGTTCTGGTGCTGCTAATCGGGTTCGAAATTGGCCGCAGCGGCGTAGAGCGCATCCTTGCCCCGGCGTCTGTCAGTTTTACATGGCCCGTTTTGGCGGTACTGGTGGCCTCTATTTTTGTTAAATTATGGATGGCATCCTTTAACCGCACCCTTGGCAAAAAAATAGACTCGGCCGCGCTGGAGGCAACCTTTGCCGACAGCCGTAACGATGCACTTGCCACCCTTGCCGTGCTTGCCGGTGCTGCGGTAGAATACTTTACAGGCTGGCAGATAGACGGCTGGATGAGCCTTGCCGTTGCCGCCTTTATAATCATCAGCGGCATTGGCATTCTGCGCGATACACTTAGCCCTCTGTTGGGGCAGGCCCCCAGCGAAGAAATGGTGCAGTCCATCCGCAAAAAAATAGAATCTTACGATGGTGTACTGGGCACCCATGATTTGATTGTGCACGACTATGGCGCAGGCCGCTGCTTTGCCAGCGCCCATGTCGAAATGTCCAGCCAGCGCGACGTGCTGGAAGCCCACGACACCATCGATAATATAGAGCAGGATTTTTTAAAAAATGATAATATTCATTTAATTATCCATTATGACCCTGTTGTAACTGGCGATGCCGCCGCCGACAGCGCCCGCCAATTAATTACCGAAAGGGTACAACAGATAGACAGCCGCCTTTCTATCCACGATTTGCGCATAGTAGACGGCCCCACCCATACCAACTATGTTTTTGACGTGGTGGTTCCCACCGGATTTTCTGTAAAAGATTCTGACTTAAAAGAGATGATTGAACAAAAGCTGCAACACGGCACAAAGCCCGTTTATGCCGTGATTACCATAGATCATTCTTACGCACCTATTCCGTAAATTTGGGGAGGCATATCATGGAATTTGAGTACAGCAACCGGGTAAAAACATTACGGCCATCTATTGTAAGAGAACTTCTTCGCCAAATGTCAGATCCTTCCCTCATTAGCTTTGCCGGGGGCAACCCCGCTGCCGAGGCTTTTCCGGTAGAGGATATCAGCCGTATTTCTCAGCAGCTTCTTACCCAAGACCCTGTTGGCACAATGCAGTACTCGGTAACCGAGGGCACAGACGCCCTGCGCCTGGCGGCAGAAAAGTTTTTAAACCGCAACTGGGCCGTTAAAAAATCCGAAGACAGTCTGCTGGTTCTTTCGGGCAGTCAGCAGGTTATGGATCTGCTTACCCGCCTTTTGTGTAACGAAGGGGATATAATAGCCACCGAAGACCCCGCTTTTTTGGGTGCTTTAAACTCATTTATGGGGCTTGGTGCTGTTTTGCGCCCCGTGCCTGTGTTACAGGACGGCCCCGACCTTGCTCTGCTGGAAGAAGCCTTTGCACAACAGCCCCGCCCCAAATTTTTTTATACCATTCCCAACTTTCAAAATCCCACCGGGCGCACCATGAGCCTTGAAAAACGCAAGGCCATTGCTGCCCTTTCTGCCAAATATAATATTCCTGTATTAGAGGACGACCCTTACGGCGCCCTTCGTTTTTCAGGACAAGAATTGCCCCCTATAAAATCGTTTGATACCAAGGGCCTTGTTGTTTATGCCGCTTCTATGAGCAAAATACTGGCCCCCGGTATGCGTGTGGCTTTTTGTGTAGGGGATGCGGGTCTGCTTGCCAAAATGGCTGTTGCCAAACAAACGGTAGATGTACACACCTGCCTTTGGAGCCAGCGCGTATGCGAACAATTTTTAACCACCTGCGATGTAAGTGCCCACCTTGCCCGCATCTCTAAATTGTATGGCGCCCGCGCCCACCATATGCTAAATGCCCTGCACCAGCAACTTGGGGATAAAATGTTAATAGAAGAACCCCAGGGCGGCATGTTTTTATGGGCACGCCTGCCCGATGGTGTGTCAATGGAAGACTTTGTTGCCAAGGCCCTGCAAGAAAAGATTGCGGTTGTGCCCGGCGGCGCTTTTTTTGCAGACCCGCAAAAAGCCGCCGATTGCAAATATGTGCGCCTTAACTTTTCTTCTCCCTCTTTACAGCAAATAGACCAAGGGGCCGAAAAGCTGGGCCGTGTAATGAACAGCCTGCTTGGCTAAACCCTCTTTTAAACGCAAAAATGCCGGCCCCGTGCGCAGGGCCGGCCCGAAAGGAAAACCTTTCTATATTCAAAACTGTTGGCAGTGCTTGTTTTTTTACAAAAGGTAAACATCTGCCAGCAGGTAAATTGTGGGCTGCCGCGCCGAATGCACGGGACGGCAGTAAAGGGAGCGGGATTTTTCCCGCATCATTTGTATGTTTTTTTCAACCGTTATACGGCAGTTGCATTTTACCATGCGGTTGCACCGTTACTACACTTTAAAGTTATCTCCCTCCCTGGTTGCAAAACCAACGGTGAATCATTGGCTTTGTTTTTGATGTCTTTAGTATATCGGTTATTTGTGAAAGAATTTTGAGAGAATTATAAATAAAAAGAAAGGATTTGTTTAGCAGTTTATGAAAGTGAATGCTGGTTTGCAAAAAAATTACGATAAGCTGATGCTGGACTGCATGCAAAAAATAAAGCCCGGCACCCCCTTGCTGCTGCATGTTTGCTGCGGCCCCTGTTCTACCTCTGTGCTAGAAAAACTGGCAGATACCTTTGCCATAACGCTGCTTTACTATAATCCCAATATTTCTCCCCCAGATGAATATCACCGCCGCTTGGCCGAAGTACGGGAGCTTGTAAAACAATTGCCCGTAAAATACCCCATAACTTTAATAGAAACCGATTATAATCCCTCTGCCTTTTTTGCCGCCGTGCAAGGCCTAGAAAATGAAGAGGAGGGCGGCCAGCGCTGCACCCAGTGCTACCGCCTGCGGCTGGAATATGCGGCCGAATACGCCGCCGCGCACGGGTTTGCATGGTATACCACCACTCTTTCAGTAAGCCCGCACAAAGATGCTGTGCGCCTAAACCAACTGGGAGAAGAAGCTGGGCAAAAATATGGCATCAACCATCTTCCGGCCGATTTTAAAAAGCGCGATGGCTACAAACGCAGCCTTACGCTTTCTAGCCAGTACAACCTGTACCGGCAAGATTATTGCGGGTGTGTGTACAGCCTGCGCGCTACCCAAAAACACAGGGAAGAAAAAGCAGCGCTAGACGCCGCCAATTTTGCCCCTGCTAAAGAGGAAACATAGACAACATGGAAATTACAATACGCCCCGAGCAACCCAAAGATTACCGCAAAACTGAGGAAATTGCGCGGGAAGCTTTTTGGAACTGGTTTGCCCCCGGCTGTGACGAACACTACCTGCTGCACAGCATGCGCTCTAACCCCGATTTTGTGGCTCCGCTTTCTTTTGTTGCCCTGCAAAACAACCAGCCGATTGGGGTTATTGCCTATGCCAAAGCTTATATAAAAACACCCGCTCTGCCTTTACAAGAAATTTTAATGTTTGGCCCCTTGTGTGTTTTGCCCGCCTGCCAGCGGCTGGGTATTGGTGCCGCTTTGGTGCGTCACTCTTTACAGGCGACCCGCCAAATGGGGTATAGCGCGGTTTCTATTTACGGAGATCCCGCCTATTACCGTCCCTTGGGGTTTGTGCCCGCCAAGCGTTTTGGCATTAAAACCCCAAATGGCAATTACCTGCAAGTCCTTATGGTATATCCGCTGCATGCAAATGCATTGCCCGCTTTAGGTGGGGTTTTATTCGAGTCTCCCCTTTACCATGTAGATGCTAAAAAAGCAGCTATTTTCGATCAATCTTTTCCTGTAAGGCAAAAACAAGAAAACCTGCCCTCGCAAAAGCGGTTTTTACAGCTTGTGCAAGACCAAATTCCATTTCCAGAATAGGGCTATTTTTCTGTCAAACAGCGGGGGCTGTTGCTGCCCAAAAATGCGCAAAAAGGCATATCCCCGGCGCCCTCTGCCACTTCTTTTTTCTTTATTACATCTTTTATCCTTTGTATTTTTGTCTGTAAAAACAACAAAATCCACTGTTTTTTAACAGTGGATTTTTATACTATCTATTCCAGCACCATCAGGTTTAGCCCTGTGGTTTCGTCAAAACTGCGGTCTATACTGCCGGGCATAATATGCACCGATATTTCTGCCGTGGCACTTACCCGCGCCTCATTTACATGCCCGCCAAAAACCCGCCCCTCTACATCGGCAAAGGTTGCGTGCAGGTGCAGGTAGGGTTTGCCCCCCATGGTAGAAAGTGTCCCATCTACAGAAACCACTTCCAAATATTCATCCTTTATATTTGGCACAAACTTTTTTTGTTCGGGGTCAAACAATCCATACTTTGCATGGTCAACCGCGCCAAGGCCGCCCAATGTTGCCAGCTTTATATCATTTTCTTCTGCAAAGGCCAACAAACTGGTGGGTATATCCTCCCCGGCATCTATGCGTACCAGCCATACATCTCCAAACCGTTTTGCTTGCATATGGCAATCCCTCCTTTTATTTTATGATAGCACCCTGCCTTTGTAAAAACAACAAAAGCAGGGTGCTATATTTAAGCCAGTAAGGGCAGCAGGGCTTGCCACTCTTTTACAAGGTCATCCATCCTAAAACGGGCATTGGCAGGGCTGGTAGAGGGCATTGCATATACCGGCAGCCCCACACCGGCGCAGTATTTACCATAGTATTTATGGGCGGCTGCTCCGTTGCAAAACACCGCTTTTATAGGGTGGTTTTTTACAAAGCCCGCAATGTCGTTCATAACAACATCGGTAATTGTGGCATCCGAAGCACCCTGTATTGTACAGCTTTCTAGCACATCCCACAGGGCAAGCCCGCTTTTTGTAATCAGCTTTTCCTTTTGGGCAATATTATAGGGTTCTTCTTTGCCCAGCAGGCGCGCCATCATCGGCCAAAACCGGTTGTGCGGTTTTCCATAATAAAATCCCTCGTCAAAGCTTTTGGGAGAGGGGTAGCTGCCCACAATCAGCACGCGGCTGTTTGCACTGGCCAGCGGCGCAAAACCGGGCACACCGGTTCGCACTACCTCCGCCCTCTCTTTTGCCATTTTTACGCTTCCTCCTCGGCCTTTTGTGTTGCTGCAATGGGTACCGCTGTTTCTGCTGCTTCTATATTCTCTACTGTTTCGCCCACTTTTTCAAGGGGCATTCCTTCTTTCAAAATACGCTTGTTTACAAATATGGGCAGGCATACCAAAACCATCAGTACGCCGGTAAGCAGCACAATCCACTGCATTGGTATAACATCAAACACCGGCCCCAGCGTTACAGTCCCTATCAGCATTACCGCCATAGATACAATATAAGACAGGCTCATAACACGCCCCAGCATCCCGGGCTCCACCTTCTCCTGAAACAAAACCATAGAAACGGTGCTGATAACCGGCATGCAAAAGCCAAAGATAAACAAAAGTACAAAATACAGCCACACAGGGGGCACAAGACCCATACCTACGGTTACAAGGCTTACCACCACAAGGCCCATGCCCATGGTAATCATCTGGTTTTTAAAGCCGCCCCATATTGCCAGCAATACCCCCCAACAATAGCCCCCGCCGAAAATACAACTTCGGCAATGGTAAGGTAAAGGTAATTATCGCCGTACATACGGGTGGTAAACAATACATTAAATACCGCTCCCGGCACAAATAAAAAGTTTATAAGCATCATCCACAAAAGCATGGTGCGCAAAAAATAGCTTTTGCTTGCATATTTAATGCCTGTAACAATATCCTGTATCATGGTGCCATGTACTTCCTCTTCGGCAATCACCCGCTTTGGCACCTTAATCTTCCACAAAATCAAAATGGCAATGGCCGCGGTTACAACGTCTACCAGCAGTACGGGCGGCAAATCTCCAAAATTGAGCAGGGCAGCCGCGGCCGCGGGGGTTACCAGTGTAACCACAGCGTTTACCGTTCCGTTTAGGCTGTTCATCTTCATCAATTGCTCCGGTTCACATAACTCCGGCAGCAGGGCACTTACGGCCGGTGTCTGAAATCCTGCTCCCAAAGACCGTATCCCCGCAATCAGATATACCGGTATCAGGCTTGTGGTGCCGCTAAGCAGTATAAAAAACAGCCCCAAGGTGGCTATCGCTATTCCGCCATCGGCAATCATTATCAGGTTTTTGCGGCTGTATCTGTCTGCAATAGCACCCCCAAACAAAGATACTATCAACTGTGGCAACATACTAAATGCCATGTAAGTTGCCAGCACCGCGCCGCTGTTTTCTCGTAGGGTAACCGTCCACATAATTGCATACTGTACCAGTGATGACCCTATAAGGCTTACCGCCTGGCTGCCTAAAAAGAAATAGGCTTTTCTGTTTTTATACAAAGTCTCTTTTGTCTTTGCCTTCATCTTCGCACCTTCTCTTATCTTTTTTTGCGATGTTTAAAGTGTAACAGCCCCGTAAATCCACCGTCAACGGGCTTTTCCCCAGTGGTAGGATGTTCTCGCCAAGAGGGGGATATTTGCCGCCAAGATTTTATGGTTTTCTTTTTTGGGGTGCTTTGTTTTCTTCCTTTAACTTTTGCTTTTACGCTTTACATCATTTTTTTAACACAAAATGCCAAATTTAGCAGGTGTTATTTTATACAATAAGGGTCTATAATAAGGATAAATAACGTTCTTTACCCATGTGTAAAAATCCATATCGGGTAGGTTGCCGTTTTGGCGGCGTCCCCCCGCCTATATAATGCTACTGGCAAAGGAGCTGTAACAAATGATTATTAAAAATGCTGTTGTATTCACCGCCGAAGGGCGGTTTCGCAAAGGGGAACTTTTGGTTCAAGATGGCCGCGTTGTGCGCTTTGCAGATTCCGGTACTTTTACAGAGGATGATGTATACGATGCAAACGGCCAGTATGTACTGCCCGGTTTTGTAGATACACACACTCACGGCTGTGTAAACAGCGATTTTTGCGATGCCGACGCAGGTGGCCTAGAGCGTATGCTGCAATACTATGGCCAGCAGGGCGTTACCAGTGTGGTGCCCGCCACCATGTCTTTTAACGAGCCTATTTTGGAGGATGTACTGGATGTTGCCCTGCCTTATTTTGAGCAAGAGGGCAGAGGTGCCGTACTGCGCGGTGTAAATATGGAGGGGCCCTTTATCAACTTGAGCAAAAAGGGCGCGCAAAACCCAAAATATATTACAGACCCCGACTTTGAAATGTTCCATAACCTATACAAAAAGTGCAGCGGGCGCATACGCCTTGTAGACATTGCCCCAGAGCTGCCGGGCAGCCTGGAGTTTACCAAAAAAGCAAGCGATCTGTGTACTGTAAGCATTGCGCATACCGCCGCCAACTATCAGCAGGCTGTAGATGCATTTGATGCGGGCGCTACCCATGTAACCCATTTGTTTAATGCCATGCCGCCCTTTGCGCACAGAGACCCCGGCGTTATTGGGGCCGCAAGCGATAAGGCCGCCCATGTAGAAATTATCTCGGATGGTTTCCACCTGCATCCCTCTGTTGTGCGCTCGGTGTTTTCTTGGTTTGGGCCTCAGCGTGTATGCCTAATCAGCGATTCTATGCGGGCCACCGGCATGCCGGATGGGGAATACAGCCTTGGCGGCCAAAAAGTATGGATGAAGGGTGGCAAAGCCACGCTGGAGGACGGCACCATTGCCGGCAGTGCCAACAACTTGGCCGAGTGCTGCCGCCGCGCTATTGGCTTTGGCATCCCTATGGAGCAGGCCATTGCCGCCGCAAGTGCCAACCCCGCCAAAGCCGCCGGGCTGCAAAATGAAGTTGGCAGCCTTGCACCCGGCCTGCGTGCAGACATTGTAGTATGGGATGCCGCCCTGCAAACCAAAGCGGTATTTAGCGCCGGGCAAAAAATCACCGGAGATTAATCCCTCTCTAAAATCAAAAAATATTTCTTAATGTGGGAGAGCCTTAAAGGCTCTCCTCTTTGTTTCCAGTGCAACTATTCCAATTGCCACTATTACATTCTTTTCTGTCTTAGCTTTGGTACTGCCCACTAAAACGGCCAAACCCCATAAAGGCTTTACGGCTGCAAAATACCGGCTTAAACACATCCACCAGCCTTTAATAATTCTCTTTTTAAAACATTACAAAACAGCTTTTTATGGGGAGGTTATCGGTATTTTAAGTCTCTGCTTCTTGAAAGGCTTTGTATTTTGCATTATTATGGTTACAGAAATTACGAATACACAATGTTTAGGAGAAAAAAATGCCTTCCTTATACGAACAGAGCTTTAAAGTCTTTCAGTTTGAATGTGACCCCTGGGACAGAATGACACCCGGCGCTATTTTGCGCCGCGCGCAGGAGATAAGCACCGCGCAGTGCGAAGATTTAAACATCAACAATGAACTTTACCGCCGCACAAATACTGTTTTTTTACTGTCCCGCATTTCTTTAAAAATAATGCACCCCTTTACGGTGGGCGATACCGTACGCATGGAGACCCGCCCTTATGCAATGCACCGCGCTGTGTACCAGCGTGTTACCACCTTTTATAACGAGGCAGGGGAGGCGTTTTGCGAAATCGACAGCCGCTGGGTACTGGTAGACACCCGCACCCATCGCATTTTGCGCCGGGAGCCCGAGGGCTTTACCACCCCTTTTACAGAGCAGCCCGGTGCCGAAGGGCACAGCTTCGATTATCCGGCCCATGATGAATTGACGCTGCTGCGCGAGGGGGTTGCGGGCTATAGCTTTTGCGACCGCAACAAGCACCTAAATAATAGCCGCTATGCTGATATTGTTTGCGATGCTCTGCCGCTGGAAAAACTGCAAAAGAGCCTGCCCAAAACAATGCTTTTATTTTACCGCAGCGAAGTTGCCCTTGGCGAAAGCTATCAGCTGTTTACAGCCCCCGCCGGAGAAAATGGAACTTTTTTTGAGGGAAGCCACAACGGTACACGCCGTTTTGAAGCATATGTAGAATGGTAACAATCTTTTTTTGTTAACGATTTAGTAAAATATAGACTATATACGTGTATTTTTACCAGATAATCAAACAAATTACAAAAAGTTACAAAAAAGTCTTGACAATAAGTATCAAAAAAGTTACAATTTAGTTGCAAGAAGGTTACAGCCAGAACCAACTTGCAGCAAGTGCAACGTTAAGCTTTTTTCATGACGCGGACCCCCTCCTCCGGTCGCAGATATTTCTACGATTCCGGGGCCGCAAAAAAAAACTCCTTGTGACAAAAAACCCTCGCAAATACAGGCGGGGGTTTTTTGTGGTTTAGGCACACCTATACATCCCTTTATACCCGCCCGCAAACATTGGGCGGGTGCTTTACTTTATTACATTTACATAATAACAAACTTTGCAGCCGTGCCCCCTGCACATAAGCCGCAATTGTCACAGCTTGTTAAACACTTTTGCAATGGCATGGCTCTTATTCTATCTAAAAACCCCTTAGTTAAATAAAACCCCACTGCTAAGTGGGGTTTTATTATATATACAATAGCATCTTAAACTAACACGGCACGGCTTATTTAAATGCTACTTTTTTGCATACTGATAATTTTCGGCAACTTTGTCCCAATTTACCACTTCAAAAAAGGCTTTTACATAATCTGGCCTTACATTTTTATATTTTAGGTAATATGCGTGTTCCCATACATCTATACCCAAAATGGGACGCCAAATGCCCTCTGTTTCTAAAAGGGGGTTGTCCTGGTTGGGGCTGGCCGAAACCTGCAAATCTCCCGAGGCATTTGCCGAAAGCCAAGCCCAGCCCGAGCCAAACTGGCCAACAGCCGCTTTCGAAATCTGGTCTTTAAAATCAGCAAAAGAACCAAATGTACTGTTTATACGCTGGGCTAGTTCGCCCTGCGGCTCTTTGCCGCCATTGGGCGACAGATGCAAAAAGTAAAGATTGTGGTTATAAAACCCGCCGCCATTGTTGCGTACTATGGTTTTAGTGCTTTCTTCTGCATTCTTTTTCCAGTCGGCCAGCACGGCCTCAATTTCTTTTCCTTCAATACCTGCTTTTGCCGCGGCATCATTCAGGTTTTTTGTATATGTTGCATGGTGTTTTCCGTAATGGGTTTCCATGGTTAAGGCATCAATGTGGGGCTCCAGAGCATCAAATGCATAGGGTAAAACAGCTTGTGTAAACATGGTACTTCATATCCTTTCTGCTTGTTATCTTAGGTTTTATCAATTAACTAAATCAAAATTTAATAGTATTAGCAATTGCTAACTTTCGGTTAAAAAAATAACATTTGCTGTATTTATACTATACTACGCAGGTATAGTTAAGTCAAGCAATCTTGCCCTTTTTTACCCTTTAATTTTTATCTTTGTCAGGTTTTGCCCTTCTTTTTCGTGTTATTAATACAAGCACTATTAGGAGGATATTTATGAAACGAATTTTTTCTCTTTTGTTGGCCTGTATTCTATCCGTATTAGTCATGGCCGGGTGCTCTGCAAATACAACAGCAGCAAACCTTACCGGCAATATTAAGCCGCAAACCATTAAGGATTCTGCCATTACCCCTGCCCAGTTAAAGGCAGCTCTGCTTTTTTCCGAAAATCTTTTTTCTCAATCTTTAAAGCAGGGCGAAGAAAACATGGTTTTGTCTCCTTTGTCTGCCTATTACGCCCTTGCTCTAACCGCAAATGGCGCCAACGGAGACACCGCAAAAGAATTTGAGGAGGTTTTGGGACTTTCTTCCCAAGACGCAAACGCTCTTTGCCATACATTGCAAGACATATTAAAATCGAACACCGATGAAACCACCCTTTCATTTGCAAATTCGGTTTGGATGAATGAAGGCTTTGAGGCAAATAATGAATTTTTGCAAAATGCAGTGGATTATTTTGCCGCAGATGTTTACAGCCTGCCTTTTAAAGAGGATACAGCTGCCAATACCATAAACCAGTGGGTGTCCGAAAAAACAGACGGCCTTATTCCCGATATGGTGGACGAAATTAGCCCCGAAGCCGTAATGCTGCTGTACAATACCTTGTATATGGATGCCAAGTGGACCATTCCTTTTGATGCAAAAAATACATACGATGGAGTTTTTACTCTGCAAGACGGCTCTACAGTAAAAGTTCCCTTCTTATCGGCATCTGCCAAAAGCTACAACTATATCAATACCACTACCGCCGAGGGAATTTTGGTTCCTTACAAAGGGAGCAACCTTTGCTATTTGGCCATAAAGCCCAAAGATGGAAATTTGGACTCTATCCAGTTTGTTGGCAGCACCCTGCAAAACTGGCTTAAAAGTGCAACATACGCAAATGATGTTGTTCTCTCCATGCCAAAATACGAAGCTGCTTTTACCATGTCTCTTAATGATGTTTTAAAGCCGATGGGGCTTACACTTGCTTTTGAGGATGGCAGCGCCGATCTGCAAAACCTGGGAAGTTATATGAACCGTGACCTTTTTATAACCAATGTACAGCAACGTATTTTAATACGTGTAGACGAAGAGGGAACCGAAGCCGCTGCCGTAACCGAGGTAGAGGTAGGGGTTACCAGCGCCCCGTTTGAGCAGGAGCCTCCCCTTATTCTCACCTTCGATTCTGCTTACTTTTATGCAGTTGTAGATATGGAAACCGGCCTGCCCCTGTTTATGGGCGTTATGAGCAACCCTTCTGCCGCACAAATTGCATAGTTTTTTACCTGCTGCATACCTATTTAAACCAACACCCCCTGCTTTGTTTAAAGCAGGGGGTGTTGGTTTATCTTTGCCAAAAGTATATCTGCATATATGTTTGCAATTTACTTGGTATATTAGCCGTGGTGTCCTCCGTGATGGTTTGTATCATACTCTGTGTGGTGGTCAACATTGCTCTCAATTATTTTTCCTGTACAGGCATCAATTTTATATTCGTATTCGCTTCTTCCACACTCAAACTCTATGCTGTACACCATGCTTCCTTTTTTGTTTTTTAATCTACATTCCATTTTACCGGTAGAGCCCTCTGTAACATTTGCATGCGCAAATGCAATTGCTTTTGCTTGCCCCTCTCCAATATAGTTTGTGCCTGTGCCGCCACCTGCACCACCATGATTGGAAGAATTTTTTTGTTCTTTTTCGTATTCTACAACTTCTCCGGTTTGGGCATTTATTTTATACTCATACTCTGTGTTGCCTGCATAAAATTCAACTTCATATACAAGAATTCCGTTATGGGTATCTTTTTCTATCTTAATATAGGTGGCGGCGCTTTCGGCAACTCCGGCATGGGCCAATGCCGCAGCTTTGGCAGCCGCTTCGTCTATGTTTTGAGAAGGTGCACTCTGGCTTGGTGTACTGTCGGGCACCGTTACTGCCGAATTGTCGGGCATATCCTGCCCGTCTTTTTCGTATTTAAGGATATTGCCTGTTAGGGCGTCCAGCTTATACTCATACTCTGCATAGGCTGTTTCCAACTCTATTTTATAAATCATACGGTGGCTGTCGTAGGCCAGCTTTATTTCTGTAGAAAGTAGGTTGCTTTCTTGCAGCCCTGCATGAGACATTGCAATACTTTTGGCCTTTGCCTCCCCAATATATTTATTGGAATTGGCCTGCCCGCTGGCGGTAATGCCCTGTAAAGTGCTTTGCTGCGAGGCTACCAGCAGATAAATATCGTTGATGGAAAGGGGTGCAATATCTGCAAAAGTAAGGCTGGGGTCTTGCTTTACCACCATATCTACAAGTGCAGCCTTGCCCAAAGAAATGCCGTATTGCTCTGCCAATGTTTTTAGCTCTGCATCTTCGGCCAAAGTTTGGCTTATTACAGCGCCGTTTACCGCATTTTGTGTAAGCAGTGCATTTACTTCTTCGGCCAACCGTGTTTGCAGTTGTTCCCCTTTGGCCAGGTTTGCGTTTTCTACCGAGATTAGGATAGAATTGTTTGCCTCAGAAATATAGCCATTTGTTACCATAGAGCCTATAATTGCGTTTACCGCAACATCTAAATCTACGTTTTTTAGCTGCATATCGCCAATAATTACTTTTGCATCTTCATTTAACAAATCTACAGACAAAACCTTTTCGGCTCGGTTTACCTTAATTTGGATACTGGGGTTTACATCCAGCCCAATTACCGAATCTACCGAATAGTTTAAATAGGCCAATCCCAGCCCTACAGCAACCACCAAGGCTGCTGCCAAAGCAGCAAGCGTTTTAAACAGAGTTTTTTTGCCTTTTTTCTTTTCCTCTATTGTTATCTCTTCTGCCATTTGGGGCATATAAACGGTGTTTTCCATGGTATTTTCCCTTCCTTTTTGGTTTTGGAGTGTAAGGAGGATGCCTGGAAATACATCTGGAGTGGCTTTTTCAACCATTTTTGCAAAATGTTTTTCGGTCTTTGCCGTGTTGCTCAACATTATGCCTCCTCCTTTATAATAGTTTTTAACTTTGACAGGGCACGGTGATATTTAGAAAGTACAGTAGAAACTGGCAGATCCAGCAGGTGGGCAATTTCGCGGTGCTTAAGCCCCGCTGTGCTGTGCAGCATAACAACCTGCCGTTCCTCACTGCTTAAAGCTTCCAGCGCTTTTTGCAGCAGCATTTGATTTAATAATTTTTGCTCAAAACTTGTGCTGTCCTTTAATTCCACTGGGTTTTCCAGTAGTATTTCTTTATTGCTTTGGGCTCTTAGCTTCATAAGTGAGAGGTTGCGCACAATGGTTAGTATCCACGCCATTGGTTTGCCCTGCGCTTTGTAAGAAGCCGCCGATTGGTAAATTTTTACGTAGGCGTCCTGCATTACATCCTCGGCACTTTGCTGGTGGCGCAAAATAGAAAGTGCAAACCCATATACTGCCGTTTTTGTTTGCAAGTACAAATCGGCAAATGCTTCTTTATCGTTTTGTGCTACCTTAATAAGCAGATTTTCTGCAATCTGCTTGCTTTGCTCCCTTTCTTTTGTTGTAGGTTGTTCCTGTGTTAAAACAGAAAAAAAATAAAGCATGCTTTCACCCTGTCGTTGTATTAATGCATGGCAGATGCATTTTATTGCATTAACTTGTGTAATTGCTTGTTGCCTGTTTAAAATACTTTATAATCCATACGTTTTTAAAGCATTTTATAAGGCTACGCCTTATATGCGGTGCTGCCTTATATAAATGACCATAAATATACAGGCCGGGGCAACTTGCTTTACCTGCGCATACTTTGGTAAAACTTCGTATTTTTATCGTCGCCTTTTATTACCCCTATTATAGTAATGCGCAAAGCCCCAAAAATATTGCATATATGTAATATTTTTTGCCCAGCTTTTATCATACTCATTTTTTACACAATACACAAAACAAAAATCACGTTTAAACAGCAAATTACTGTTTAAACGTGATTGGGCAACTATTTAGCGCATTTTACTCCAAACTTACCATCCGCGAATAGCGGCGCAGGGGATATTCACCATCGTGCGGAGCCCCGCAAAAAGTATCAGACATATTTTCTCCGCCGGCCACCCGTACCACACCCGCCTGCCAAAGCAATTGTGCAAGTTCCATTCGCTCCTCGTCCCCACACAGCAGGCCCGCCGTTTGCAGATGATTTTTATAGGGGTGCAGTGCTTTTACAATGCCGCTGCGGGGCAGCGCCCGCACCCATGGGTTGCGAAACTGCATAGATACCGTAAGCGCCTGCCCCGGGTATAAAAGCACACTGTACTTGTTGCCTTTAAACACCTCTACTTTGGTTTTGTAAATGGTTTCTAGTTCCTCATTGTACAATTTTAGGGTGGTTTGCCCCAGTGCCGAAAGGGGAATGGGCAACGCCTTATCTGCCTGTTGCTGCAGCACCGGCAAAAACTGCTTGCAAAAATCTCCCGCTTCGTTTATATCCTCTGTGTCTACAAAAATCCCCTGACAAGAGGAGCATAGCAACTGGTTTGTTTGACAAATGTTGTACGCCAGTCCCTGCATTTGGTTTTGCTGCATACCCGCTTTGGTAACATAGGCAAAGCTGCTTTTATGCCCCCACTCAATAATACGTGTGTTGGGCTGGGCCATTTTTCTAAATGCAGATACCGCTTCATCACCGCCCCACACCACAACTGCATCTGCTATATTGGCCAGCGCTGTAAGGGCCTCGGTTTCTTTAGAGGAATAATCGAACACATACACATACTGGGCCAAAAGCGGCTGTATTAAAAACAACTTTTGCAGTATTTGTATGGTAAGCCCACCATCTACCTGCGGCAGTTTTAAAATATTAACATTGCCCGCCAAAAGCCCCTCTATAACGCTGTACACCGGCAGGCCATCCATATTGCCTGCGGCTATGTGCAGCAAAACGCCAAGGGGCATATATTGGGTATGCACCTGCTTTTTTGCGAAATTGGGTGTATATACTTGGGGGGTATTGTAATCGTCCCCAAGCTCTGTTTTTAGCCTTTGGTATAAATACTGGCTGCTAAACATAGTTTTTAATTCTTCGTAGTAGGTTGTTATGGTTTGGGGTGCCACCCCCAACGCCTGCGCGCCTGCCGCAAAATCTTGCGGCAAAACCGAATTTGCAAGTGCCTGACAGGCTTCTACTACCACCTCTGCTTGCAGGGGCGGCTTTTGCAGGGTATTTGCTACCGCATCCGGCATTTGCTGCAAAAAGGCGGTTGCCTCGTCCTGTGTCATCAATTGTCCCTGTATCAAATTCACCGCAAGTTCTCCTTTCGGCTGTTTTGTGCCAAGGGCTGCTGTTCTTCCAGCATTTCTCCCGCGCCTGCCGCGCAGGTTTTTATATCCTCCAGCCCCGCTCTGCCCAAAATTTCAAAATAGGGGGCAGGGTTGCCGCAGCCGCATTCTTTGCCCTCGTGCAGTATGGCAAAATCATCTGGCAGCAGGCTTATTAGGGGCATACTTTTCATTAATGGAGAAATTAAATTGATGATGCCCGGCTGCCCATAGGGCAGGGGTTGCAGGGTTGCGGGGTCTCGCACAAGTATGCGGCTGTAAACCGGAACATGAAAATGATGGTTTTTACAATCGCAGTACAAAACCGGATGTTCTACCGTACCGTAAAAATCTCGGCAGTTTTGCTCTGGCACTCCCAAATACTCCTGCGCCAGCTGGTATAACTCGCGCCTGTCTGCCTTTTGAAAATAAAATTGCTTCCACCCACCACCTGTACAAACCAAAGATTTGGGATGTAGCTTAAGCCGTATATTTTGCTCTTTCATCTGCTGCAAAAGATAATGCAAAAAGGCGGGCAGCCCCATAAAGCGCACCGGCAAACCCTGTTTTTGGTACTTGTAAAGCGCCCGCTCAATCCCTTCAAAGTTGGTTTCGTAACTTGTGCCGGTATTTTTTAGCGCATACTCTCGGTGCAGGGTAGGGGTTATAAGAGAAAACCCCGTAGCCGTGCGGGTAATGCCCATTTGATTGTGCTTGCTTGGCTGGTAGGCCAAAATGATGTAGTTGGTAGGAATGGGTGAAAACAACTTGTGTTTTTTAAAGGTTTTTAGCACCGCCCACAGCGCATCCAGCCCGGTGGATACATCTATACCCACCATGCCTTTTTTGCCGCCTGTGCCACTGGTGGTGGCTTTTACAATGCATTTTTTTGCAGGAACAGAAAACAAACTGTGCTTTTTAAAAAACAAGGTAGGGATAGGGGGCAAATGTGCAATATCCTGTATGGTTTGCAGTTGATTTGGCGCAAAGCCCTGCTGCTGTAAAATAGCGGCATAATCTGCATTACGCTGTGTATGCCAAGCCACCATTTCTTGCATGGCACTGCAAAATAAGGCATCGCTGCCGGGCAGGTCATAAATATCGCTATACCTAAACAGCTTTTTGCGTTGGCTCATTTCTAAAAATCCCCCCTGTTACTGTATTTTTTATATTATACAGCATTTGCCAATAAAAACCCCTTTATGGTAAAGTAACAACTTTAAGTCAAAACTTATCTTTGCATTTTTTAAAATTAAAATGTGGCATATGTATTGCTTTTGCTAACAATTTTATGCAAAAAGAACCAAAAATAACGCAGTAAACCACACAAAACCCAACATAGCTACAGGGCTCTTGTTTTTTGCTTTGCAGGTTGTTTTCTATACCGGTACACTATGCTATAATGTAGCAAAGATTGAACAACCTTATTTTTGAAAGGAGAACAGTATGGCTTTTGTATACAGTGAACCTTCCCATACTTTTGGAGAATATTTGCTTGTACCGGGTTATTCTTCGGCAGAATGTGTACCTGCCAACGTAAGCCTTAAAACACCCGTGGTAAAATTTCGCCGTGGAGAGAAAAGCCCCATAGAGATGAATATCCCCATGGTTTCGGCCGTTATGCAAAGCGTATCGGGCGAGCGCATGGGCATTGCCCTTGCTGTAGAGGGCGGCATCGCCTTTATTTACGGCAGCCAAAGCATTGAGGACGAGGCCGCTATGGTGCGCCGGGTAAAAGAGTTTAAGCGTGGATTTGTAGAATCCAACTCGAACATACGGCCAGATGCAACACTGGCCGATATTTTAACGCTGAAAGAAAAAACGGGGCATTCTACCGTAGCTGTTACCGATGACGGTACCGCCAATGGCAGGCTGCTTGGCATTGTAGCTTCTCGAGATTACCGTGTGTCCCGCATGGATGCAAACACTCTTGTTTCTAGCTTTATGACCCCGCTGGACAAGCTGGTAACTGCGCCCGAGGGCACCTCTTTAAAAGAAGCCAACGACATTATTTGGGATAACAAAATTAACTCTTTGCCTTTAGTAGATAAAGACGGGCACCTTACCTACATTGTTTTTCGCAAAGATTACGACAGCCACAAAGAGAATATAAACGAGCTGCTGGACACAAACAAAAGCTACATTGTGGGCGCCGGTATTAATACAAAAGATTACGAGCAGCGCATCCCGGCCCTTGTAGAGGCCGGAGCCGATGTACTGTGTATCGATTCTTCCGAAGGATTTTCGGAATGGCAGCAGCGCACCCTTGAATGGACACGCAAACGCTATGGAGACAGTGTGAAAATTGGTGCTGGTAACGTAGTAGATGCCGAAGGTTTTCGGTTTTTGGCAGATGCCGGAGCCGACTTTATAAAGGTTGGCATTGGCGGCGGTTCTATTTGTATTACCCGCGAGCAAAAAGGCATAGGCCGAGGCCAAGCAACTGCCGTAATGGAAGTAGCTGCCGCACGTGATGCCTACTACGAAGAAACCGGCGTTTATATTCCTGTTTGTTCGGACGGGGGCATTGTACACGATTACCACATTACACTTGCCCTGGCAATGGGCGCCGACTTTGTAATGCTGGGCCGTTACTTTAGCCGTTTTGACGAAAGCCCTACCGCCCTGCTTAGCATTGGCGGCAGTTATGTAAAAGAATACTGGGGCGAGGGCAGCAACCGCGCCCGCAACTGGCAAAGGTACGACCTTGGAGGCTCGGGCAAACTAAGCTTTGAAGAGGGCGTAGACAGCTATGTGCCCTATGCCGGGTCTTTAAAAGAGAATGTAAACTCTACCCTGCTAAAAGTACGCAGCACCATGTGCAACTGCGGCGCGCTCTCGCTGCCAGAGCTTCGCAAAAAATCCCGCATCACATTGGTATCTTCTACCAGTATTGTTGAGGGCGGCAGCCACGATGTTATTTTAAAAGAAAAAACCACCGAATAATTTTTTGTTGCTACACCTTTCGCACTAAGAGCTATCCCGCTTTAATTTATGCGTTGCGTTAGCGGCATATAGATGTACATTAATAGCTTTAAACGAATTATTTTTTCTTATCGGCTTTTTAGCCCTTCTTTTATTAAAAACACCCCAGCCAAACAATAGGCTAGGGTGTTTTTGTATTAGAAAAAAATGATATATGCAATACTTTAATGCTATGTAATGGGCAGCAGCGCGTGCACAGGGTACTGGGGCGGCAGGCTAAGGGTAGCAATGCCTTTGGTAACAGCCGAAAGCTGTGCACCTTCCACCAGTTCTTCCGGGTCAATACCCTCCAGCGCGTTTAAAGGCACCACCAGCATTACTGTGTTTTTAGTGCTTGCTGCTAGCCCCAACGCTTGTAGAGATTGCTGCGCCATGTGCGGCATTAGCTTTATATGGTAAAATTCTCCCCGGTTTTGCACCGATTGCAGGGTACCATTGATGAGAATATTTTGCGCACTGGCGGCAATAGACACCACTTTTTGTGCTGTTGCCCGGGGCGGCATGCTGCGGGTAAAAATGCCATTATACCAAACCTCTACAAAGGCGCCCTCTTTTATTTGCATACTGCTTTGCGCCTCTTGCTGCAAATGAAAAACCACAAGTGGCGCACCATAATCATGCCCCTCTAATTGTGCCACTGCCATTTGCCCATTTTGGTTTGTTTCTACCCTGCCGCGGTATACCGTAAGTTGCATGCCGGTACTCCTCCTTTTATTGGGCTTTTTAAAAAGTGAATTGCTTTGTTATTAACACTGGGCTTTTTTGTTGTTGAAAAAATAATAACAGACCTTTTTATCCGTTGCAATAAAACCAGCGTATTTTGCCTTATTATTTTAGCTGAATTGGTTTCTGTGCAAACTTATAAAATATATCACATTTTTTAAATTTGGTTTTAATCTTGTACAATGTTGTTTTTTATTTTATATTCAGCCCTAATTAATTTCATTTTTTGCTCATTTCTCACTTTTAAAATTTTATTTGTGTATCTTCACTTACACAATACTTCTTATCTATGTTAGTGCTAAAAATGGCATTGGCTATTTACCCTGATACTGCATTTGGCCTAAAACTATGTTTATACAAAAATCCCCCGCGGCAAACCGCAGGGGATTTAAAAGTATGTTTAATTACAAGTAGGGCTATATTTACTGGGCGGGGTCTTCAATCACTTCGGCTTCTACCGTCTCTTTTGCTTCTTCTTTTTTAGCTTTGGTGGCTTTCTTTGCTTCTTTTTTGGGCTGGGCCTGTGGGGCAGGTGCCGCGCTTGTGCCTACCATTAAATCACACACCGCTTTTGTATAAGCCACTGGGTCTGCAATGGGCATTCCCTCAATAAGCAGGGCTTGGTTATACAGTAAATCTGCATAGCTTTTTAGCTTATCTTTATCATCGGTATGCAAATTTTGCAGGGTTGTAAGCAGGGGATGGTCCGCGCCAATTTCAAGTACTTTTGTACTTTCTACCTTTTCATCTGTAGGCATATTGTTAAGCACTTTTTCCATCTCTAAAGACAAGCCGCCCGAGGTTGTAATAATAACCGGGTAACCGTTTAAACGGCTGCTGGCCTTAACCTCGCTTACTTTACCACCCAAAGCCTCTTTCATAAACTCAAACAGGTCTTTGTTGGCTTTGTTTTGCTTTTCTACTTCTTTTTTCTCTTTTTCGCTTTCCAGCCCTAAGTCTCCACCAGAAACGTTGCGGAACTCTTTTTCATCGTATTTTTGCAGCATCTGCATTACAAACTCGTCCACATCATCTGTAAGCAGCAGCAAGTCGTAGCCGGCATCACGTACACGTGCCACCTGCGGCAGGCTGGCAAGGCGAGTTGTACTTTCGCCTGCGGCATAGTAGATAAAGGGCTGTTTTTCGGGCATTTCTTTGCGGTATTCTTCCAGCGTTACCAGCTTATCTTTGGCAGCCGAATGGAACAACAGCAAATCTTTTAAGTTATCGGCTTCGGCACCGTATCCGGCGTAAGCCCCCACCTTTAGCTGTAAACCAAAGTTTTTAAAAAACTCTTCGTACTTTTCGCGGTCGTTAGAAAGCCAGCTTGCCATCTCCGAACGGATTTTACGCTCTAGGCTGCGGCGAATCAATTTAAGCTGGCCGTCATGCTGCAGCATCTCGCGGCTGATGTTCAGGCTTAAATCCTGGCTATCTACAAGACCCTTTACAAAGCTAAAATGGTCTGGCAGCAGGTCTGCGCATTTGTCCATAATCAACACGCCGGATGCATACAGCTGCAAGCCTTTTTCGTACTCTTTTGTGTAGTAGTTAAAGGGGGGACGGCTGGGGATAAACAGCAGCGCATTGTAAGTGGCTTTGCCCTCTGTGCTAGAAGAAATTACCTTAGCCGGATCCGAAAAATCGGTAAATTTCTCTTTATAAAACTCGGCGTAGTCCTCTGCCGATACATCGCTTTTATTGCGTTTCCATATAGGCACCATGCTGTTAAGCACGGCCTCTTCCACAACGTCCTCGTACTCTTCGCTGTCCTCTTTTTTGCGGTGTTCAGTCACATTCATTTTAATGGGATAGCGGATGTAATCGGAGTATTTTTTAATGAGGCTACGCAAGCGATATTCTTCCAAAAAGTCGCTGTAGCGGTTGTCTTCCTCATCATCCTTTAATACTAGTACAATCTCGGTGCCCACTGTATCTTTTTCGGCCTCGGTAATTGTATAGCCTTCTACGCCAGTGCTTTCCCACTTCCAGGCGGTATCGCTGCCAAAAGCACGGCTAACCACGGTAACCCTTTTTGCCACCATAAATGCCGAATAAAAACCCACGCCAAACTGACCGATAATGTCTACATCCCCGGCACCGGCATTTTCTTTTTTAAAATCTAAGCTACCACTTTTGGCAATTATGCCAAGGTTGCTTTCCAGCGTTTCTTTATCCATACCAATGCCGTTATCAATAACGGTAAGGGTGCCGGCCTCTTTGTTGGGGATAAGGCGTATGGCAAAATCGTCTTTTGTTTTTCCTACCGAATCATCGGTAAGAGAAATAAAATACAGCTTATCAATTGCGTCCGACGCGTTGCTGATAAGCTCTCTTAAAAAAATCTCCTTATGGGTGTAAATGCTGTTGATCATTAAGTCTAGCAGCCGCTTTGATTCGGCTTTAAATTGTTTCATGCAAACAGGCCTCCCGTATAAATTAGCAGTTACTTGTGTTGAGTGCTAATTTATAGTGTACATCTTTTGCATGCAAAATTCAAGGGGTAGTTTTGCCTAAAATGCGGTATCTTTTTATATCACATTTGTTGTGCTGTTGTTTGGCTTGGTTAACATCTTTTAGTGTGTATTTTAAATAAAGCAAAGTAGCCTTTTATGCCCATTAAGTATATTAACGTCAAAAATATACTCCGTGCAATTAAAAAGCACCCCAAAAGGGGTGCCAGCTGTTTAGCATATTATTTAACTTACGCGCGGTCCATAGGGAACAGGCTGGGTAACAAATACTTGGGCGGCGTGCAGGCGTAAAATACGGCCTACCTTTTGCGCTGCTTTAAAATTAGGAAAAATACCAAACACAGCCGCGCCACTGCCTGTCATGCAACTGGCAAGTGCCCCATACTTTTGCATAACAAAACGTATATTTTTAGTTGTTTTATCCCCGCTGGTATATTCCAGCGCATTTTGTATATGTGGCAGCAGGCCCTCAAGGTCTTGCTGCTGCACCGCCAGCACGGCCTCCTCCATATCGGGATGAACAGGGCTGCCCTCCTCATCATACCGCGCAAAGGCCGCCGGGGTAGAAACCCCCATGCCACGCGGCATGGCTATTACAATATGGCAATCGGGCAGGGGGGACAGGGGGGTAAGAATATCCCCAATGCCGGTGGCGCGAGCGGTGCCGCCCAGCAGGCAAAAAGGCACATCTGCCCCAACGCGGGTCCCAATTTTACATAATTCTTGTATTGTTAACCCTGCATTATACAGTTTGTTAAGCCCGGCCAGTACCCCAGCCGCATCGGCACTGCCGCCACCCATACCCGCACGGGTGGGTGTTTTTTTATGGATGGTAATATCTGCCCCTGCAAGAAGGCCTGTTTCGTAAAAAAATGCTTCGGCCGCAGCGGTGGCTGTATTGCCCGGCCCTGCCGGCACCCTGCTGCCGGGCAGGCGCAAAGAAAAGCCGGTGCTTTTAGATATTTCTATTTTTTCGTACAGGCTTACCGCCTGCATAATTGTATCCAGCGCATGGTAACCGTTTTCTGTTAAGCCTGTAATATCCAGCGCAAGGTTTATTTTTGCCGGAGCCAACACGGTAACCTTTTGCATACAATCCCCCAAACTTTTATCCTTAAACTTTTTGTATTCTGGTTTTTATGTAGCACAAAGCTGCAACTTTTATTGCCTGCCATGCACCAAACGGCTGCGGTACACTTCTATTGCTTTTACGGGGCATACCTCGTGGCAGCAAAAACATTTAATACAGCCCTTGCGTTTTATATGTGCTTTGCCATTTTTTATGCTTATTACTTTTTGGGGGCAAATATCTTTGCATCTGGCACAGCCAATGCATTTTGAATGCAATACCCGCGGGCGGGGTGCCGTAAACTTTGCAATTGCGGGTATAACCCAGCTAAATAACTTTGGCATGCGCTGAAAATGCAGCAAATCGCCCTGGTAGCTGCTGGGCAGCACAAACCCCAAAAAGGCCTCTGCCGCATCTACTTCTCCCTGCAACTGTGCAGGGTCAAACATCTCTGCGCAAAGGCCCTGTGCCGCCCCCGCCTGTAAATAAGGCACCGTGGCAGCCGGCATACCAATAAAGCTGCAAAGGGCAAGGTCTATTGCGTAGGGGTCTTGCCCTGCAAGTAGCACGCCACAGTCTTTTGGCACGCCGCCGCCGGGGCCATCGCCCTCCATTGCAAGCATCGCATCTACCAAATGCACGGTGGGCGGCAAGGCCTGTTGCAAATCTATCAGCATCTGCCCAAAGTGCTCCCTTTGGGGGAACTGCATATGAAACTCTGCTTTTTGCAGCCCGGGTACTACGCCAAACAAGTTTTTAACCGCGCCGCTTAGCCCCGTAAGCACATGGGTTTTAAGCTTGGGCAGGTTGATGATTAAATCTGCCTTAGCAATGGGGTTTAGTACCGAAAAACGGCGTACCAGCTTTGCGTTTGGCGCTGCCAAAGCTGTACTTTCTATATCCTCGTACAATACAGCCCCTGTGCTCTGCAAGGCCTGCCGCACACCGCACGCCGTAAATAAGCTGGCAATACTGCGGGGAGTACTGGGCCCACCGGGAGACTCGGCAATTGTAATGCTTTGCACGCCCTTTTTTTGCAGGGCAAGCACCACCGCGCGCACCACCGCCGGGTGCGTGGTAACAGCCTCTTCGGGCTTACGGGGGCTCATCAGGTTTGGTTTTAGCACCACATTGCTGTTGCTTTTAAGGGCCTGCACCTGCGGCAGGCACAATAAAAGCTCTTCTACCTTTTTTTGCAAATCTTGCTCGTCGCAATAACTGGCTTTTGCAATATGCACCGGGGCAGCAGGCATACTTATCCCTCGCTTTGCAGCTTTGTTTTAGGGCAGTTTTGCTTTAACTTTATGCCTAAAAGCTTTTTAAAAAAGTTTCCAACCGTTCCATCGCCTGGGTTAAATGGTCTATAGAGTAGGCATAACTGATGCGCACAAAACCCTCGCCAGAATCGCCAAAGGCATTGCCCGGCACCATTGCTACCTGTGCTTTTTCAAGCAGACGCTCACAAAACTCGCCACTGGTAAGGCCTGTTTTGCGTATATCAGGGAACACATAAAAAGCGCCTTTGGGCTCAAAACAGGGCAGGCCCATCTCGGCAAATCGCCCCATTAAAAAGCGGCGGCGCAAGTCGTATTCGTCCCGCATATTTTCCACTTCTTTGTCGCAGTCTCGCATAGCCACAATGCCTGCATACTGGCTTGTGGTGGGTGCGCACATAATAGCCGCTTGGTGTATTTTGGTAAGCAGGGCAATTAAGGGCGCGGGGCCGCAGGCATAACCCAGCCGCCAGCCTGTCATGGCGTGGCTTTTAGAAAATCCGTTTACCACAATGGTGCGCTCTTGCATACCGGGCAAAGAGGATATGCTTACGTGCCGCTCTCCTCCATAGGTAAGCTCGGCATAAATCTCGTCACTTAAAACCAAAATATCGGTACCGCGCAATACTTCGGCAATTTCTTCCATATGCTCGCGGCGCATTACAGCCCCTGTTGGGTTGCTGGGGAAGGGGAATACCAGCAGCTTGGTGCGGGGGGTTATGGCTGCCCGCAATTCTTCTGCCGTTAACCTAAATTCGTTTTCGGCCTTTAAAGGTATGGTAACCGGCACACCGCCTGTAAGGGTGGTAAGCGGGTGGTAGCATACAAAGCTGGGCTCGGGTATCATCACCTCGTCGCCCGGCTTTACAAAGGCGCGTATGCACTGGTCTATCGATTCGCTGCCGCCCACCGTAACCAATATTTGGGTGGCGGGGTCAAATGTAAGGCCAAACCGGCGCTGCTGGTAATTTGAAATTTCTGTGCGCAGGGCTGCAAGGCCCGAATTGGAGGTATAAAAGGTATGGCCTTTTTGCAGGCTGTCTATACCGGCCTGCCGGATGCTCCATGGGGTTTTAAAATCCGGTTCTCCCACCCCCAGGGTAATACAATCTTTCATTTCGGCCGCAATATCAAAAAACTTGCGTATGCCGGAGGGACGCATTGCAGCCGCCCCGGGTGAAATCAGCTTATCATAATCAATCACAGCGCAGGTATCTCCCTTTCATCGGTATTGTTAGAAAGATACTGGGCTCCGTCTTTTTTATATGTGCGCAGTACAAAGTGGGTAGCGGTGCTTAGTACGTCATCTAAAGGAGAGAGACGGCGAGAAACAAACATGGCTACCTCCTGAAAAGTAGCACCCGAAATAGCCAACAGCAAATCGTAACCGCCGCTCATCAGCCAAACACTGTCCACTTCTTCTATATTGGCAATCATTTCGGCAATTTCATCAAAGCCGTGGTCTTTTTTGGGAGATACGCGCACCTCTATCATCGCGTGTACGCCGTTGCCGCCCACCTTTTCCCAATCTATCAGGGTGCGGGTACCGTGTATAATGCCCGCACGGCGGTACTCATCCAGTTGTTCTGCCACCGCATCGGGGGTGGCCCCCGTCATAGCTGCCAGTTCTTCCAGGGTAAGGCGTGTATTGCGCTCGATGATTTTTAACAACAGGTTTTCCATAATGTCATCCTCTTCCTGAAAGCAACCGGTTTTATTTGTCGCAGATATTTTATAACTGCGCATAGTGCTTCCTTTTTTATTTTGTTTTACGATTATACCCCAAAACTTGGCGCCGGGCAATTATATTACCGCTTTATTTGCTTTTTAAATTTTGCTATACTATGCCTGTTCGCACAATCCCTGTGGTTTGCACCGCAGTCTTTTTTATTGGGCATTGCTTTAAAATTATACGCGCATTTTGTTTTAAATATGCAAATTTGCCCATTTAATTGCCAATACATATGTGTTTTGCGGTTTAAAGATGGTATAATCTTTAAAAATACAGCGGCATTTGCCAAGGAGGAAGTATTGATGCAGGCAGTGATTACAACCATTGGAGACGACAAGGTGGGTATTTTGGCACGCGTTGCCACTGTATGTGCCGATGCCGGCGTAAATATACAAGAGGTTACCCAAAGCATATTGGGGGGCACCTTTGCCATGATTATGGTTGCCAGCCTTGAAAAATGCACGGTTTCTTTTGAAGAACTTTCTATCCGTTTGCAGGCATCGGGAGAGCAGATAGGTGTTGAGGTGCGCATTACCCGGCAGGAGCTGTTTGACGCCATGCACCGTATTTAAACCCTTTTATTACAATAAACGTCAACACAGGAGACTGTCATGATCAATACAAACGATATCCTAGAAACCATCCGCATGATTAACAACGAAAGTTTGGACGTGCGTACCGTTACAATGGGCATTAACCTGTTGGACTGTGCCGACCCAAACCCTGAGGAAGCCTGCCGCAAAATATACGAAAAAATTGTGCGGCGCGCCAAATACCTTGTGCCGGTGTGCGAGAGTATCTCGGCCGAGTATGGCATACCCATTGTAAACCGCCGCATTGCCGTTACCCCCATTGCAATGCTTTTGGGTAGCGCCCCCACAGCAGATCCGGTGCAGTATGCAAAAACGCTGGATAGAGCTGCCCGCGAGGTGGGCGTAAACTTTATTGGCGGGTTTTCTGCCTTGGTGCACAAGGGCTTTTCTGCCGGAGACGAGCGCCTGATTGACGCTATTCCCAAAGCGCTTGCCCAAACCGAATTTGTATGCTCCAGCGTAAACATTGGTTCTACCAAAAGCGGTATTAATATGGATGCCGTTGCCCGTATGGGCCATGTTATCCGCCGCGCGGCGGAACTTACCGCCGACAACAACTGCCTTGGCGCCGCAAAGCTTGTGGTTTTTTGCAATGCGCCGGAAGATAACCCCTTTATGGCAGGGGCTTTTCATGGCCCGGGCGAGGCCGATTGTGTAATCAATGTAGGCGTTTCGGGCCCCGGTGCTGTGCGCTCTGCCCTTGCAAAAACGCCAAAAGACGTAAGCCTTTCGGAAGTGGCCGAAGTTGTAAAGCGCACCGCTTTTAAAATTACCCGCATGGGGCAACTGGTGGGCGAGCTTGCCAGCGAAGCCTTGCAGGTGCCCTTTGGCATTGTAGATTTAAGCCTTGCCCCCACCCCCGCCATTGGCGACAGCGTGGCGGCCGTACTGGAGGAAATGGGGCTGGAAAGCGTTGGCGGCTACGGCACCACCGCTGCCCTTGCCTTGCTAAACGACGCCGTTAAAAAGGGCGGCGTTATGGCAAGCGGCCACGTAGGCGGGCTTTCGGGTGCGTTTATCCCGGTAAGCGAAGATGCCGGCATGATTGCCGCCGCCGAACGCGGCGACCTTTGTTTGGAAAAACTGGAGGCCATGACGGCCGTTTGCTCGGTAGGGCTTGATATGATTGTGGTACCGGGAGACACCCCCGCCGATGTGCTGAGTGCCATGATTGCCGACGAAGCGGCCATTGGTATGGTAAACACCAAAACCACCGCCGTTAGGGTTATACCTGCCATTGGCAAAAAAGTAGGCGAGCGGCTGGATTTTGGCGGCCTTTTGGGATATGGGCCCGTTATGAGCATCCGCACTGCCTCCCCCTCGGTGTTTATTGCCCGCGGGGGTCGTATTCCCGCGCCGCTGCAAGCACTTAAAAATTGAGGCAGATATAAAGATATAAAGATATAAAGATATACTCATTACAACGCAAATACTTTTGCACTGGGGACAATTTAGTAATATCTTTTTCTAAATTGTATTGCAATAGTATTTGTTTCTATTCTATTGAGGAGAATAAAACAAAATGAATAAGTTCCGTCCCGGCAAAAACGGCTTGCTTTGTGGGGGTCGTTTTTTTAATCAACTTCGGTTTTTATTTTTTATTGTATTTGCGTTATTATTTTCAATTTTATTTTTTCAAGTTGTCTTTTTCAATCCGCATTACAACTACGCCCCACTCGCTGTTGTTTGCTTTGCTTTGTTTTGGCTTTTTGTGTTTTTTCTGCTATATCGCCTTACGCAGCATTTTAAAAATAGGATAGAGCGGCACGAAAAGCTTCTTTTGCTAGGGTTTGGGGTTCTCCTTCTTCTTACGCAAATCTTTTTTTACCGGCAGCTTGCCGTTTACCCCACAAACGATTACGAGCGTGTTTTTACCGGGGCCGTTAATTTTAGTGTCAACGGTTTTATTGAGGAGCCTTATTTGGATTATTTTTACAAATACCCAAATAATATGCCCCTTACAATTGTTTTACAGTTTTTATTTCGCATTGCCAACCGCCTGGGGTTTACCAATTTTTATCTTATTGGTGTTGTGTTTAACGCCGTTTGCATACACCTTACTTATGTGTTTGTTTACCTTTGCTGCCGCTGTACCTGCGGCATCTCCCGTGGATTTTTTGCTTTATTGCTTTTGTATTTTTGCCTTGCCATACAATGCCACATTGGTGTTTTTTATACCGATACAATCACTATGCCGTTTGCTGCCTTTGCAATGTATATGTATTTGCGACTGTTAAAGGATGGTAGCTGGAAGGGCCATTTGCTGGCGGCTGTACTCTTGGGGCTGGGCATGGCGCTGGGTACAAAGTTAAAATATTCGGTGGTTATTGTACTGGTTGCTATTTTATTGGATTTGCTAATTCGTCTGAAAATAAAACATTTGTTGGCACTTGTTATATCATTTTTAATATGCTTTGCAGCTGTAAACTATGGCTTTAACCGCTTTATGTATTCTAACTTTTTAGATGAAACACTTGCAAAAGACCGCTCTACGCCTTTTACTTCATGGATTATGATGGGCCTTAATGGAGACGGATCGCACAATCCAAACGACAATTACTTAATTTGGAACCTACCCACTAAAGAAGAAAAACAACAAAAAGCAAAAGAAGAACTACAAAATCGATTTACTTCTTACTCTCCTCTTGAATTTTTAGCATTTTTAAATCAAAAAGCCTTATACAGCTTTGGTTCCGGCAATTTGGATTACGGCCGCAACGTGGGGGATTCTCCACGAGCGCAAACAGTTTTGGTAGAATGTATTTCGCCCGGCGGGCGTTACTTTACTGCATTTGATACGTTTGTACAGGGGTACCATGTTGCTTTGTTTTTTCTTGTCATTGCAGGTGCTGTTTTAGCCGCTAAACAACGGAGTGTTTTACTATTTGCGCCCTACCTCGCCATTTTTGGCCTGTTTTTATTCCTGCTTTTATGGGAGTCCGGTCAGCGCTACCTTTTTAATTTTTACGGGCTTTACATTTTAACCGCCACATCCGGATCGACACTTTTGGGGCGCATTCCCTTTTTAAAGCCCAAAATCCACACTACAAAGACCACATATACAGCAGAGAAACCATAGTTTTTGTCGTTCTTAAATGCCACAAGGTCTTGGCATATTGCAACTGCATCAATTGGGCCCCCTTGACAACTACGCAGGCACATCATTTGTTTTTAAAGCGGATGGAGACCACTTTTAACCTGCCCATTTTACTTAAAACAAGCAGCCTGCGGTTTTTAATACAGCAGGCCTTTTTATTAAAAAATAAAGGAATGAGTATTTATGGATAAGCAGCCCATATTGCAGGGCAGCGTTCACCCCTTGGGCTCTTTAAGCAGTTATATTTATGTGGCTATGGTTTCCCGCCAAAACGGTTGCTGGCTGTTAAGCCGCCACTTGCAAAGGCAAACGTGGGAAACACAGGGCGGCCATATCGAAAGGGGAGAAACCCCTTTACGGGCAGCCCACAGAGAATTGTACGAAGAATGCGGTGCTAAAGAGTATACTATGGTGCCCCTGTGCGATTATGCCGCCGCAGGCACTACGGGCGTTTGCTTTTTTGCCGAGGTAAAAAGCTGCCTGCCGCTGCCAGTGGGCAGCGAAATGACAGAAACAAAACTTTTTAAACACCTGCCGCAAAACCTTACCTATCCCGGCATTACCCCTGTTTTGTTTGCCTGTGCAGAAGAATTTATTTTAAAAAACGCTCTTTAATACTTTTTAATATCATTAAAAAATCCCTCTGCCAGGCAGAGGGATTTTTGTTTTGTTTACAGCGGCGCCAAAAAAGAAAACGCCGGGATATTTCTGGCTATACCAAACAAGATAAACCCTACCAGCAATACAATCATAACAGCCGAGTAAATTTTGCTGTACCGTGCCGGAACCTTGGTGGGCTTACCGCGTATGTACGCTATAAGGGTGCGGATTGCCTCGGCCAGTAAAAACGGTGCCAGTATAAACAGATAGGCATTGTAATGCAACGCCTCGTGCACCCTTAGCTGTGTAAGCGAAACCAACGCCCGCATTGTACCACAGCCCGGGCAATATAAGCCCGTTATGTGATAAAAAACACAGGGGATGCCAACATTAAATTGCAGGTATATAAACAGCAGCAGCAAAAACGCACACCCCAACAGGCCTGCGCCTGCCGCTGCTTTTTTTACTCTGGTGCTCACTGCGGTGCAGTGGGATCCTGCGGTGCTTGTGATGCTTCGGGTGCGGGTGCAACAGGTGCCTGCGGTTCAGCCGGAGCCTGCGGTGCTGCTACAACGGGCGGCGCTTCTACAGGTGCCTGGGGTGCGGGTGCTACGGGTTCCTGCGGTGCCACCGGCTGCTGGGGCTGGTTAAAGGGCGGGTAGGGCTGCTGCTGCGGTGCATAGCCTGGCTGTTGAGGAGCCTGAGGAGCAGTTGGGGCAGGATATACCGGCTGCTGAGGAACGCCTGCGCTGGGGTATACCGGCTGCTGGGGCTGGCCATAATAAGGCTGCTGCTGGTAAGGCGCCGCGCCCGGGTAAACCGGATCCGACAGTGTGTTAAGATCGTTTTGCAAAAGAGCAAGAGCCACAATAGAAAGTCCAAAAATGCTAAGCAGTAAGTACAGGGTAGATTTGTCCTCTGGAATACGGCCGTAACGGGCCATAATCTCCGGTGTGGCTTTGCCCCACTTATACATAGCATAGATTAAATAAAGGCCGCAAAAACAAGTAATTAAGGTAGTTACGCCCGGTGTGGTATTTACCCTTTCCTGTGTTTGCATATTGTCAAAATCTCTGGCAATTAAGTAAATCCAGTAGATTAAAAAAATGCCACAGGTAAGAAAAGATAATACGATGTACAGGGCAATGTTTCTTTTTTCCATGCACAAACCCTCCCAAAATAATGGCCATGCCATTTAATGATTGTATTTTACCGTATTACGGGAAAAAAATCCACTATAATTTGACTTCCCTCGCAAATAAGTGCATAGTAAAAATGAAAGGTGTTATATGCATTGGGCAGCTGTGTTTTTGGCATGAGGTGTTAGCTATGAAAGAGTTTAAAACAAGTATTTTAACCACCATAAAAGACCAAACAACCCGCTCTCTTTGGAGCCTGCAAAACGTAATAGAATGCATTCCGCAGGAAAACTGGAGCAAAGAATACTGCGAAATGCCCCTGTGGAAGCACGTATACCATACCCTGCACTCTTTAGACCAATGGTATATCAATCCCTCTGTGTACGATGAGCCCGCTTTTCATACCACCTATTTAAACAGTCTGGATATTAAAACCGACGGGTTTTTATCCAAAAAACAACTTATCAATTACAACCGTGATATTTCGGTAAAAATTTTAAGCTACTTAGCCTCTTTAAAAGAAGAACAGCTTTTGCAAAAGCCGCCCAAAAGCAACTATACCCGCTTGCAGCTTATTTTGGCGCAGCACCGCCATTTGGATATGCATATTGGAATGCTGATGGGATTTACCATTGCCGATACCGGCCTTTGGCCCCGCGTAATGGGTATTGCAAACCCGCTGCCGCAAGAGGATTACGATAAATACTTTTAATAAAAAACCGCTAACAGCTTCTTGCAAAAGAGGCTGTTATTTTTCTTGACAAATCTACTTTATCGGTATATATTGTAATTACTCCCCCACCCCCGTGGGGGTATATATCCTGCAAAGGTGGTGGAGGTATGCATCAAAAATACACTGTAACGGGCATGACGTGCTCTGCTTGCTCGGCCGCAGTAGAAAAAAGTGTACGCAAACTGCCCGGTATAGAAAAGGCAGATGTAAACCTGTTGTCCAACAGTCTTTCTGTAACATACGATCCTGCACAGACAGACGACAACCGGGTAATACAGGCTGTTATAGACGCCGGGTATGGAGCATCGGTAACGGGGCAGGCGGGCAGCGCCGCAAAGGGTGCCGCTGTGCAAGACCCCGTTAAAGAGAACTTGCGGCAGATGCGGATACGGCTGATTGTTTCTCTCGCATTTTGGATTCCGCTTATGTATCTTGCCATGTACCATATGTTTAAAATGTGGTTTGGCCTGCCGGTGCCGGAGTTTATGCATATGGCATTTGCCGGGGCCGAAAATGCGGGCGCTTACATTTTTACCCAGTTTTTACTGGTTTTGCCCATTGTATATATAAACCGAAATTACTTTGCACACGGTTTTAAAACCCTTGTAAAACGCAGCCCCAATATGGACAGCTTGATTGCCATAGGCTCTACCGCTGCTATTTTATATGGCATTTACGCCATGTACCGCATTGTATATGCGCTGGGCATGGGGGATGCAGCTACCGTCAACCTATTTTTAGAGGATATTTATATCGAATCGGCAGGCACTATTCTTACGCTTATTACCGTTGGCAAGTATTTAGAGGCACGCAGCAAAGGCAAAACAAGCGAGGCCATTGCAAAGCTGATGGACCTTGCCCCCAAAACCGCAACGGTAGAACGCGACGGCGCCGAGCTGGAAGTGCCCATTGAAGAAGTACGGGTGGGCGATATTGTAATTGTGCGCCCCGGCAAAAGCATACCGGTAGACGGCGTAATTACAGAGGGCAGCACTGCGATAGACCAAAGCGCCCTTACCGGAGAAAGCATACCGGTAGAAAAGGCAGTGGGAGACCACGTAATTGGCGCTTCTATTAACAAAACCGGCTTTTTCAAGGTTCGTGCCGAAAAGGTTGGCTCTGATACAACCCTTGCGCAAATTATTAACTTGGTAGAGGAAGCCAATACCTCTAAGGCATCCATTGCAAAAATGGCCGATAAAATAAGCGGCATATTTGTACCCATTGTTATCGGCATTGCCATTTTATCTGTGGTAGTATGGCTGCTGCTTGGGCATTCGTTTGAATTTGCTCTTTCTATTGGCATTGCTGTACTGGTTATCTCTTGCCCCTGTGCTTTGGGGCTTGCCACACCCGTTGCCATTATGGTTGGCACCGGCAAAGGCGCCACCAACGGCATCCTGTTTAAATCTGCCGAAGCGCTGGAAAACGCACACAGCATTCAAACCGTAGTGCTGGATAAAACCGGCACCATTACCGAGGGCAAGCCAAAAGTTACCGATATTGTACTGGCGGGCGCCACCTCCGAAACCGAGCTGCTGCGCGTTGCAGCCGCCCTCGAAAAACCCTCCGAGCATCCTTTAAGCGAAGCTATTGTAGAGCGTGCCGCCAGTGATGGGCTTGTGGTAGAAAGCATCGATTCTTTTACCGCTATACCCGGCAGGGGCATACAGGGAGAATTAAACGGCAGCACCTATTATGCCGGTAACCTTGCCCTAATGCAGGAGCAAAAGGTAGATACCGACCCGCTACTAGCACAGGCCGAAGAATTATCTGACCAAGCCAAAACCCCGCTGTATTTTGCCAAAGGCAGCCAGTTGCTGGGCCTTATAGCGGTTGCCGATACCGTAAAACCCACCAGCGCCGAAGCCATACGTTCTTTTAAAGCCATGGGCATTGATGTGGTAATGCTTACAGGCGACAACCAAAAAACCGCCGCCGCTATTCAAAAACAATTGGGAATAGATACCGTTGTGGCCGAAGTTTTACCCCAGGATAAAGACCGTGAAGTGCGCCGTATACAGGAAAGCGGCCGCAAGGTTGCCATGATAGGCGACGGAATTAACGACGCCCCCGCCCTTGCACGTGCCGATGTTGGCATTGCCATTGGCGCCGGCACCGACATTGCCATCGAATCGGCCGATATTGTTTTGATGAAGAGTGATCTGCTGGACGCCGTTACCACCATTCAGCTTAGCAAGGCCACCATACGCAATATAAAACAAAACCTATTTTGGGCCTTTTTTTACAACACCATTGGTATACCGCTGGCGGCCGGTGTATTTTACAGCCTGTTTGGCTGGAAGTTAAACCCCATGTTTGCCGCCGCCACCATGAGCATAAGCTCGGTATTTGTTGTGGGCAATGCCCTGCGCCTGCGCTTTTTTAAACCAAAGCGGGTACATGCCGCCGTAAACTCTGGCAATTTATCTCTATCCACCCCCTTGCCCGCCAGCGGACAAGACACTATAATACAAAAAGAAACAACCGTTGCAACAACCGAAAGGAGCAATGACATCATGGAAAAAATCGTAAACATCGAGGGTATGTCTTGCGGACACTGCAAGGCCCATGTAGAAAAAGAATTAAATGCACTGCCCGGGGTACAAGCTACTGTAGAACTTGAAAACAACCGCGCCATTGTAAAGGGCGATGCCGACAATGCCACCCTAACCCACGCTGTAGAAGAAGCCGGGTACAAGGTTACCTCTATTGAATAGTTTGAACCAATTTTTACAAAAGGAGGAAGCCTTATGGTTGCCGACACAGATAAAACCCTGCGCATGCTAAAAACAGCCCGCGGACAGATAGACGGCCTGATAAAAATGGTGGAGGACAACCGCTACTGCATTGATATTTCCAATCAGTTAATGGCTTCCACCGCTATTTTAAAAAAGGTAAATATGGAAATTTTACACGCCCATCTTTCTCACTGCGTTAAAGACGCCATTGGCGGCGATGATGCACAGGATAAAATAGAGGAAATTATGGGTGTGATGGACAAGCTTGCAAAATAAAC
>JBKEAM010000007.1:0-8215 GCA_047972265.1 Oscillospiraceae bacterium | reverse complement strand
CCCAGTGGATGCTTACACACCCCATAATAAAAGAGGTTTACTATACCGGCCTGCCCCAGCACCCCCAATACGAAATATCAAAGCGGCAAGCCCGCGGCGCAGGTGCCATGCTTTCTTTTAGGGTAGACAGTGCCGAAACAGCCCGGCAGTTTTTGCGCTCGGTAAAGCTTATCCAGTTTGCCGAAAGCCTGGGCGGCGTAGAAACGCTTGTTACCTACCCCATGACCCAAACCCATGCCGACGTACCGGAAGAAGAACGCCTGCAAAAGGGAATAGACGAAACCTTACTGCGCCTTTCGGTGGGGCTTGAGTCGGCCGAAGACTTGCTTGCCGATATTGACGCCGCACTGGGAGATATCTCCCAATAGAGACATCTTTTTTTCGCAATGCACTATCCGGCCTTTTCCCACTTGCTTATCCTAATTGTCTCTTTTATAATCGATACGATTCTTATTGCTGCTGTCATTCTCGCCTGGTTTTGACTTTTTACTCGTCTTTCCCCCCATTAGCAACTTACTTTATTTTCCGTTCAAATTTTATATCGTATTTGCACATTTTATTCATTTTTCTTTTTCATATACTCCCCATATTTTAGATATTCTTTTTTTATATAGTTTTTGCAAACCCGTTTATTATACTTTTTTGCTCCACTACTATATACTGTAGCTACAACCAAATTTTGTTGGAGGTGATTACACATGATTGATGTTAAAGGTATGTTTGATGGTTTAAAAGACAAGGCCGAAGATTTAATTGATGATGCGGCACCCAAAGTAAAAGAGAAAGTAAAAGACGTCGCCGAAGATGTAATGGAGAAAGTTTCCGACGTTGTAAAAGATGGCACCGAAAAATCAAAAGACACTTTTAGCAAAAAAGACTAATCTTTTTATACAAAAAACAGGCAGAATATTCTGCCTGTTTTTTTATGCAAATTATTACTCACGCTTAAAACGCATTACCCCAGGGCAGGGGGTTATTCCCCTGCCCTGGGGTGCTTTATTGGTATATTTTAACCATATGTACTGCTACAGTGTCTTTGCCAAATCCACTATTGTACTTGCGGCAGTACCGTCTGTGTAAAAAAGTCTTTGGCAGATTCCGGCTTTATGGTATAGCTGTTGCCCCCCATAGTTACCGAAACTCCCTCTTTTTGACACTGACGCATGCAAAAAGATCCCTTTAGCTCTACCTTTTCATGCAGTTGCTTTTCTTCTATCATCTGCTGAAAAACCTGTATTACATTGTATGCTCCCCGCAGATGACATGCGCTACCGATGCAAACATTTACTTCAATCATGTTTTGCCTCCATATTCGCCGTGCTGTATTCTACGTGTAAAAGCTCGTGTACTCGCCCCTTTAGTACCCCGCTGTACAGGTTAATCATTAGGGGATTTTCTTCCGAGCGTTTAATGTTGCACATTTTATCGGCAGAATATAAGCCCTTGCTGCGTTTTTCTTTTTCTTCTCTTACCGCAAAGGGCTGCCCCGCGCCGCTAATGCACCCGTCCGGGCAGGCCATTACCTCTACAAAATCATAGTGTTCGCCCGCTTTTATCCGCTCAATAAGGTCCGAGGTATTTTTAAGCCCGCTGACAATGGCAATTTTAAGGGTTTTATCTCCCACAGTTACACTGGTTTCTTTCACACCCTCCAGCCCGCGTACGCCGTTAAACGCTAAAGACATAAGTGCTGCCGAGGATTTATCGGCCGATACCCGTCTTAATACGGCTTCGGTAACGCCACCGGTAACCCCAAAAATAACACCCGCACCGGTTTTGGTGCCAAAGGGCATATCTACCGCTTCGGGCTCTAGGTCTGCCAGCAGCACGCCCGATTCTTTTACCATCTGTATCAGTTCCTGGGTGGTAATTACATAATCTACATAGGGCGAACCATTGCGCCTAAACTCTTCGCGTGAGGCTTCCATTTTTTTAGCTGTGCAGGGCATTACCGCTACGTGTATGTTTTTGCGGCTGGAGGATATTGCGCTTTGCTCTTTAATAACAGCGGCAAACATCTCCATAGGCGAGCGACAGGTAGACACATAGGGCATCAGTTCCGGGTATTTTGTTTCGCAAAAACGCACCCAAGCGGGGCAGCAAGAGGTAAACAGCGGAAGGTCCGTAGGGCCTTCTTCCAGTTTTTTAAGCAGTTCATTGCTTTCTTCCAGCACGGTAAGGTCTGCCCCTGTAGAGGTATCATATACCTCGTCAAAGCCCATGCGGCGCAGGGCAGCTACCACCTTACCCATAGAATCCTGCCCGTTTTGCAAGCCCACTTCTTTATCAAAAGCAACGCGTACCGCCGGCGCTACCTGTACGGTGACCTTTACATCTTTATTGTCCAGTGCTTTCCACACGCCAGCTACATCGTTTTTAACCACAATGGCGCCGGTGGGGCATACTGCGGCACACTGCCCGCACCCTACACAGGGAGACTCGGACAAGGGGCCGTCAAAGGCGGTACTAATTGTCATTTTAGAGCCACGATGGGCAAAATCGATAGCTCCCACATTCTGCACTTCATCACACATACGCACACAGTCACCGCACAAAATGCACTTGCTGGCGTCGCGGGTAATGCAAACCGAAGAATCATCCACCTGCGGCAGGGGTGCTGTGTTGGGAAACCGCACATCGCGGATATTAAAGCGCATGGCCAAATCTTGCAGCTTGCACTTGCCGTTATTTTCGCAGGTGGTGCAGTCTCGGCAGTGGTTTGCAAGCAATAGCTCTAAAATCATTTTGCGGTATTTGCGCAGCCGCTCGGTATTTGTGCGCACAGTCATGCCCGCTTTAGGTATGGTAGAGCAGGCGGCATCCAGCCCGCCCCATTCGTTTTCAACCATGCACATACGGCAAGCTCCGTAAATAGAAAGTTCGGAATGATAGCAAAAGGTAGGCATTTTAATGCCGGCACGGCGTATCAGTTGCAGCAGATTTTTTTCTCCGTTTATCTCTACCGGTATTCCGTCAATTGTCATAAAATCACTTTTATTCATTGGTTATGCCTCCAAAATTGCGCCAAAGGGACAGGCTTCTATACAGGCACCGCACTTAATGCAGCTGCTCTCGGCAATTACAAACGGCTGCTTTATCTGGCCAGAAATTGCCCCAACCGGGCAGGTACGCATGCATTTAGAGCAGCCCTTGCATTTCTCTGCATCAATGCGGATGGTTTTAAGTTTTTGGCAACTGCCGGCCGGGCATTTTTTATCCCGTATATGCGCCTCGTACTCGCTGCGAAAACTGCGTATGGTGCTTACCACCGGAAACGCCGCTGTTTTGCCAAGGCCGCACAAGGCCGTTGCCGAAATGGTGTCGGCAAGCTCCAGCAAAAGGTCTATGTCGCCCTCTTCGCCATTGCCCTCTACAATCCGCTCCAATATAGCCAACATCCGTTTTGTGCCCTCGCGGCAGGGTACGCACTTGCCGCAAGATTCGTTTTGGGTAAAGTTCATAAAAAAGCGCGCAACCTCTACCATGCAGGTGTCGCTGTCCATTACAACAAGCCCGCCCGAGCCTATCATAGCGCCCGCTTTTTTAAGAGAGTCAAAATCAAGCGGCAGATCCAAATCCTCTGTTGTAAGGCAGCCACCCGAGGGGCCGCCTATCTGCACAGCTTTAAACTCTCCGTCTCCACGCATACCGCCGCCCACATCAAAAATAACTTCGCGCAGGGGGGTACCCATAGGCACCTCAATTAAGCCGGTATTTTCGATATTGCCGGTAAGGGCAAAAGCCTTGGTACCGGGGCTGTTTTCGGGGCCCATGGTTTTATACCAATCGGCGCCGCGCACTATAATAAGGGGCACGTTTGCAAAGGTTTCTACGTTGTTTAAAACCGTAGGCATGTTAAACAGGCCGTGCTCTACCGTGCGTGGTGGCTTTACACGCGGCATACCGCGTTTGCCCTCTATAGAGGCGGTAAGCGCACTGCCCTCGCCGCACACAAATGCACCGGCACCGCGGTTAATATGCATGTTAAAGTTAAAGCCAGAGCCCAGTATGTTTTCTCCCAGCAGACCCTCTTGCTTTGCCTGTGCTATGGCATTTTGCAGGCGGCTTACAGCCATGGGGTACTCGGCACGCACATAAATATAGCCCTCAGTAGCGCCGCAGGCCACGCCCGCAATCATCATACCTTCCAGCAGTCGGTGGGGGTCACCCTCCATAATACTGCGGTCCATAAAAGCACCGGGGTCTCCCTCGTCTCCATTACACACAATATATTTTTGCTCGGCATTTTGGCGCTTTACCTGTGCCCACTTGCGCCCGGCCGGAAATCCCCCGCCGCCGCGCCCACGCAGGTTAGAAAGGGTAATTTCATCTACAATTTCCTGGTCCTGCATTTCAAACAGGGCTTTTTCTAAAGCAGCATACCCACCCATGCCCAAATACTCGTTCAGCGAGGTGGCATCAATGTGGCCGCAGTGCTCCAGCACCACACGTGTTTGCTTTTTATAAAAGGGGATTTCTTCCTGCCCTTTGTATATCTTATCCTGCTTTTTGTAGGCAAGGCGCTCTATATGTTCGCCGTTTGCAATGGTTCTCTCAATAATTTCGTCGCAATCCTCCGGCTTTACCTTGGTATACAGCCAGCCCTGCGGCTCTATGCGCACCAGCGGGCCCATTTCACAAAATCCATGGCATCCGCTTTTTTTAAGGCCCACCGCTTCATCATGCGGTTCTTTTTCCAGCTTTACTTCGCAGGCAATTCCCATCTTTTGCATTTTTTCCTGCAACATATCAAATATTTGCAACGCCCCGCTGGACACACAGCCGGTACCAGCACACACCAATATTTTTTTCTTTTGGGTATCCAGCGCCTGCCGGTAAGCTTGCCTTGTTTCTATAAGGTTTTCTCTTGTTTGCAGCATACTACAGTTCCCCCTTTAGCTCTTCCAGCAGTATGGATGCTTTGTCTGGCGTCATTACAGGATACACTTTATCGTTTACTGTAATAACCGGCGCCAAACCGCATGCACCAAGGCAGGATACTGTTTCTACCGTAAAGCTTAAATCATCGGTGGTGGTTTTTTGCGCGGTAAGGCTTAGCTCTTTGCGCAACCGCTCCAAAATCGGTATCGATTTCCGAACATGGCAGGCAGTACCGTCACATATTTTAATTACAAACTTTCCCTTAGGCTCCAAAGAAAAGTTTTCGTAAAAGGTGGCTACACTGTAAATTTTTGCCTCGCTCATGTTTAACTTTTTGGCAAGATAAGGAAACACCGGCTTTGGAATATACCTGTAATGTTCCTGCACCCCCTGCAAAATAGAAATAACCGAGCTTTGGCCTCCTCCTGCATGTTCCACAATTTTGTCTACTGCCTGGTAATCAAATGTTTCCTGCACGCGTACTTCCTCCCACAATTAGCGTTTTGCGTTTGCACGCGCCGTGCAAACCGGATATAGATAAAAAGGCTCGGGCGCACATATCCCCATGTGCACACCCGCCGTTTTAAACAGCGTTTTGCCCCACCACCCTTGTTATGTGGGTAGATAAGACAGAAAGTGAGGACGCAAGGCTTTGGTTGTATACCAGCACATCCTCGGGTGCCTGTAAGGCAACGGGTGTAAAGTTCCATATAGCCATTACGCCGCACTCGATAAGCAAATCGCACACCTGCTGAGCCTGCCGTGCCGGTACCGTTATAATGCCAACATGTATTTTTACCCTGCTGCAAAGCAGGCGCAATTTTTCCATCGGAAAAACATATTTGGTACCAACCATGTTTTCCTCGTCGGTTTGGTCGGGCTCAAAACCGGCCACCACATGCATGCCGTACCCGGCAAACTCATCGCAGTCCATCATAAAGCGGCCAAGGGTACCCATACCCACCACTACAGCTCTTTTAATTTCGGTGCAACCCAAAAATGCCTCCATGTCCTCAACCAGGCATTCGCGTATGTATCCTACCTTTGGTTTGCCACCGCCGCTTACCGCGGCCAAATCTTTACGTACCTGGCTGTGGCAAAGCCCCAAAGCCTCTGCAATGGCCGAAGCCGAAATGCTGGCAGAAGCAGTAGATGGAAGTGTTTTTAAATATTCTAAATAGATGGGCATCCTTTGCAGCGCTTGTACCGAAACCGAATTGTTTTCCATACCAGCCTCTCCTTTATCAGTATTGAAATATCTATAATAATCGCAAATCGATTCTTTCACAACATGTTAAATCTTTAATTTTCTTGATTATTATAGCATTTAACAAAATAAAAAGGAATACAAAAAATAGCATATCGATATTTTCATATCGATATGCTATTATCTTTTACGTTTTTCCTATAAAATAAATATTTAGCATGCCTATTTGCTGCATTTCGCCAAAACAAAGCGCACTAACGCGGTATATTTTGATTCAACACTTAAAAAGATAGTAAAAAGCAATATTTGCTTTTACATCTGCATTTTTTCTCGCAAATGGTTGGATAAAAGCGCCAATGAGGCCGCCATATTTTCGTTTTGAACCAAAATATGCTCCGGTACCGACAAATGCACTGGGGCAAAATTCCATATTGCCAGCACCCCGCCCGCAATCAACTGGTCGCACACAATCTGCGCCTCTTTGCTTGGCACCGCTATAATGCCAATGTGCGTTTTTAAGCGGCGGCAAATATCACTAATGGTGCCCGCCGCCAAAACTTTGTGGTTATCAATCTCTGTTCCCACCAGTTTTTTGTCATTGTCAAAAGCAGCCACTATTTTAACGCCATATTCCTCAAATCCTTTGTAAGACAATAAAGATTTGCCCAGCAAACCTACGCCAACCAACACGGCGTCATCCACAATATGGTAGCCCAAAAATTCTTCCATGTCGCGGATTAAATCCGCAACACAAAACCCGGCCCTTGGTTTGCCCTGCACCTTGCTTACCGCGGCAAGGTCTTTGCGCACCTGCACTTCGTTTAGGCCAAAATGCTGGGCCATAGCCGGCGCCGCCACCGTTTTAATCTCTTGCTGGTATAACCCTTTTAAATATTGCAGATAATAAGGCATACGCCTAAGCGCCTGTATAGAAATAACAACCGGCTCTTTTTTTACCAAAGGGCACCCCTCCATACGTTAAAAGCAGCAGGCAGGCTTTATGCATAACAACGGTAACCCTTTATTTTGGCGGCAGCTTGCCGCCAAAACGCCATTACCTCTGCACAGGTTTTACCACTATACAGCACCAAGGCCTGCCTATCTGCCCTTTATCCTCTTATCGATATTATAGGAGCGGTTTGTTCTTCTGTCAAAATAATCGGCTCTTATTTTTGCATTATTTCTTTACATCAGTGTTGTTTTGCCTGTACCACTGCCGTATATAGCAGGTTACACCGGCACCTTTACCACCACTTTAATAACAGCCTTAGGCTCTTTTACCATACAGCGCGGCTTATGGGCGTCCTCGGGCGATACCACAATCATATCTCCCTCGCGCAAAAAAACACTGCCGTCCACAGCCGGTTGCTCATAATAAAAAATATCATTTCCCGGCTGTATTTTTTCGTTGGCCTCTTTATTTGGCACAAGCCCTTCGCGTGGCAGCACGCCAAACAATTCTTCGCCGCGCACCATATACTGCACATCAAAAAAATGGTCGTGCGTTTCGTAAAAAAGCTCTTGCTGTGGGCTTGTGGTGTAGTGCTGTATGTGCGCCACAATCCCATTTTCCAGCTCTACCGCACCCTCGGGCAGCTCTGCCAAATCTTCCCTTTGCAAAAAACGGTAGGCTATCATAAATTTTTCTTCTAAATAGTTGTATTTTTGTGTGTCTCGTGAAGAACAAGCAAACATTCTATTGCTCCTTTTTATCCTTAATTGTTTTGCAATCTTAAAAATTGGCTCTTAAAAAGGCGTTGTTGCCCTTTAGTATGCCGCGCCAGTCTTCCTCGCCCGTATACCAAAACTCCCCCACAAACATCCGCACACCAAGCTCCAGCGCTGTGGCTACAGCGCCCTTAAAATCTACATGACCTGTGCCATAGGGTACCTCGCGGTATACGCCCGGCACTGTCTCTTTTAGATGCACGGCATAAATATGCCCTGTACCACTGCGCAAGTCTGCCAATACATCGGTTTTGTACACCAGCGATGCATTGGTGGTGTTCCCTATATCCGGGTACACCTGCAAGTAGGGGCTGTTTACCTTACTTACCCACTCCATAGCCTTGCCCACTGTATCCATAAACGGGGTTTCCATTGTTTCAAACGCAAGGGTTACGCCCT
>JBKEAM010000005.1:0-9753 GCA_047972265.1 Oscillospiraceae bacterium | reverse complement strand
ATGCAGTATGGTTATAATTCACCAGATTGGCTGCTAAATATCTCATTGTACTTATCTTCTATGATTCTCCAATTAGCATCCTCACCATTTACAGCTATTAACTGTTTGAGCTCTGTTTCATTGTATTGCAATCCCAATCCTTTGTAAATTTCAGCAGCTATCAGCAACAGCTTTGCCCTGTCAATCTCTAAAAGCTGCTCTTTTACAGACAGCATTTTTGTCAGCACATTATTCGCAATATTGTAATCCTCTTTCGAATATACTAAATCATAGAGGATTGCATATTGTTTGGCATATTGTTCATTACCCAAGTCGCGAAAAAACGTGCCACTTCCAGCTTGTTTCGGTGTCATGATGTAAAAAGTATTACCGCTGGGGTCAGTCAATGTAAATCTTCTATCATCGCTTAAATCACGGATTTTAGTAATTTTAGGAAATCCAATGCGGGGGATATGATTAAAATTTGTTTTGAGCCCGGTTTCAAACCCCTTATGCAAAGAATCTACATCATCTGTGCAAATGATACACATTGATGAGTTTTCAGCAGGTTTCACCTGCTTAGTTCCATAGAAATGAAGCTCTATTTCATCATGTTCTAATATCAAATAGGAGCGTATAAACTTTCCAATTAGTTGAAATCCCAACCCCTCATAAAACTCAATTAATTTATCTGCATTACTGCAAGGCAGAAGTGGTCTAGTCTTATTCACGAAATTTTGCACCTCACTTTTTAAAAAGATTTAGCATGTCCGCCATAAAAATAGACAAATATTAGCCATTTAAATAGTCTGGAATTAATCAGCTTAATATTCCCAAACCCAACCACGTAATATTGACACAAACAAAAACAGACTGAATAACATCAGTCTGTTTTGTCGTTATGACCTTTTGAAGGTCATTTGTAATGGTGCGGAGGATGGGACTTGAACCCACACGCCATATGACACACGCACCTCAAACGTGCCTGTCTGCCGATTCCAGCACCTCCGCATATATAAGCGGCTATAAATACCGCGACATTTATACTATCACAATAGGCTTGTTTAAGTCAATATCCTGCCCTTATTTATATACCGCAAAAAATATTTTTTTTTGCAACAAACCACATAGCATTATACTTTTCTTTTTATAACATTATTTATATATAATGCACGTTGGCAAATCATCCCTATATTAGTATTATTTACTTTTTGTCTTTTTATACTATAAACCAAAGTATAATCTTTATTTTAAATTGTGAACAAATCGTTAAGTGTTACCAGCTTGTTACCGCACGATGCTATCCTTAACTTGGTACGATGTAATGACATTTTGGGTACTTTTATGTTTTCGTGCTCTAAAATTTATCATCGTTTAAATGTTAATTTTTCAAATAGCTAAGGAGTGGTAATCGTAATGAATAAAAAGAAGGCCACAAGCATTATTGTCGCACTGGGGTTAGCGGTTATGCTTTTGGTTGCCAGCGCTATCGGCATAGGTGCTACTGATGGCATGGGGCAAAACAACCCCGCATCAGAAGTACTGGCGGCCCCTGCTGGCGCAACTACCCCTGCCTTGTCTGAAAAGGACTTGCGCAACCTTATTCCAAACCTTGAGGTTTTTTCCGAATCGGTTGATACCGGTACCCAATATGTTGGAGGACTGTCGGGTACTGTATCCTTAGACACCGGAAAAATTGCCGAGGGTATATCCTTTAAATTGGTTGCCACCGGTTCTTTAGAATTGTATCCGGACACATCGGCCAATAGCAACGTAAGCTATAGCCGCCCGGACGATAACGACTTGCAAACCCTTATTATTACGGTTGGTCAGTTGCCAAACAGTGGCGAAACACAGGTTTACGCTACTTTCCGGTTTGCTTTTCCAAACGGTGTAACACCCAATGGCACTGTTTCTAACATTGCATTAACCGAGGTATCCGACTCGAAGGGAACCTCTATTAAAAAGAACGCTCAGTGGGGCGATGCCAGCGATGTTGTTGACAAGCAGCTTTCTGTAGATGTAACTGCAAAATCAAAAACAGGTTGGGCGCTTGCCAATCCTACTCCTACTACCACCACTTTAACTGTAGCCTCGTCACAGGTTGTTGCCGATGTTTCGGGCGGTTATTACTACGACCTTAACCGTGCTGTTACTGTGGCGGCAAACAATGCCGCTTCTTCGGCTGCGGGGTACGAGTTTACCACTTCTGTTACTTATCAGGTTCAAATCAAAGTGTCCGATCCTACTCCTAATGATGTGAACATCCTCTATACCAGCGCCGATTTTGCAAAGATGGCTTTAACCGGCGATGCTTACGAAGAATATTTTACACTGGATGCCACCTCTAAGGCATCTCTTACCAAAATTGCCACTAATTTATCAGACCAAACCATAACGCTCACTTTTTCTAAAACAGTACCTGCCGGCAGCGATGTTGGCAATCTGTCTTCTACTATTACCTTTAAAAAGGTTCGCTTTTCTTCTGCGCTAACAATTGCGCAAAGCTTTAACAATGCAAAAATCACGGTGTCTTATGTAACAGATTCTGCTAAGGTTACACCTGTTTCGGGTCAATTAACCCTAAACAATGCAAACACCGCAAACATTGTTTTAAACAAAAAAGACGAAACCCCCACAACGCCCACACTTCCCACCTTAGAGAGTGTTATAAAAGATTCTGCCAAGGGCGTACGTAACTGGGTATACAATGTACAGGCAACCGGCGCCGATAAAATTGGCCTTAACCCAGATGGCGAAACAGATGCTGTGGCGCGTAACTATATTACTTCGCGCGCTATCCCCGGAGATAGCCATCCCAACCGCATTTGGTTTGAAGTTGCCAACAGCACTTACTTTAAAAATACCACCGGCGCAAAAATTGATTCTCTTACCATTACCGATGCCGACAAAAACACCGATGTAAACGGTAATAAAGGGTATGATTCTACCCAGATGTACCCCATTGGCTTCCAGCTGGCAAACATTGTTAACGACAACCAGCAGGTTAAACAATCGGTAGAAATTTACAAAGATGGAAGCTGGCAGGTTGTGTTTAACAACGGCGCGCTCACCTCTCTTGGTACTTCCCTGTTTGAAAAACCTGTTAGCAGTGTAGATGCTTATGTTTTAAAAACCACCACTGCCGGTTATCCCGTTCGTTTTAACTTTAGCAATATTCCCGAAAACGCACAAATTGGCACCATCCAAAGGCCTGCTATATTGTTCCAGGCCAATAGCAGCATCGATTTGGGCACTGCACTGGTTGCTTCTTTCCAAAACACAGCCACCATTTCTGCCCAGGCAGGCGCCAAAACCGCCCAAAAAGATGTTAGCGGCACTGTTTATTACTATGCCAAAAACGCCGAAGATATCTTAATTGGCAAAGCCTACAAAAACCTTACCCGCCCCAACGATGGTACCAGCAGCAGTTATAACCAGCCTGTTGCAGGAGATGTTTTAGAATATACCATTAAAATTGAGGCAACCAATATTCCCAGTGGAGATTACCTTACAAAAGTATGGGTTAGAGATACTTTCTACCAAAACCTTGTAAACTCTAACATGCAGGATATTCGCGCCACTGTAAAAGTAACTACCGCCAAAGGCAGCACCATCGAGCTTAAAAACACCTCTGATGGCAAAGTAAGCGCCGGCGGCCAGTACAGCTACTCTAACACTGTGCCCTTTGTAAAAGGCAGCGACTATAAATTATCTGATGGACAGATGGCCTTTATTTTTGAAGGCGGCCGTTTTTACCAGGGCGATGTTATTACCATCACCTATCAGGCTACAGTTGCCGGCGGTGTTGTGGCAGGCGACGAAGTTATTAACAAACTTGCCTATATCTTTGGCACTTCCAGCGGTGGCGGTGGAAGCGGAGGCGGCGGAACTGGCGGCGGTGGCGGCGGCTGGAACTGGCCCAGCGATACCGGTGGAGCCACCGTTATTGTAGACGCCAACAAGCTTTTTGCCGACGTTGACATTACCCCAGACAAAACCGTATATGCTGCCGATACCGGCACAAAAGTATCCTTCTCTGTTGTAGGCGGTACGCCTTATGCCGAGGTAAGTGCAAAGCGCCCTGTGTTTGTTGTAAATGTACCCGCCGCGCTTGTATTGCAAGATAACGCTGTTGCGGGAGTAGCATTAAGCAGCATTGGCACAGACCGTACCCTTACAAAAATACGCGATATTGCTGCCAGCGAGTATACAGTTACTTACCATGCGGCAAACGGCACTGTTGCAGATGCTTCTTCTTCTGTATATGCGCGTATCGATTTTACAAACCTTACCCTTGATAAAAACCAGGTTATCTCGTTTACCGTAAATGCCGAAATTGCAAATACCGCGGCAGATTCTGTAAACATCAAAGCCAGTGCAGACCTATTCTTTGCAGGGGCAGATAACGACTTTGCTGGCCTGTTTGGCGGCAGTGCCATTAACAAATGGTATACAACCGCAGGCACTATTGCCAGCGGCACACTGCGCACCGTTGCTTTAAACGGAGCCACCGCCGGTGCCATTAGCCGTGTAGAAAAGGTAAGCAGTGCATTCTCAGTTTACCAATACTCCAGCAAACTGGGCTTTACCAAAAGCATAACCAGCCCTGCGGCAGAAGGCACCACACGCCCTGTATTTAAGGGAGATACCATTACCTACAAGCTGTTGGTTTCCAATGCATCCGGTGCCAACATTACCAATCCTCTTAAATTTACCGTACTTACCGATTTATTGCCCATTGGACAAACCTATAGCAACATCACCTCTATTACAGCCAACGGAGTTTCTATCCCGGCCTCCAACTACACGGTGCATACCGATAATGTAGAAAACAGCCAGCGTGTAATCATTGTTTTTAAACAAGAGGTTTCTGTAAACAGTCAAAAAGACCTTACCATTGTTTACAACGCAAAGGTTACAAACGATGATCTAATCTATTCGTTAATTGTTCCGGGCGATTTCCTTGTTAAGCTTACCAACCGTGCCTCTGTTTACTACAATGCCTCTGTTACAGATGCACAGATTACCGCCGGTATAGCACAGGGCGGCTACGATGCCACCCAGCCCGATTGGTGGGATATTAAAGACGCAACCGGTATGGATGATGCCAGCTTTAACTCTTTTAAGGCTTTAAAACGGCTGGAATCCTCTGCCACAATGGACTATCGTCCTGCAAAAATTAAACCGGCCATTACCAAAACACTTGTTTCTGGCGATGAAACCGTAACCGCCGTAACAGGTACCATGCACGAGTGGAAACTGGTAGCTACAAACGCTTCTTCTGCTTCAAGCTCCTTAACCAATTACTGGGTTGTTGATGTTCTTCCCTTGGGCCTCGAGTATTCTGAGGTAAAGGGCACCACCCCCGAACCCACTCAAATTTACAAAAACACCGCCGGCAACCAGATTATTGCATGGAACTTTACCGATCCTCTTGCCGCAAACACTTCGGTTACCCTTACATTTAGCACCAAGCTAAGCGGTACCACCTCTATTGGCAAGGTAACCAACAACTCTTACCTTATTCCCACACAGTACTTCTCTTCTTACGACACCACTTCTACTTATATTTCTGCCACCGACCTTGGCAATACCTTTGTACCAGCCAGCGGCGGCAGCTCCGTTCCGGTAAACAAACCCGCCACGTACGCAAGCAAAACTATTACATTGCTTAACTTCGTAGGAGCCACTTCCTCTAAAACCGTTACGGTTGACGGCAAAATCAGCAATCCCGAATCGGTAACTTCCCTTTCTGCCGGACGCGGACAGTCTGTTACCTATCAGTTTAGCCTAAACAACCAAAACACCACCGGAAAATCCTACACAAACATCTACTTCTTAGACAGCTTACCCACCGTTGGAGACCAGTATGTTCTTACCGATGGCAACCGTGATTCTGCCTGGGCACCTACACTTACCAAAGAGCAAATCGACTCTGTAAAAGCGTCTTTGGCAGCCCCCACCGGCAGCACCACTCCTCTTGAGTTTGGTACAGATTTCACCCTAGAATTTACAGCCTCCGCCTTTAACAAGCTGGAAAGCTGGCAAAAAGCAACATGGGTTTCTTCCGAAACATGGGACTGGGATAAAGCAGCACCTGCGGCCTTCCGCATTATCTTTGCAGATACCGTTTCCATCGCTCCCAAGTACACCCTTTCTGTTTCCTGGCAGATGAACGTTCCCGACGCGGTGGCAGATGCCCCCATGAATCAAGCAACTTATAACTCTGCCATGTTCTACATGAAGTCTGGCGATGCACCTTATTACGGCGAACCTGCCAAAGTGGGCCTACGTGTTGCCGGAGATTCGGCTCTTAGCCTTTCTTTGATGAAAAAGCTTTCCAACACCTCTAGTGGCGGCACCTTTGCCATGACCCTGTACTACAGCGCCGACAAAGTAAACTGGGCTCCGGCTTCTTGGAACGGCGTTTCCTCCGACAATACTGCCCTTCAGCTTTCGGGCGATGATGGTATTCTTACCATCTCTGCTTCAAATGCTTCTCAGGCTTACGGCGGCGTTCTTACCGGCCTTAAAGAGGGCTACTACCGTTTGGTAGAAGACTCCGGCCATTCGGCACTGTACAACATCTCTTATGCCAATAACGACCTTTACCTAAGCAAAGCATCCGGTACCCCTGCTATTACGGTTACCAACACCCTTAAAACCACACCCGGTTCTTCTACAAGCACCGGCGGTGGCGGTGGTGGCGGTTCCTCCGGCGGCGGAACTTCCTCGGGTTCTCGTTCTACAACACCTGCGCGGTCTTCTTCCGTATCTGCTACCGGCTCTGCGGGCTCCGTATCGGGTGGTGCTTCCTCCGGCAGCGGCTCTTCCAGCTCTCAAAGTGTTGTTTCGCTGCCCAACCCGCCAATACCGGATACCACCCTTGATGGCCCCACCTGGGCACTGCTAAACCTTATTTGCACCGTTTTAAGCTTGGTAATATCTGTAGCCCTTACTGTAAGCCTGTTTGTGCGCAGTAAACCGGCCGAAGATGAAACCGATGAAGACGGCGAAGAAGTACAGGGCAAAAAAGGCCGCAGCGGCATTGTGTGGCGTTTGCTTGGTATTGCAATGGGTATCATTGGTCTTATCATCTTCTTGCTTACACAGGATATGTCCGCATCTATGGGTTACGTAGATATCTGGACCGTGCTTTCTGTTTTGGCAACCATCATTCAAATCATCTTCCTGTTTATTCTTCGGCACTTTACAAAGCAGGATGATATCGATGATGAAAACGATCCTACCTCCCCAGCACAGCAGTACTAAACAGTCATTTTTCTATAATTAAAAAGCCTGCTTTTATTGTTTTATACAATAAAAGCAGGCTTTTTCTTTTTAAAGGCGATTTTTTCACCCTCAAACACAGTTTAGTTTTGTTTTTTATGTGACTTATGCTAAAATTGTAAATGATATTTGTAATATTTGTACAGCGAATAAAAGAAGAAAGTTGTTGCATATGAATACTCGTGCCAACGAAATTTTAGCTGCATTTTCTACCGCTTTAGATGCCGTAGAAAAAGAACTGACGGGTGCCACCACAAACCATGCAAAAAGAATTGCATATTTAAGCCTTTGTATGGGGCAAGAGTTGGGAATGAATAAGGACAAACTAACAGCACTTACTTCTTGCGCTTTGCTGCACGACAATGCCATTCCGGAATATATACAGGAAGAGCACGCACATTCCCCCGATTTTTTTTGATTTGGGCGTGCATTGCTCTAAAGGGCAAAGAAACATCGATTTTTTACCCCACAAAAACAATATTGACGGCTTTATAAAATATCATCACGAATCTCCCGACAAAAGCGGCCCCTTTAAAAAAGCCGAGGGAGAAATACCGCTTGAAGCCAGCATAATTGCAGCGGCAGATAAGTTGGATGGTATGTTTTCCATCAACCAGCTAAACAACAGCCAACTGCCAGATATACACCAAACAATACACCAAAATACCGGTACTGCGTTTTTTCCGCAGGCGGCCGGAGCGCTGCAAAAAATAATGAACAAAGACCTTATTGTAAACCTGCGGGACGAAAATATTAACAAAAACTTTTTTGACGCACTGCCCCCTTATGCCGTAGATTATGGCGAAGAAGCCATGATAGCCCTTGCCGCTTTTTTTGCCCGAATTATAGACTATAAGTCTCATTTTACCAAAAAACACTCTGTCCAAATAGCAAACAGGGCATGGTGGATGAGCGGCTATTACCAGTTTGACCCGCATTTACGTGCGCAGGTGTATTTAGCCGCTGCTTTGCACGATATTGGAAAGCTGATGATCCCAACCCAAATACTGGAAAAACCCGCCAAACTTACCCAGGAAGAATTTGATATTATAAAAAGCCACGTGTGGTGGACCCACGAAATTTTAAAGCCGATTCCCGGTTTTGAAAATATTCGTCAATGGGCCGGAAACCATCACGAAAAGCTGGATGGTTCCGGCTATCCTTTTGGCAAAACCGGGCAAGAGTTAGATATGATATCCCGCCTGATGGCTTGTATTGATATTTATCAGGCCGTTTGGGAAGAACGCCCCTACCACCCCCGGCGCACCCATGCCGAAACCATGCAGGTTTTAAACACACTGGCAAAACGCAATTTATTAGACAGCAAAGTTGTTGCCGATTTAGATTTAGAAATGGCCAAATTCTCTACCGGAGAAATTCCTGCCCCGCCCAATGCAAATATATAGCTAATTTTTAGTAATTATTCCTAAATTCATCTTTTTCTATAGATTTCTGTAAAAATATATGCTATTTTATTAGTAACAAAAACAAACGCGCACCTACATGCGCGTTTATAAAAACCCAATAGTTAGCCTTTGCTAATCGAAAGGAGTTCTTTATGTCACTTTATCAAAAAATGAACCAGTATTTAGCCAACCAACAAGTAGCCTACATTAAGCTGCACAACCTGCACTGGTATGTTACCGGCAAATCTTTTTTTACTCTTCATGCCAAATTTGAAGACCTGTACAACCAAACTGCCACAATTATTGACGATGTGGCCGAGCGCCTGCTGGCCCTGGGCCAAAAACCCATAGCAAGCATGAAAAAGGCACTGGAAATTACCACCGTAAAAGAGCTGGATGATGAAATTATCTCCTCTGGGCACGCTGTACGCAAACTGATTGCAGACATTGAGTTTTGGATTAATGATACATCCGAAATTGTAAAACTGGCCGAAGAAGCAGGCGACGGTGTAACCGCCGACCAGTTTAACAACTATTTGGGCGAATACCAAAATTTGCTTTGGATGCTGGGAGCATATGCTGTAGAGGGCTAATTGCCTTATTTTTACAGTTACCAACAATAAATACAAAAGAGGAAGAACCTTATAATAGGTTCTTCCTCTTTTAATTGTTTTACAAGCTTAAAAATTGGCTCTTAAAAAAGCATTGTTGCCCTTTAGTATTCCGCGCCAATCTCCCTCGCCCGTATACCAAAACTCGCCCACAAACATCCTCACGCCAAGCTCTAGCGCTGTAGCTACCGCACCTTTAAAGTCTACATGGCCCGTGCCATAGGGTACCTCGCGGTATACCCCCGGCACTGTCTCTTTTAGGTGCACGGCAGAGATATGCCCTGTACCACTGCGCAAGTCTGCCAATACATCGGTTTTGTACATCAGTGATGCATTGGTTATATTCCCTATATCCGGGTACACCTGCAAGTAGGGGCTGTTTACCTTACTTACCCACTCCATAGCCTTGCCCACTGTATCCATAAACGGGGTTTCCATTGTTTCAAACGCAAGGGTTACGCCCT
>JBKEAM010000152.1:0-1707 GCA_047972265.1 Oscillospiraceae bacterium | reverse complement strand
ACTCTGTTATGCACAGTTTGCCTCCATGATCTCGACAAGCGGCAGTGCTTATACATATACTTATGCCACACTTGGCGAGCTGTTTGCTTGGGCTATCGGGTGGGCACTTATTCTTGAGTATGCGGTTTCTAATATGGTTATAGCCATTTCGTGGTCGGGGTATTTTACTACGATGCTCGAAGGTTTTGGCATTCACTGGCCGCACTATTTATCCGTAGGCTATATGACAGCTTACGGTGCTTATCAGGAAGTTCTGAAAGGTGTTCCTGATTTGCCGTCTAATGTTTTACAGGCAGCCGAGACTTACAGGACTGCGCCCGAGCTTTTTGGCATTAAAGTTTTGGTCAATATGCCTGCTGGCATGATTATTATAGCATTGAGTGTATTGGTTTTTGTCGGTATCAAAGAGTCTCGCTTTGCCAATAACGCTTTGGTTTTTCTCAAAGTAGGAATAATATTGGCAGTTATATTTGGCGGGATTTATTTTGTAAAGCCCGAAAACTGGTCTCCTTTTGCTCCCAACGGTATACAGGGTGTACTTGGTGGAGTGGCTGCTGTATTTTTTTCTTTTATAGGATTCGACTCCATCTCTACAACCGCAGAAGAGAGTAAAAATCCGCAGCGCGATATGCCTCGTGCCATGCTTTACTGCTTGGGTATATGTACAGTGTTGTATGTTGCCATAACACTTGTGTTGACAGGAATGGTAAATTATAAAGAGTTGGGTGTCGACGATCCTTTGGCCTATGTTTTTCAGAAGGTAGATATGAACTTTGTGGCAGGAGTAATTTCCGTCAGTGCCGTTGTAGCCATAACCAGTGCTATTTTAGTTTTTCAGATAGGTCAGCCCCGTATTTGGATGACGATGAGCCGCGACGGCTTGTTATGGCCTCGTTTTGGTAAGATTCACCCTAAATACAAAACACCTACTTTCGCTACTCTTATTGCCGGTATTTTGGTAAATAAGCCTTTACTTATTATTTTTTGGTTGGTATGGCTCGGTTTATCAATTGCTGCCCTGAGGTTTAAATTCTCGCTTTTACCGGTATTGGGTATACTGACAAACTTATATCTGATGACCGAACTGGGGTGGTCTAACTGGTCCATGTTTATCGTTTGGCTGGTTGTCGGACTCATCATATATTTCTTCTACGGATATAAAAAGAGTAAATTAGCAATCGGATAAATTGATTTTGTATGATTCTGTTCTTAGACTTGAAAAGGATTAACGAAAAATACCAACATGAAATAGACGAGGCTGTTTTGCGGGTAGCACGTTCGGGCTGGTATATTTTAGGAAAGGAAGTCGCTGCTTTCGAAGAAGCTTTTGCCCGCTATTGCGGAGCCGGTTATTGTGTGGGTACGGGTAATGGTTTGGATGCAATCAGGCTTATATTGTGTGCTTACAAAGAGCTCGGACTTATGAGCGACGGCGATGAGGTAATAGTTCCCGCAAATACTTACATTGCCACTATTTTAGCCATTAGCGAGAGTGGCTTGACGCCGGTTTTAGTGGAGCCCGATATACATACATACAATATAGACCTGTTGAAGATTGAAGAAAAAATCTCTTCGAAAACGAAGGCGATATTAGCTGTACATCTGTATGGTCGGGTTTGTCCTATGGCAGAATTGCAAGCAATAGCCGAGAGATATAAGCTTAAGATAATAGATGATGCCGCTCAGGCCCACGGAGGAGTATATGAG
>JBKEAM010000150.1:0-5648 GCA_047972265.1 Oscillospiraceae bacterium | reverse complement strand
CTCTGGAGAGCTTTTGCGGTAGACAGCAAAAGCACCGAAGAAGCAATTTTGCTTTTTTAAAAAGCAGAAGAATCTTTCAGGTAAAATGACAGAGGCACAGATTAATTTCTGTGCCTCTTTTGTGTGTTATAAATTTGTCATGCAAGTTGCAAGGGAGGAGAAAGGGATGGAAGAGAGAAAAACGCCCCTGTATCAAAGCCATGTATTGGCAGGTGGCAAAATGATTCCGTTTGCAGGTTATCTTATGCCTGTACAGTACAAAACAGGCGTAATTGCCGAGCATATGGCGGTAAGAAAGGCCGCCGGTTTGTTTGATGTATCTCATATGGGAGAGATATGGATGGAAGGGAAAGGCGCAATTAATAGCCTGCAACACTTGCTAACAAACAATATGCAGGGCATGCAGGATGGCGATTGCCGCTATAGCCCAATGTGCAACCAAAATGGCGGCACTGTGGATGATTTACTGGTATATCGCTTTTCGGCAGAAAAATATCTGCTGGTGGTAAACGCCTCTAACAAAGATAAAGATTTTGCATGGATCCAAAACAATTTAAAACCAGAGACTACTGTAAAAGATGATTCGGACAATCTGGCCGAAATTGCCCTACAGGGGCCAGCTGCTTTAAATATATTGGCATCTCTCACCAATCAAGAAATGATGCCGCAAAAATACTATACTTTTGTGCCTCAAATAACCGTCGCGGGTATCCCGTGTATCGTATCACGCACAGGATACACCGGAGAGGATGGATTTGAATTATATTGCGCCGCCGATAAAGGAGCCGAACTTTGGGATGCTCTACTGCAAAAAGGCGAACCACAGGGGCTAATACCCTGTGGGCTTGGGGCAAGGGATACGCTGCGCTTAGAGGCGGGGATGCCGCTGTATGGGCACGAAATGGATGACGAAATTACCCCACGGCAAGCAGGGCTTGGCTTTTTTGTAAAAATGGATAAAGAAGACTTTATTGGCAAAGCAGCGCTTGAGCAGGCAGGTACACCCTCAGTACGTCGCACCGGGCTGCGGCTTACAGGCAAAGGCATTGCGCGCGATGGAGACAGCGTATTACTAAACGGCCAGCCTATTGGGCGCGTTACCTCCGGCACAATGCTGACCTATGCAGGATATGCCGGGGCTATGGCACTTATAAACCAAGACCATCGGGCAGAGGGCACACAGGTGCAAATTGACGTGCGCGGCCGTTTAATAGATGCTGAAGTTGTAAAACTGCCTTTTTATAAAAGGCAAAAGTAAATATAAAAAGTAAAGGGGATTATAAAAATGAACATTCCTGAAAATTTAATGTATACCAAAGAGCACGAGTGGGTGCAGGATGTTGACAGTAATACCATACGTGTGGGCTTAACCGATTTTGCACAAGACGAATTGGGAGATATTGTATTTGTAAACCTGCCCGAGGTAGGCGATAACCTTGTAAAGGGAGAAAGCTTTGCAGATGTGGAATCTGTAAAAGCTGTCAGTGATGTTTTTAGCCCGGCAAATGGAACCGTTAAAGCAGTAAATGAAGCACTTGCAGACGATGCGGCGCTTATAAACAGCGATTGCTACGGTGCCTGGCTGATAGAGATTGCAGATGTTGAAGAAAAAGAAAACCTGCTTACCGCAGCAGAGTACGAGGCCTTTATAAAAGAGGAGGGCTAATATGGGGGGCTATATCCCAACCACTGCACAACAGCAGCAGCAAATGCTGCAAAAAATTGGCCTACAGGATATTCATGATTTGTATAAGGATATTCCCGGCAAAATGAAATGTGGAGACCTGCAAATTCCGGCAGCAAAAAGTGAGCTGGAAGTACGCCGCTTAATAGAGAGCTTTGCCAGTGAAAATAAGGTTTTTAAAACAATGTTTAGAGGAGCGGGTGCATACAGGCACTATATTCCCTCGGTTGTAAAGCAAATTGCCTCTAAAGAAACGTTTATGACCACGTACACCCCTTATCAGGCAGAGGTAAGCCAGGGTCTGCTGCAAATTATTTTTGAGTTTCAAACCGAGATATGCTCTTTAACCGGTATGGATGTTGCCAATGCCTCTGTATACGATGGGCCTTCGGCCGCGGCCGAAGCCACTATTATGTGTAGAGAACGCGCTCGCCAACGGGTGCTTGTGGCTTCTACCGCTCACCCTGATGCCATCGATACCATACAAACATACTGTGACAGCGGCAATGCCCCGGTAGAAGTTGTCCCTGCAAAAGAGGGTGTATTGGATACAGACGCACTGCGGGCGGCCTTAAACGATGATGTGGCCTGCTTATACCTGCAAAGCCCTAACTTTTTTGGCCTTTTAGAGGATGCAAAGAGCCTTGCCGATATTTGCCATGAGGCGGGAGTAAAGCTAATTTATGGCTGCAATCCTATGGCTCTGCCCTTATTGCAAACTCCGGCCGAGTCCGGAGCTGATATTGCTGTGGGAGAAGGACAGCCGCTTGGTATTCCGCTTTCTTTTGGCGGGCCTTACTTAGGCTTTATGGCATGTAGGCAAGAGCTTGTGCGCCGCCTGCCCGGGCGCATTGCAGGCGAAACGGTAGATGCTGATGGCAAACGCTGTTTTGTGCTTACTCTGCAAGCAAGAGAACAGCATATACGCAGGGAAAAATCCTTAAGCAGCATCTGCTCTAACCAAGAGCTGTGTGCTTTAACTGCAACAGCCTATCTTGCCGCTATGGGCCCGCAGGGCATGCGGCAGGTAGCGCAGCAGTGCTACTCCAAGGCACATTATGCGGCGCAGCAGTTGCAACAGGCTGGGCTTCCTCTTAAATATAAAGGGGAATTCTTCCACGAGTTTGTAACTGAAGCACCCGCTAATGCAGACGAATTGCTTCAAAAACTGGAGGATAACGGCATTTTGGGTGGATTGCCTGTACAGGGTGGTTTGCTGTGGTGTGTAACAGAGCTGAACAGCAAAGAGGAAATAGATGTCCTTTGCCAAATCTGCAAAGAGGTGGTGGCAAATAAATGAAACTGATTTTTGAAAGAAGCATTCCGGGTACCGGATGCGAAGTTTTGCCGGCGTGCGACGTACCCGAATTGATGCCGGATGAAAGCATTCAAAGAACCATTACGCTGCCATTGCCAGAGCTTACCGAAGGCGAAATATCTCGCCATTACTCTGCTATGGAGCGCCGCACCCACGGCGTAAACAACGGCTTTTATCCGCTTGGAAGCTGTACCATGAAGTATAACCCAAAGATAAACAACGAAATGGCCCAGCTTCCCGGCTTTGCAGATGTGCACCCCCTACAGCCAGAACACACCGTACAGGGTAGTTTAAAGGTTTTACAACTGGCAGAAAAGCTGCTGGGAGAAATTACAGGTATGGATCGTTTTACCTTTCAGCCAGCAGCCGGTGCGCATGGCGAGTTTACCGGTATTGCCATGATTAAGGCGTACCATGCTGCAAACGGCCAGGCCGGGCAGCGCACCAAGGTGCTTGTGCCAGATTCTGCCCACGGTACAAACCCGGCTTCTGCCGCTATGAACGGCTATAAAATAGTAAGTATACCAAGTGCCGCAGATGGATGCGTGGATGTTGAAGCTTTGCGCAATGCCGCCGGGCCGGATACCGCCGCAGTTATGCTTACAAACCCCAATACCTTAGGCCTGTACGAAAAAAACATTGAAGAAATTATAAATATTGTGCATGAGGCCGGTGCTCTTGCTTACTACGATGGAGCCAACCTTAACGCCATTATGGGTGTTGTACGCCCCGGCGATATGGGCTTTGATGTTATCCACTTAAACCTGCACAAGACCTTTTCTACACCACATGGCGGCGGTGGCCCCGGCTGCGGTGCTGTTGGCTGCAAAAATATTTTGGCGCCTCATCTACCCAACCCGGTAGTAGAGCAAAATACACAAGCCCTAACTTTTAATAATTTACTGGGCAGCATTGGTAAGGTGCGTGGGTTTTATGGCAACTTTTTGGTTATGCTTCGCGCGCTTTGCTATACTTTGTCTTTGGGCAAAGAGGGAATACCCGCCGCCGCAAAGGCGGCCGTGTTAAATGCAAACTATTTAAAATCACTTTTAGAATCTACCGGCGCCATGGCGTTTGAAGGCATTTGCATGCATGAATTTGTACTTAGCATGAAAGCCCTTAAAAAAGAAACAGGCGTTTCTGCCCTGGATATTGCCAAAGGTCTTTTAGATTATGGCATTCATCCGCCAACAATGTATTTCCCCCTAATAGTAGAAGAGGCTTTGATGTTTGAGCCTACCGAAACCGAAAGCAAGGAAACCCTTGAAGAAGCCGCAAAAGCAGTGCTGGAACTGATTGATCAAAGCAAATCTGACCCCGAAAAGCTGCATAGCGCACCCCATACCACAGTAGTACGACGCCCAGACGAAGTACTGGCTGCACGCAGCCCTATATTGCGTTACAACTTTACACTGTAGTATAATAAGTAAATAAGTTTTATATAATTACAACGGCGCAGCAACGCAAGGGCGGCTGCGCCGTGCTTTATATATAACATTGCTTTTTGAAAGGTGGATTTTTTACCCTATGAAATGTCGTTTTTATATTACAGATTCTACCAACCCATACCGCAACCTTGCGGCAGAAGAAATACTTTTAAAAGCTACTCAGCCGGATGAACTATTTTTATATTTGTGGCAAAACAACCACACCGTAGTTATTGGCCGCAATCAAGATGCATGGAGAGAATGTAGGGCAGATGCTTTAGAAGCCGATGGTGGTTACCTTGCGCGTCGTCTTTCGGGCGGGGGGGCTGTCTATCACGATATGGGCAACCAAAACTTCACCTTTTTTTCTTGCAAAGCGGGATATAGCGTAGAACGTAACACTGAGGTTATCCGCTTGGCTGCACGTCAGTTTGGGTTAGAGGTGGTGCGTAGCGGGCGTAACGATATTTTGGCAGAGGGACGTAAATTTTCCGGCAATGCTTTTTATTCCACGGGAGATTATTGCTATCATCACGGTACTATATTAATCAGCTCCGATATGGCAAAGCTGGGGCAATATCTTAACCCTTCGCCAGAAAAACTGGCAGGAAAAGGCGTTGCCAGTGTGCAAGCACGCGTTGTAAACCTAAGCGAACTATCTGATAAAATCAACACACAAACCATGCAAGAGGCTCTTTTGTGGGCGCTGGAACAGGTTTGTGGAGAGAAACCCAAGCAATCGGGGGAAGAACTGCTGCCGCAAGATCAGCTAGAAACCCTTACGCAAAAATACACTTCGGCTCAGTGGCGCCTTGGCACTCCAATGGAATATACCGTACATTTTGCAAAAAGGCTTTCGTTTGGAGAAATTGATGTACAATTGGTGGTAGAAAGAGGCAGCATTGCAAAGGCACGTGTTTATTCTGACGCAATGGATGCTGATTGGGTAGAAAGCATTGCAAGCGCTTTAAATGGCAAAGAATATACGGTAGAATCTATTGCCAATGCCTTGGATTTTGTAAAACAGGCACAACCAGAACAAACCGAAGAATTGTATAATTTCTTGCATCAATCCATCCAGATAGAAAGATAGATTTACCCAATTTTTCCAGGGAGATTATAAACAGTCATTCATTGCGGTTTGCTTTACAAATTGCGCTATGGTGTGCGATAATAGGCCCAATAAGCAAAATGCCAAAGGGAGGCAGGAAAATGCAAT
>JBKEAM010000114.1:0-2732 GCA_047972265.1 Oscillospiraceae bacterium | reverse complement strand
GATAAATAAATGAATAATGTATTTTTGTGGTTCAAAAGAATTTTAGATCAGTAAATATTTAGGAGGTGTTTACTGGTTGATTAACCCAGTTAAAGAAGCGTTACATACTCCTAATGTGTAGCGCTTTTTTGTTTTTATGCCTACAATTACGAGAAAAATAAGATTGTTTTTCAATTGTGATAAAAGCGAAATATGAATAAATTACAAATGTTTAATAGAATTACCACAGTTCAAAACTTGCACGTCATCCGTTATTTTGGCAATGCAGTGTTGAACTAAACCCGCCGCGGCGGGCAGCCCCTGCGGCAGCCTTTCCTATGTTTTCGTAAATTTAAAGTTCATCAAAAAATTAAATATTATGACTACTAAAAAAAACTCCCGAAGCATTAAGGTATAATAAGTACCTCAACCGGGCCTGCCGTGAAGTTAACGGATTTTCGGAACTGTTGCAACGCTTCGAGCGCAATATTTCTGTTTTAGGCCGAAGCCCCCGCACCTTTGATAACTATAGCCGTCATGTGGCAGCTATAGCATTGCACTTTGGATGTGTTCCCACCGCACTGGACCCTGAACAGGTACAGGATTATTTGTACGAGTTGCAACAACGAAGTAAAACGCCTTCTCAGACTTATTTTAAACATACCGTTTACGGGTTAAGGTTTGTTTTAAAAACTGAGGGGCTGCCATACGACTACCTCAAACTACCACAGATATCCCGCTCAAAAAAATTACCCGTAATCCTTAGCCGACAGGAGGTGTGGTTGATGTTGAAGGCCTGTGGACTGCTTAAACACAAGCTGTTGATTGGCTTATTATATGGCTGTGGTTTACGGCTGATGGAAGTAAGGGGCATTGAATTAAAGCATCTTGACTTTGACCGTAAACTGCTGCATATAGTACAAAGCAAAGGCGGCAAAGACCGGTATGTTCCTTTGAGTGAACATTTAATCCGTGGTATAAAAAGCTACACAGCCTCAGCACATCCGGCTAAATACCTGTTTGAAGGAACGGGTAACCCCGAACACAAAGGCTTTGACGGCCGCTACAGCCAGCGGGGCGTACAATGGGTGATAAAAACAGTAGCCCGAAACGCGGGTATCCTCAAAGAAGTGAATGTTCATATGCTGCGCCATAGCTATGCCACCCATTTACTGGAAGACGGAGTCAATATCATTACGGTTCAAAAACTATTGGGGCATGCCAATATAGACAGTACGATGGTGTACCTGCATGTATGCCAGGCGCCGGATCAACTACCCCAAAGCCCATTGGATAAAGTATTTTCCCAATGCAGCCGCGCTGGGAAGTAGCCGATGTTATTGGCCACACAGACATTAGTAACTATCCCGTACATCAACAAAAGACATTAAGGGCGATAGGATACTGCCGCACAGCATTACTGGGAGGGCATGTGGATGCCTGCGATGCATGTGGTAACATCACCATCAGCTATAATAGTTGCCGCAACCGGCATTGTCCTAAATGCCAGGGGCATAAACGTGAGCAGTGGATCAGCGACAGGCAAGCCGACCTGTTGCCTTGCACGTATTACCATGTAGTGTTCACATTGCCACAGCAACTGAATGGCCTGGCTATGCACCAACCCAAAATGGTTTACGATGCGTTGTTTAAATCGGTATGGCAAACCATCAATCAATTTGGCAGCAATACATCAGTGCAACTGGGTATGATAGCGGTGCTGCATACCTGGGGCCAGAACCTTAGCCTGCACCCGCACCTGCACTGCATTGTGCCGGGCGGCGGCATCAACAAAGAAGGTAACTGGCAAAAGAAGTTGCGTAGCAACAAATACCTGTTTGCGGTAAAAGCATTGAGCAAAGTATTTAGGACAAAGTATGTGGCAGCATTGAGGCAACAGGGGATTGAAGATCAATCACTCCTCGAAAGTTTATTTACCAAAGACTGGGTAGTGTATGCCAAGCGCCCTTTTGGTGGGCCTAAGCAGGTGATTGAATATTTGGGCAGATATACCCATAAGGTAGCCATTAGTAACCACCGCATACAGGAAGTAACAAAAGATAGCACCACATTTAGCTATCGCGATTATAAGGATGGCGGCAAGCAAAAGCAAATGCAGTTAAGCAATGTGGAATTTGTGCGAAGGTTTGCGATGCATATACTGCCCAAACGTTTTGTACGCATTCGTCATTATGGCATTTTGAGCAGCAGTTGGAAACGCGGCAAACTGCAAGCCCTGCAAAAGCAATTAAAAGTAAAACGGGCGGAAATAAAAAATAAAACCTTGCTCAAAAAATGCCCCTGTTGTAAAACGGGTACTCTGATAACTATAGAGATATTTGGGAAGCGTGGCCCGCCGAAAAAATATTTATCGGCAAACCAATCTGCACCGGTAAGGTAATGTTACGGGTAGGGGTAGGTATGCGTATATCTGAATAAAAAACATCAAAATCCTTTTCTGCAAAGGGTTTTAGCTAACCAAACAAAAAAGCAGGCCCTCAAAGCCTGCCAAACATCCCTGTCAAAAAGTTCGGAAACCCCATAGTACAAAATCGGCACCGCAGCACCTGCCCACCACCTGTGCGCCGCCTGTACGCCGTGGCGTATTCCGTTCAACAAATCGTTCATGTCTGGCACGTTGTGCCACACGAACGCTTAGTTATTGGGCGCAGTTTTTAAAATTATGAACATACAAACTAAAGTCTCACTTAATGATTTTGTTTACGTTATTACACAAGGCGGTTATGATGCTT
>JBKEAM010000074.1:0-16212 GCA_047972265.1 Oscillospiraceae bacterium | reverse complement strand
GAAGAACCGGGTTTGTACTTTTACTGGTTTGACCTTTGGGTAAATTACCGTAAACTGTACCGCGGCGAAAAGGGCACTGCCTTTGAAACCACCGAGAGCGGCCCCCTGTACCAGCTAACGGTATACGATAACGCATTTACAACACCTGCCGACACTGCCGGCGGCGTTATGTACCAAATTTTCCCCGACCGGTTTTATGAGGGCAACCCCCAAAAGCCGCTTGTTTACAACGAGCGCATTTACCGCGCCGATAAAACAAAGCAGCCTTATTTTTGGCCCACCAATGTGGCTGATGGTTATTTAACGCTCGATTTTTTTGGCGGAGACTTAGCGGGCATACTGCAAAAATTGCCCTATTTGGCTGAGCTGGGTGTAACCTGGATTTATTTAAACCCCATTTTTGAGGCGCACTCTAACCACCGTTACAACACTGCAGACTATTTAAACGTAGACCCCTACCTTGGCACCAACCAAGATTTTGAGTTGCTGTGTAAAGAAGCAAAAAAGCTGGGCATCCGTATTATTTTGGATGGTGTTTTTAGCCACACAGGGTCGGACAGTTTATATTTTAACCGCGAGGGTCGTTACCCCACCTATGGTGCTTGGCAGGGGCCAGACAGCCGCTACCGCCCTTGGTATCGTTTTAACGAAAACGGAACTTACGAAAGCTGGTGGGGGTTTGATACCCTGCCCGCCTGTAATAAGCAAAACCGCGATTTTCAGGATTTTATTTGTGATGAGGGCGGCGTTATTGACACCTGGCTTCGTCGCGGTGCCTCGGGCTTTAGGCTGGATGTAGCAGACGAATTGCCGGATGACTTTATTGCAGAAATGCGTACCGCGGTAAAACGCCGGGGCGAGGAAAACCTGTTGATTGGCGAAGTATGGGAAGACGCCACCACCAAAGAGGCATACGGTGTGCGGCGGCGCTACTTTTTGGGGCAAGAACTGGACGGCGTAATGAACTATCCCTTTGGCAACGCTATTTTACAACTTGTAAAAGATTCTAACGCCGAGCTTTTTGCCGAAACAATAAATGAAATATGCGAGCACTATCCCTCACCTGCGTTAAGCGCCTGCACCACGCATCTATCTACCCACGATACGGCGCGTGCCATTACCGTACTGGCGGGCGAGGAGCTGCATGGGCAAAACCGAGACTGGCAAAGTTCTCATTTTTTAACGCCCGAGCAATACGAGCTGGGCGTACGCCGGTTGGTGCTTGCCACCGCCCTTCAGTTTGCACTGCCGGGCATCCCTTGTGTGTATTATGGCGACGAAGTGGGTATGCAGGGCTACAAAGACCCCTTTAACCGCGGCTTTTACAACTGGCAGGCCCACGAAAGCCGGATTAAACCAGCCATTAAAGCCCTTGCCAATTTAAGGCATGTATGCCCTGCCTTTGCAAAAACCGCTTTACGTGTTATTAAAGCCGAAAAGGGCATTTTGATTTTACAGCGCTTTGCGGGCGATGCTTGGGTAACTTTTGCCTTTAACACCACCGGGCATGCTGTTGCTGTACAACTGGCCGAAGAAACACTTTACCTTGGCTCTTTGGGCTTTGCCTTTGTTTCTTCTCATGTCCCACTTTTTTCTTTTAGGGCTTAGTTTGTTTTGTTGTATAAAGGGGCGCCTGCTTTTTAGGTGGGCGCTTATTTTATTTACTTTATATAGCTTCCAATACCTCGGTTTCCACTTTAATTTTAGTGTGGTTTTTTATTGTATCCACTTCCTATTTGCGCACCCTTTATTTTCTCATTTTTTCATCTGCTATTCCGCTTGTTTTTCAGATAAAAAAACGTTTCGTTTTTATTCAATATCTAAAATGCTTTGCGTTGCCAAATTTTAATTCTTGCGCTATAATATTTTTATATAAAGTTAACAAGTCTTTTTCATTTTTGCTTACTGGAACAATCTTATTTATTTCATTTTTTATTTTGCGGCTGTTCTTTATTTCGATTTTTTAAGTTCTACTATAATATGGGGGCTTTTGGTCTTGCTGCGGCTGGCAAACAAAGGTGGATAGGAGAGTTATGCAAATTGATAAGATCCGGATAAATATGTTGGGCGGATTTTCCGTTTGGGTACATGACCATCAAATTATGGACGAATCTGCGAAACTTACAAAGCCTTGGCAATTGTTTTGTTATCTGGTATTGCACCGGGAAAAATACATTCCCAGTACACGTCTTGTTTCTGTTTTGTGGGCCGATGATGTTCTTACAGACTCGGCCAATGTTTTAAAAAATGCGGTTTATAGCCTGCGTAAAGAGCTTATGGGCAACAACGGCAGCACCAATTCGCCCATTTTGTATTCTGACGGCGGGTACCGGTTTAATCCCTTAATAGAACTTGATTTGGATGTTGACCGGTTTACACGTTTGTATCAAGAAGCAATCGCTTTGCCCGAGAGTGCCCCAAACCGTATGGAAGCCTACAAAAATGCACACGATGCATATCATGGAGACTTTTTGCCCCAGCTAAAGCAAGACTTATGGGTAGTACCCCTTGCTTTGGAGTTTAGACGCAATTACATGGATATTGCCAACCGGTATGCTCAGCTTTTGTGGGACAAAAAAGAGTTTCGCGAAGTTTTGTCTATTATGATTGACGCCAACAAGGCCGATCCTGTAGACGAAAAAACCACTCTACGCCTATTTCAGGCTTTAGAAGCGCTGAACATGTACAGGGTTATTATCACTACCTATTCTCGCACACTGCAAAATTATAACGACCTGCTGGGCTCTACCCCGCCCGAAGAGGTGGAGCGGATTTACACCGCCGCAAGCGACCGGGTAAATAAAACCGAACAGGATATTATTTTGGTAAAAACCGAGCTGGAATGTTACGACCCCAGCCCCCGCCCCCAGCGCGGCCCCTACTTTTGCAGTTACACCACCCTTAAGCACCTGTACCCAATGCTAAAGCGTTCGTCCGAGCGCAGCAACATGGTACTTGTTTTGGCATTGTTTACTCTTGCACCCAAAGACAAAGAGAATAATGCAGAGTACGACCTTACCCGTGCTATGGAAGAGTTTAGGGTAGTAGCGGTAAACACCCTGCGTAAAAACGATTCGCTTTCCCGTTACTCCAAAAATCAGTATGTTATGCTGCTAATGGTCTCTACACTGGAGGACAGCAGGCTGATTAGAAACCGTATTCGAGAGAACTTTGCTTCGTCCTTGCTTAGCCGCAAAATAGATTTGGACGTAAAACTTACCGAGGTTTAAACCGACAGGGCTGCTTACACAGGGCAGCCCTGTTTTTCTATTTTATCACCATTTATCTACTCTATTTGCCCTGTGCAGGGCTTGGTGCGTTGTAATCTTTTCTTGACATTAGTTTGACAGGGACTTAAAATGTTAATATGGTTAATTGTGCAAGTTTAAGTAGTATTGCGCAACGCCTCCGGGCACTTTTTTATGATTTAGCTATATCCCAGCTAGTGCTGCGGAGTTTTTACCATACAAATTGAGTTTTTTATATAAATAAGGAGTTGAGCCCCTTGCCTGAAGTATCGCTATGGGTACCCATTGCGGTGGCAATTGTTGCGGTCATTTTGGCTGTTGTGGCCTTTTTTGCAGGCGTTTCGCATCGCAAGCGCACTGCCGAGCAAAAAATAGGCTCTGCAGAAGAAGAAGCCAAAAGAATATTAAACGATGCCACCAGAAATGCAGAACAAAAAACAAAAGAAGCTAAAGTAGAAGCCAAAGAACAAGCCTACCAACTGAAACAGGAAGCCGAACGCGAAATGCGTGAGCGCCGGGCGGAGATTACCCGCCAGGAAAAACGCCTGGATCAAAAAGAAGAATCGATAGACAAAAAGACCGAAACCATCGAAAAGCGGGAGGAAGACCTTCGTCAAAAAAGCCTTTTGGCAGATGCCCGCCTTGCAGAGGTAGACCAGATTAAAGAACGCCAGCTTGAAAAGCTGGAAAGTATTGCACAGCTCTCTCAAGAGCAGGCAAGAGACCTGCTACTGTCGCGGTTGGATGACCAGTTGACGCACGAAAAATCTTTGCGCATTACCAGCTACGAAACACAGGTTAAAGACGAATCGGACGAAATGGCCCGCAACATTATTAGCCAGGCCATTGCACGCTGCGCGGCAGACCATGCCAGCGAGGTAACCGTATCTGTTGTTACACTGCCCAGTGATGAAATGAAGGGCCGTATTATTGGCCGCGAAGGCCGTAACATTCGCGCATTGGAAACCGCCACCGGTGTTGACCTGATTATTGATGACACCCCCGAGGCCATCACACTTTCTTGCTTTGACCCTGTACGCCGCGAAGTTGCGCGGCAGGCGCTTGAAAAACTAATTTCCGACGGGCGTATCCACCCTGCCCGCATTGAGGAAACGGTAGAAAAATCTCGCCGTGACCTTGAGCTTGTTATGAAGCGCGAGGGCGAACGTGCAGTGCTGGAAGTTGGCCTACATGGTGTACACCCCGACATTGTAAAACTGATAGGCCGCCTAAAATATCGTACCAGCTACGGCCAAAACGTGCTGGATCACTCGATGGAAGTAGCCTACCTTTCGGGCATTATGGCGGCAGAGCTTGGTTTAAATGTACAGCAAGCCAAACGCGCAGGCCTTTTGCACGACCTTGGCAAAGCACTGGATCACGAAATTGAGGGCAGCCACGTACAAATTGGTGTAGAAATTGCCAAAAAGTACAAGGAAAGCCCCGCTGTTATCCATGCAATTGAAGCCCACCACGGTGAAGTGGAAGCCAAAACCCCGCTTGCTTTTGTGGTTATGGCAGCCGATGCTATTTCGGCCGCACGCCCGGGCGCACGCCGCGAAAACCTAGAAAACTACATTAAACGGCTTGAAAACCTGGAAGAAATTGCCAAAAGCTTTACCGGCGTAGAAGAAAGTTATGCCATTCAGGCCGGACGCGAAGTACGCATTATGGTTAAGCCAGACCAGGTAAGCGACGATGATTTGGTTTTGCTTGCACATGAGATTAGCCAAAAAATCGAGAGTGAACTGGATTATCCCGGCATGATTAAGATTAACGTAATGCGCGAGAGCCGCGCCATTGATTACGCCAAATAAATTAAAATACTGCCCAAAGCGCCGGACGTTTTGCATAGCCCGGCGCTTTGTTGTGGGTAAAAGGGTATTGCAGTTGCCACAAAAGGCGTTTAGTATAAAAGTTATATACGCTTTGTTCTAAAAATCAATTTATCTTTTACAACAAATATCCTGCCGCCCATTTGCGGCACTGCAATAATTGCCCGCAAAGCAATTGCCGGTAATTGGCTGTGTTACTGTAGCACTGCATATTTTATCAGCCGTATTTTTAAAACTACTGCCTTGGCAGACTTAGAGAGGACTTAACCATGAAAGTATTGTGCATAGGGGACGTGGTTGGCGATGCCGGCCTTGATTTTTTATGCCGCCGCCTGCCCTCGCTTAAAAAGCAGCTTGGCGCCGATTTTGTAATTGTAAACGGAGAAAACAGCGATAAAAGCGGCGTTGGCCTAACCCGCCACGGGGCAGATACCCTATTGCAGTATGCCGATGTAATTACCACTGGCAACCACTGCTACAGGCGCACGGATGAATCCCTGTATATCGAGAACGAGTGTGTTTTACATCCCGCAAACCAGCCCTATACCGAGGATAAGGCCGGCTGCTGCCTGTTAGATTTAGGCAGACTTGGCACCCTGCGGGTAATTAACCTGGCTGGCGTTGCGTTTTTAGAGCCTATAGACAATCCTTTTCAGCGTGTCGACCAGCTGTTGGCAGCTTCTCCTGCTCGGTTCACCATTGTGGATTTTCATGCTGAATCTACCGCCGAAAAAAGGGCACTTGGTTATTATCTGGATGGCCGTGTAAGCGCTGTGTTTGGCACACATACCCATGTACCCACGGCAGACGAGCAAATTTTGCCCGGCGGCACCGGCTATATTACCGATGTTGGTATGACAGGCCCCTACCGCAGTGTACTGGGCGTTGCCCCCGAGCTTGCGGTTAAAAAGCAACGTGAGCATGTACCCGCACACTTTAAAGTGGCCGAAGGCCCCTGCGTAATGGGCGGCGTGCTTTTTACATTAAACGAAACCACCGGGCTGTGCACCGCTGTAGAGCGTGTACAGATGCTGGAAGACGGATTGTAGCTACTCTTGTTTGCACTGCGCAAGGTTTTAACACATTTATTAAGTATGATACAAGAGGAGTTACTTTTATGACTACCAAACAACAAATAGAGCGTCGGCGGACGTTTGCCATTATAAGCCACCCCGATGCGGGCAAAACAACCCTTACCGAAAAACTGCTTCTGTACGGGGGTGCCATTAATATGGCGGGCAGCGTGAAGGGTAAAAAATCTTCTAAACATGCCGTTTCGGACTGGATGGAGATTGAAAAGCAGCGTGGTATTTCGGTTACCAGCAGTGTTTTACAGTTTGAGTACGAGGGTTTTTGCGTTAATATTTTGGATACCCCCGGCCACCAAGACTTTTCGGAGGATACCTACCGTACCCTAATGGCGGCCGATTCGGCCGTAATGGTTATAGACGCCGCAAAAGGCGTAGAAACACAAACCAAAAAGCTGTTTAAGGTATGTGTTATGCGGGGCATTCCCATCTTTACCTTTATCAACAAGATGGACCGTGAATCTAAGGCACCGCTGGATTTGCTGCAAGATATAGAGGATGTGCTTGGCATAGATACTTACGCTATGAACTGGCCCCTTGGCAGCGGTAAAGAGTTTCGCGGCGTGTACCAACGTGCCGAGCAGGAGATTATTGCATTTGAATCGGGTACTGGCGGCTCTAAGCAAGTGGCTGCCACCAAGGTAAAAATTGGGGATGACTCTTTAGACAACCTCATTGGCGCCGCGGCTCATAATTCTTTGGCAGAGGATATCGACCTGCTAGATACCGCAGGTACTACTTTTGATATGCAAGACATCCTTTCGGGCAAGCAAACCCCTGTATTCTTTGGCTCTGCCCTTACCAACTTTGGCCTGCAACCCTTTTTAGAGTCTTTTTTACGTTTAACCCCCACACCCTTGGCACGTACTTCTTCTTCGGGCGTTATCAATCCGTTTGCCGAGGGTTTTTCGGCCTTTGTATTTAAAATACAGGCCAATATGAACAAAGCACACCGAGACCGTGTTGCTTTTATGCGCATCTGCTCCGGCAAGTTTGAGCGGGGTATGGACGTACTGCACGTACAGGCCGGGCGGCAGGTAAAAATAAGCCAGCCCCAGCAGATGATGGCCGAAGAACGCGAAATAGTAGAAGAAGCCTATGCCGGCGATATTCTTGGGGTGTTTGACCCAGGCATTTTCTCAATTGGAGACACACTTCTTGCGGGCATGGATACCTTTACCTTTGAGGGCATACCCACCTTTGCGCCCGAACATTTTGCACAGGTGCGCCAAGCCGATACCATGAAGCGCAAACAATTTGTAAAAGGTATAGAGCAGATTGCGCAAGAGGGCGCCATCCAAATTTTCCGCGAGCCGGGCTCTGGCATGGAAGAAGTAATTGTGGGCGCCGTTGGTACCCTGCAGTTTGACGTACTGGAATATCGCATGAAAAACGAATATGGCGTAGACCTAAAACTGATACAACTTCCTTACCAGCACCTGCGCTGGGTGGACGAAACCAGTACAGCAGATTTTGCCAAACTGGACCTTACCAGCGATTCTAAACGTGTAGAAGACCTGCGCAGCCGCAAGCTGATACTGTTTACCAGCTACTGGAACATTGGCTGGGCCGAGGAACACAACAAAGGGCTTGTTTTGTCTGAATTTGGGCACGCACAAACAACATAATTGTAAGATATTGGGAGGTTGCCATGTCTAAAATGCTGTTTGTTTTCAATCCCCACACAGGTGGCGGACGGCTAAAAAACAAACTGATGCAAATATTAGGCATTTTCTCGTCGGCCGGGTACGAGGTTACCGTGCATCCTACTGCCTTTTCGGGGGATGCACGCCAAACTGTGCGTGAGCGAGCCGGGCAGTATGATATTGTTGCCTGCTGCGGAGGAGACGGCACCCTAAACGAAGTGGTGGATGGGCTTTCGTTTTTGCAAAACCCGCCTTTGTTGGGATATATCCCCGGCGGCACTACAAACGATTTTGCCTCCTCCCTGCACCTGCCCCGCAGCGATATGCTGGCGGCGGCCGAGCGAATAGTAAACCCGCGCAAAATATTGGCGTGCGACTCGGGCCGCTGCAACGACAGAATTTTTAACTATGTGGCAGCTTTTGGGGCTTTTACGGATGTTTCTTACGAAACGCCGCAAAAATTTAAAAATATGCTGGGCTATTTTGCCTATTTGTTAGAGGCCGTGCAAAAACTGCCCAACCTGCCCCACTACAAACTTTCGGTTACAGCCAACGGCAAAACACGCAGCGGAGATTTTTTGCTGGGCATGGTAACAAACTCTTCCTCAGTAGGGGGACTTTCTTTGTTTGCCACCGATACCATACAGTTGGATGACGGCATTTTTGAGTGTGTATTTATCCGGTACCCTGCCAATTTGCTTCAACTGGGCAAGCTTTCTTCGGCACTTGTTCGTCACGATGCTTCTTCTTCTCCGCTGTTACTTACCCTGCGTTGTTCTTCTATTCAAATCCACTGCCAGGAACCAATTGCATGGACACTGAATACGGCGGCAGTTTTGCCGATACCGGTATTGCGGTAAAAAACAAATCATTTCGCATTTGCGTGTAACTTTACCGTTTCTTTGTTTTATTGCGGTATATGGCTTAACAATATCTTTGGGAGAGTGTTGGGGTGTCTTACAAAAAAACGCTGCACACCTGTTATCGCGGTTATGTTGTGCAGGCTATTATCAATAATCTATCGCCGGTTTTGTTTACCACTTTTGGGTTCCTATATAATATTCCGGTAGGGCAAATTGCTCTTCTTATTGTTATTAATTTTTGTGTGCAAATTGCCGACGATCTATTTTCGGTTGTTTTTTAGACCGCATTGGCATGCGGCGGGCGGGTGAGCTTGCGCATTTATGTGCAGCTGTTGGCTTATGGATGCTTGCCTTTTTGCCCATTATTCTTCCCTCTGCCTTTTTGGGGCTTGTTATTGCCACTGCTTTTATGGCATGGGGGGCGGCCTTTTAGAGGTATTGGTAAGCCCCTTGGTAGATTCTATTCCGGGGGATGCAAAATCTGCCGGGATGAGCCTGCTGCACTCGTTTTATTGCTGGGGGCAGGTGGCTGTTGTATTGTTTACCACCCTTGCCCTGCGGCTTTTGGGTACGCAGCTGTGGTTTATCATCCCTTTGTTGTGGTCTTTGCTGCCCTTGTATAACCTTGTTTGTTTTCATCGCGTGCCCATCCCCGATGCACAACCTACTGCCGAGCATGCGCAGGGCGGCGGCCTTTTTAAACAGGGACTTTTTTGGCTGGGGCTTATATTAATGGTGGCGGCCGGCGCTTCCGAGCAGGGTATGTCTCAGTGGAGCAGCAGCTTTGCCGAGGCGGCCTTGGGTGTAGATAAAGTTATTGGAGATTTACTTGGCCCCTGCCTATTTGGCGTATTTATGGCACTGGGGCGTACGGCACACGGTATAATGGGCGATAAGTTGCCCCTGCGCCCCGCTTTGCTGGGCTGTGCGGGCTTAGCCATTGCCTGTTACCTTACGGCCTCTCTTGTACCCATACCCATGTTGGCGCTGGCGGCATGCGCGCTTTGCGGCCTTGCCGTAAGCCTGTTTTGGCCGGGTGTGTTTAGCTACAGCGCAGAGCACTTGCAGGGCGGCACCCGTATGTTTGGTATTTTTGCCATACTGGGCGATGTCGGCTGTGCCGCAGGCCCCTGGTTAATTGGTTTTATTGCAGGGCTTTCGGGCGGGGCTTCTCAATTGCGCACCGGCCTTTTGTTTGGCAGCGTATTTCCTGTGCTTATGCTGGTGGGGGTATTTTTATTGGCTTTTGTGTCCGTCCCCTCTAAAAAGCAGATATAGCCCGCATCCTTATTGTTTTTACGGCCATGATGCACTACAATACGTTTAAGTTCTTTTTATGCTCATTCTTTTAAAACCAAGTTTTTAACACATACTATCTTCTTGGTTAAAAATATATGCTTGTATTGCCGAAGGGAGCCTTTTATGGCGTTTTTTAAAAACAATTACAATAAGCCGGGGCCGGGTGTGCCCAAAAATGCGCCTAAAAAAAAGGGGCTGGGCCGCTTTATAGAGATACTGGGCCGAGATACCGGCAACCTTTTTAAGCTTAATGTTATCTATCAACTGTATATACTGGCATCACAAGCTTTGTTTATGGTGGCCGTAAACCTGTTTTTTGGCGGATATATTTTATGGGCCGGTATTGCGGGTATTTTGGCTTTGGCGGCCAGTGTTGTAACCGGGCCTGCCACCACCGCCCTGTTTTACTGCATTACAAAAATGCTGCGGGATGACCCGGGCTTTGTATGGCACGATTTTAAAGAGAGTTTTCGCAAAAATTTTCGTTCTTCACTTGCCCCCGGCCTTGTTTTCTCTTTTTTAATCGGCATGCAATATTTAGCCTATTTGCTGTACACCACAATGGCCTCGCAAACAAACATCGTGGCGTTGGCTCTTTTCTTTCTTTCTATTCTACTTCTTTCACTTATTTTTCCCTATTACTTTGCACAGGCACCCTATATCGATCTTCCCCCTTCGGCCATTTTAAAAAACAGCCTGCTGCTTGCACTGGGGGTATTGCCCCGCAGCTTTGGCGCTTTTGTTTTGGGCATAGTGCCATTGGTAGCACAGTGGGTTTTGTTCCCCATGTTATTGCCCGTTACCATTTTAATAGGTTACAGCCTACCTATGCTGGTTACCTTAATGTGGGTTTGGCCTACGGTGGATAAAACCTTTAAAATAAACGAAACCCTTGTAAAACGAGCGGCCGAAAGTGAAGAAGAGACAGAAACCGAGAATACAGCCGAAGAATAAAACTTTAAAAATACGAATAACGTCAATATGCGCTGACTATTGTAAAATGGTTAGCGCATATTTTGTACAAATAATTATATAACTATATTGACAAATTATTATTATATGATACTATTGTAAATAAGAAAGGTGGGGTACATATGCCAAAATCGGCTTACAGCCTTATATTGTCGGACGAGGTAGTACGTGCAGTAGACAACATGGCTGCCCGTATGGGGTTTAGCCGGTCTGCCCTAATCAATTATGCCCTGGCAGAATACACAGGCCTTTCTACCGCCGAGCAGCAACAGCGCGGTATTGTACAGCAGGTGCAGCAATCTATGGAGGGCAACGGATTACGAACCGAAGTATCTGCACGTGGCGCCCTTACCATACGTACTGCCCTGCGTTACAGGTATAACCCTGCGGTTTCTTATGTGGTGCAGTTTACCCCGCAAGAAGAAGACATGGGCGAAGTGCGGGTTGCCCTGCGTACCCAAAGCGAAGATTTGCTGCAAGAACTGGAAAACTTTTTTGCCCTGTGGGATGAGCTGGAGCAAACTTCTTTGCCCGTTCCTCCCCCTGCTGCCGGGCAGCGCCCCGCAAGACAGCGGTATGTACGCCGCCTGCGCCGAATGTCTGAAAGTGATGAAACAGCGAATGCCATTTCTGGTTATGTGTCACTGCTAGACGATTGCCTAAAGTTGTTTTTTGATGCCGACGGGCACGACCCCGATGCGCAGGTTGCCAAAGTTTACCGCAGCCGCCTGCCTTTACTGGGCTCTGCACAGGATCTTTAGCCTTTATAAAAGCAGGGCAATAAGGCCACAGCCGCACGTGCGGCAGCCCTAAAATAGTATTAAACCTAAATTAACCACCCACGAAAGGGGAGTATCTGTATGGATATGCAACAACTAACCCAAAAATCCCGCGATGTCGTTTTGGCCGCGCAGAATCTTGCCCTGGAATATCAAAACCAGGCGCTGGAGCAGGAGCATCTTTTATATGCCCTGATTGAGCAGGAAAATAGCCTGATTGCACAACTTCTTAAAAAAATGGACGTTGAGCCGGGCAACCTGCAAATTGCCGTAGCAGAAAAGGTTTCTTCTTTTCCGCGCGTAAGCGGCAGCGGCCGTGAGGCCGACAAAATATATATTACGCAAGATTTGGATAAGGCACTGCTTGCAGCAGAAAAGCAGGCCAAAACCATGAAGGACGAGTTTATATCTGTAGAGCACCTTATGCTGGGTATGCTTATAGCGCCCGATGCGGGCCTAAAGGATATTTTTAAGGTGTTTGGCATTACCAAAGATGCCTTTTTGCAGGCCTTGGCAGGTGTGCGCGGCAACACCCGTGTAACAAGCGATAACCCCGAAGATACCTATGATGTACTAAACAAATATGGGCAAGAACTGGTGGATTTGGCCCGCAAGCAAAAGCTGGACCCTGTAATTGGGCGTGATGCCGAAATCCGCAATGTTATACGCATTTTATCCCGTAAAACCAAAAACAACCCTGTTTTAATTGGCGAGCCGGGCGTAGGTAAAACCGCCATAGCCGAGGGGCTTGCCCAGCGTATTGTAAGGGGAGATGTACCCGAAAGCCTGCGCGACCGCAAAATATTTTCTTTGGACATGGGCAGCCTTGTAGCAGGAGCCAAATATCGGGGTGAATTTGAAGAGCGGCTTAAAAGTGTATTGCAGGAGGTGCAAAAGTCCGACGGGGAAATTATCCTGTTTATAGACGAACTGCACACCATTGTGGGCGCAGGCAAAACCGAAGGCGCAATGGACGCCGGCAACCTTTTAAAACCCATGCTGGCCCGGGGCGAACTGCACTGTATTGGCGCTACCACTCTAAACGAATACCGCCAATATATAGAAAAAGATGCTGCCTTAGAGAGGCGTTTTCAGCCTGTAATGGTAGATGAACCCAATGTGGAGGATACTATTTCTATCCTGCGCGGCATTAAAGAGCGGTACGAGGTTTTCCACGGTGTAAAAATTACTGACAACGCCCTTATCTCGGCTGCCGTATTAAGCGACCGCTATATTTCGGACCGGTTTTTGCCCGATAAAGCCATAGACCTTGTGGACGAAGCCTGCGCCATGATACGTACCGAGATGGATACCAGCCCAGCTGAAATGGACGATTTGCAACGCAAAATAATGCAGAACGAAATTGAAGAAGCTGCATTAAAAAAAGAAAACGACAAGCTTTCTAAAGAGCATTTGGCCGATATACAAAAAGACCTTGCCGAAATGCGAGAAGAATACAATGCCATGAAAGCCCGCTGGGAAAACGAAAAAAGTGCCATTACCAGCGTACAAAAATTGCGCGAAGAGTTGGAGCAGGTAAACGGAGAAATTGCCAAAGCCGAGCGCGAGTATGACCTGAATAAGGCCGCTGAATTGAAATACGGCCGCCTGCCAGACCTGCAAAAGAAATTAGAAGCACAGGAAAAGCTGGCCGAAACAGAGCAGGAGGGTAATACCCTGCTGCATGATAAGGTTACCGATGCCGAAATAAGCCGCATTGTTGCCCGCTGGACGGGTATACCCATTACAAGGCTGATGGAAAGCGAACGCGAAAAGCTTTTAAACATGGACAATATACTGCACGAGAGGGTAATAGGCCAAAACGAGGCCGTGGCCCGTGTGTCTGAGGCTATTTTGCGCAGCCGTGCCGGTATACAAGACCAAGACCGTCCCATTGGTTCGTTTTTATTTCTTGGCCCAACCGGCGTTGGCAAAACCGAGCTTGCCAAAGCATTGGCCGAATCCCTGTTTGACGACGAGCGCAATATTGTGCGTATAGATATGAGCGAATATATGGAAAAACACACCGTAAGCCGCTTGCTTGGTGCGCCTCCCGGATATGTTGGTTACGAAGAAGGTGGCCAACTTACCGAGGCCGTGCGCCGTAAACCCTATAGTGTAATGTTATTTGATGAAATTGAAAAAGCCCACCCCGATGTGTTTAATGTGCTTTTGCAGGTACTGGATGACGGACGAATTACCGACAGCCAGGGCCGCACGGTAGACTTTAAAAACACCATCATCATCCTTACCTCTAACCTTGGCAGCGGCTATATTTTAGAGGGAATTAAAAACGGAAAACTAACCGAAGATGCCCGCATAAAAGTGGATAACCTTTTAAAAACCAGCTTTAGGCCAGAGTTTTTAAACCGCTTGGATGAAATTATCTTCTTTACACCGCTGGATAAAACCGAGATTACCGGCGTGGTAGACCTGCTGTTAAAAGACCTTACAAAGCGTTTGGCCGATAGGCAGTTGATTTTAAACATTACCCCCGAAGCAAAAGAGCTGATTGTAGATGCCGGGTACGACCCCATTTACGGTGCCCGCCCGCTTAAACGCTATATACAAAGCAAGCTAGAAACCTTAGTTGCCCGCTACATTATTGCACAGGACCCCGCGCCCGATACCGAAATTACGGTGGGCCTAAAGGACGACGCATTGGCACTACTGTAACCTATTTTATAAAAAGCATCCCTTTACCACAGGGGTGCTTTTTTGTTATACAATCTTATACCAATTGGATTTTACCACCTTTTTTATACAATATTGGCTTTTTTGCAGGCTTCCTGTATACTTGCATATGTAGACTTTTTTAAGCCTGCATAACGCTATGTGTTTACGATTTGTATACTTTGTTTGTTTTATACTGTTTGGGCTTTTTCTGTCCTTTATTTTGGCCTTTGCCTGCCACAAAGGCAACACCATAAAATTTTGGGGTTGAGGACACTATGCAACATGGTTTATTTGCACGCTTTAAAAATCACCCGCTCATTCATCTGCTTTTAAATTTAAAAGGGAACCCCAAGGTGCTTACTTTTATTGAGCCCTTGTGGGGTATTCCCCATAGTTTAATAGCCCCTTTTACAACGGTATATATGCGTGCTTTGGGGGTATCTACCCTGCAAATTGGGTTTGCGCTTTCTATTACCATGTTGTTTCAGGTTGTGCTTTCTTTTGCGGGGGGCATTATTGCCGATAAAATGGGACGTAAATTATCCACTATAATGGGCGATTTGCTTGGCTGGGTGTTGCCCTGCCTTATATGGGCTTTTGCGCAAAACTACTGGTTTTTTTTGGCGGCTATGATTCTCAACTCTTTTGAGCAGGTAAACCAAACCAGCTGGTCTTGCCTTTTAATAGAGGATGCCCAGCCCAAGGCCGTGCTTGGCATTTATAACTGGGTTACCATTTCTGGTTTATTAGCGGTGTTTTTTTCTCCCATATCGGGCGCGCTTATCTCTCATTTTTCTCTGGTGCCTGTGGTGCGCGCCTTATATGCCACTTTTGCTATTTGCATGGTATTTAAATGCGCCATTACCGCAAGATATGCCACCGAAACAAATCAGGGCAAGATACGAATGCAAGAATCGAAAAACAAGCACCCTATATCTATGGCTGTGCAGCACATAAAGCAAATACCCCAAATGTTTAAAAGAAAAAGCATTGTACGCGTTTTGCTTATTATAGTGGTGCTATTTACCACAACTATGATAAGCAATAACTTTGTTTCTTTATATGCTACCTCTACCCTGCAAATACCCGATTCTTACCTTGCGTATTTTCCCATTTTGCGGGCGTTGGTAATGTTGTTTTTCTTTTTTGCCATCGAAAATAAGCACCGCAAGCTGCGGATGAAAGCCCCCATGACCTTTGGCCTTATTATTTATATTGCATCCCAAATTTTGCTTGTTTTTTCGATGCCGGGCACCATATGGCCGCTGATTATTTATACTTTGTTAGAAGCCATTGCTTTTGCACTTGTGGTGCCCCGTAAAGATGCTTTGATGGTAATTGCAATAGAACCCGAAAACCGCGCCCGCATTGTGGCACTTTTGTTTGCGGTTATGGTTGGTTTTTCTTCTCCCTTTGGCTCTGTGGCAGCGTGGCTGTACCGCATGGATTCTCGCCTGCCGTTTGTATTTAGCGCATGTCTGTTTTTGTTTGCCATTTGGATAGTTTCGCGCTTTAAAGAAAAAGAAATTGCACCTTCTACAGGCAAAGATACTGCCGAAAAGGCCTCTGCAAATATGCCCGGCGGCGAAACTTAAAAAACAACTTAAATACAAACAATAAAAACTCCCGGTTTAAATACCAGGAGTTTTTATTGTTTGTATTATATAGTGCTTAGCTACAGCAGTTTTTCAAACGCAACGCGGGTGGCGCCGGTTGCAAGGTTAATTAAACCGCAGCGCGTGTAGCCCTGCTTTTGCAAAAAGCGCAGCATTGTTAAGTTACCGGGGTGGGTATCTACCCTTACCG
>JBKEAM010000105.1:0-5696 GCA_047972265.1 Oscillospiraceae bacterium | reverse complement strand
TGGTTGCATGCGGCGGCGGTGCTAGCAGTTCGGCGGCTGGCGGCAGTTCTTTTGATGGTACTTATACCGGCGAGGGACAGGGCCACGGCGGCAAAATTGTACTGGACCTTACCATTACGGGGGGTAAAATTACCGACATTACCGTAAAAGAAAACAGCGAAACTGCCGGAATTGCAGACGCCATGGACGTTATGGGTGAGCAAATGATATTGGGCAACACGCTGGACGTTGACACTGTAGCGGGCGCCACCTTTACCTCCAATGGATTTTTAGAAGCAGTAAACGACGCTTTTGCAAAATCCGGCGCCAGCAAAGAGGACTTTGTTGCGGGTGACGGACAGGCAACGGCCGAAAAACGTGAGAGCGAATACACCACCGATGTTATTGTAATTGGCGCCGGCGGCGCAGGCATGACTGCCGCCATTGAAGCCGCAGACGGCGGCGCAGATGTTATGCTGATAGAAAAAATGCCCACCCCCGGCGGCAACACCCTTCTTTCGGGTGCCGAAATGGCTGCCCCCGGCAACTGGCTGCAAGAAGAACAGGGCATTGAGGACAGCGCCGATTTGATGTATAACGACACCCTAAAGGGCGGCGACAACGAAAACGACCCCGAACTGGTACGTGTGCTGGCCGACAACGCCCTTGCGGGTGCCGAATGGCTGCGGGACGATATCCATGTTATTTTTGAAGATTATATGCTGTTTTTTGGCGGGCACTCTGTAGAGCGCAGCCTTGTACCCCTTAATGCCAGCGGTGTAGAGCTGGTGGGTAAACTAAAGGCCGCCGTAGAAGAGCGCAATGTTCCCATCCACCTAAACACCCAGGCCAAAACCCTGATACAGGATGAAACCGGCCGGGTAATTGGTGTAAAGGCCGATTATAATGGACAGGAAATTACCTATTACGCTACCAAGGCTGTTATTATGGCTACCGGCGGTTTTGGCGCCAACCTTGAAATGCGCAAAGAGTACAACCCCGATATGGATGAAAAGATTTTATCCACCAACTCGGTAGGCAGCACGGGCGATGGTATTGTAATGGCCGAAGAACTAAATGCCCAAATTGTAGATATGCCCTATATACAAACCTACCCCACCTGCGATACCGAAACCGGCACCCTTTTGTATGTGGGTGATGTACGTATGGAAGGCCTTGCCATTTTGGTAAACAAAGAAGGTAACCGCTTTGTAGAAGAACTAGAACGCCGTGATGTTATTTCTAAAGCTGTTACAGAGCAAACCGGTGGTGTTTCTTACCTGTTTTGGGATGAGGCCGCCATGGAAGCCAGCAAGGTAAACGTAAAGCATAAGGACGAATACGAAAACCTGATTGCCCGCAAAATGCTGGTAAAGGTTGATACCATTGAAGACGCGGCAGAGTTTTTTGGCATCGACGCAAAAACCCTTGCCGAAACCGTTGCCCGCTACAATACCTTTGCACAAGATGGCAAAGACCTAGACTTTAACAAGCGCGGCACACTGGTGCCCTTTACAGACGGGCCTTACTACATCATGGTTTCAAAGCCTGCTGTACACCACACCATGGGCGGTATTAAAATAAACACCTCTGCCCAAGTAGTGGATAATGACGGGCAGGTTATACCCGGCTTTTACGCCGCCGGCGAAGTTACCGGCGATATTCATGGTACCAACCGCCTGGGTAGCAACGCCATTGCCGATATAACCGTGTTTGGCCGTATTGCCGGTACAAACGCTGCCAAAGAGGAAGCCGTTGCCGTTGGCACAAAACAATAGCCCCTATTTTAACCCTTAAACGTGTTGCAATATATACTCCCAAAAGGCGTCAGACGCATGTCTGGCGCCTTTTTTCTTCTTATATCGTTTGGTTTATTGCAAAATAGTTTACATTGAACCTAATAATTTTATTTATAAGCTAAATGATACTTTTTTTACCGGTATTGTGATATACTATTCTATATATTTGTATATAAAAATAGCATGAAATTGATTTTTACTGTATGCTGATATTTTTTTATCTTGCATACGTCAATTTATTGATTCAATTGGCTTTTTTTGACAAAACAAAAAGCAAAGAACAATCGGTTCAACTGGGGAGGACATAGAGTATGACGCAGACAAAAAAGGCAAAGCGCAAGGGGATTGCTTTTGTTTTGGGCATTTTATTTTTGCTTAGCATGGCTTCCATTCCCTTTTTTGCCAGCAACTACGCCGGAAATACCATTGAAAACACCAATGGCCTGCCGGACAGCTTTGCCTACAAAGAGCCCGATACATTTAGGGTACCCATTACCATTTGGGACCAAAAAAGAGACGGATATATGTTTGAGGCTGGCAATATCCGCTTAACACCGGGTCTTGTAAAAAGCGATATGGAAAACGGCTTTCCGGTAAGAGACGAAAGTGCAAACTCTGTGTGGCACTTTACCCAGGCAGATTTTAACCGCTGGTGGACCCAGGAAGTGCGCGACCCCAATGGAACCACTGATGCCGAAAAGTACAACAGCCTGCAAATAGATTCTGGCTCGCTTGTTTTTAAGAAAAACGCAAACGGTACCTATAGCTGTGTGCAAAACGGATCGTTTTTTGCCCTTAACCCCGGGCGCGGCATTGTAAGCAAAGAGGACGAGCAGAGAGCCAAAAGCTTTAGCGGCCTTACAAATGGCAACAACTACTTTTTTACCATGAAAATGCAGGTTCCCTTTACCTACTATGGTGGAGAAACCTTTAATTTTACCGGCGACGATGATGTATGGGTATTTATTGGCAACGATGAAAACACCGGCAAACTTGCACTGGACCTTGGCGGCGTACACAGCGCTGTCTCCGATTCTATCGTTTTTGGCAACGGCTCCAACGGTGTTCCGGTAGGCTCTGTCCGCTCTTCACATGTAAACGGCGGCAAGGCGCAAGATCTTGGCCTTGTGGTGGGGCAAACCTACTACCTCACTTTGTTTTATGCCGAGCGCCAAACGGTTGCCTCCAACCTAAACATTACCACCTCTTTGCAGGTTGATACCTTTAGTGTAGACAAACAAGGCACCGTTAATGCCGATAAATCCGGCATTGATTATATGGTTACCGTACAAAACACGCAAAAAAATGTTCCCATCACAATCACCCATCTATCCGATTGGATGAACAACGGAGAATCTTACTCGGCCGATGGCCGCTTTGTACAGTTTGGGCAAGACGGCGTATCCGGCCTTTCGTACTCCTACTCTCCCGATGGCCCTTGGGAACCGGTGGAGGTATCGGCCCCCTCTAATGACAAAGATGGCTTTAAACTTACTTCTCCCATACAATTGCAGCAGGCGCGTGCCGAGGGTGACACCGTTTATTTTAAATACAGCTACGCCCTTAACGAAACCGACAAAACCATTGGCTCTGTTTACAACAAGCTTGCTGTAAAAACCAATGCCCCCGGCGAAATGGAATCCACCGTTTTGTTTGACAATGATGTTACCCCCCTAGAGCCGGAGTTTGCCGTAAAAAAATCGGTGGCAATATATAACCCCGCTTATGCAGCTGATTTAAGCCAGCACACCTTTACCACAGATGCCACCGTACCCTATAATTACCGCGCTGTTTTTAAGGTAGAGGTTGAAAACAATGGCGCCGGAAACGGCGTAGCCGCTTACAGCGATTTGTTTGCCCAAAGCGATAACCCCGAGCGCGATATTCCTTTCTCCTCGGATATTGTTTCTCCCACACCCAACAATCCCTCGCTTACCTTGGCGGCCGGAGAAAAACAAACCTATTATTATGTAACAAATCCCCTTACAGCGGCCGGGTACACCAACACCGCTGCCCTTATCCCCGCCGGTGGCACTCCCCTTACTGCTGCGGCAAATGTTACTGTAAGCAACACCATTCCCTTTAGCATAAATTATTATAAAACCAACGAGGATAAGCCCTTTACTTCCTCTCAATTTTCTGTAAACTGGCAGTCTCCCTATGTAACGCACAAAGAGATTGACACGGCCTCTCCCCTTGCCACGCCAGAGCTGGCCGGCTACACCTTAAGCCACGTAACCTTTGTGCAGGACGGCACAGAGCAAGCTTTTAATGCTGGCCAAATTACCATTACACCGGCCAACAACACCGTTAATGTTTACTACACGCCCAAATCAACCCCGCCTGCTTCTTCTACCCCAACAACGCCAGGTTCCTCCACACCCACAACACCTCCGCCCGCTTCTTCCTCTTCCCGTCGTCCGGGCGGCATGGATTCTTCCTCTACAGCAGGCTCCGGCAGTCAGTCTGGTTCTTCCATCGGGGGCATCGGCGGTTTGGTTTCCTCCGGCAGTTCTTCTAATGGAGACTCTACCATTTTACCAAACCCGCCAGTACCAGAAACCAACTTGGATACCGGCATATGGTCCCTTGTTAATGTCCTGTGCGCCTGCGTAGGCATCCTTGGTTCGTTTGTATTGTTTTTACTGCAACAGCGCAGCAAAAAAACCAACGACGATACCGAAGAAGAGGTGCAAGAAGAACCAGAGGCCACCACACGCACCATGCTGGCACGCCAAAAGCTGTTTGGTTACCTTGCTATGGTTATTGGCCTGCTTACCGGCTTGCTTACCTTTATATTAGAAGACTTCTCTGCAAACATGGCACTGTTCTCTAAATGGTCTTACATTATAATCCCACTGTTTATCCTTGCGTTTGCCTGTTATCTGGCAAGCCTTGTTATGGGCAATATGGGCACCAATAACGAAGACCCAAAAGAGGAACCCGAAGATACCGAAAACTTTGAGCAACCCTCTCCCAGTGTTTAAACTTTTTAATCTCCCGTAAACTAAACCCGGGGCAGATTTTAATAATTCGCCTCGGGTTTTGTCATCTTAAACAGTGTATTATGCTTGCCAATCAAATACATTCCATTTTAAATCTGTATCTGTTATAATATACCATATTGGTATTAACATTGTTGCATCGTTTTAAACCTAGTATATAAAGCGTATTTATTCTTTTCAATTCTGTTTTATTTTTTACATGCTGGCAGCACCGTTTACAGGTGCTGTTTTGCAGCAAAATAAAACTGCGGCTATATAAACCAGTTGTTTTTGCTTTGATGCAAAGCTTACTACAAAACTAACGCCGGTGGTGTCTTGTGTGAATTTTTTGTTTCTTTTGCAGTGCTTGTTTTCGGCACTTTTATTTACAGCAGGCATACAACTTAAAAGCAGGGGTACCCTAATTTTGTCGGTTATAATTTTTATAACCTCACTTGGGTTTACCATTCTGTTTTCTTCCCACCGCTTAACATGAAACTGGCAGTAGATATTGCATCTTTTAACTCCCTTTTTAAAAGGGAGTTTTTGTTTTGCTCGTCTTTTCCTATCGATAGAGGACAGGATTGCTAATTATACTATTTAAGTATACAATAGAAATATATTTTTATTTATATAAAGGAGATACCGTTATGAGCTCTTTAACCATAGAATTTTTTCACGACGTAATATGCAGTTTTTGCTTTCCTATGTCTTACCGTATGCGGCAGTTAAAACAAAATATGCCGCAGGTGTCTATCGTACACCGGTCTTTTGCTTTGGTACCCGATGTAAAAGATTTTGACCGTATGTTTGGCTCCCGCGCTGCCGCCAAAGCTGAAATTTTGGACCATTGGCAGCACGCCAACCAAAACGACGACCTGCACCGCTTTAATATTGAAGGAATGCGCAGTGCAAACTTTCCTTTTCCCCAATC
>JBKEAM010000063.1:0-35446 GCA_047972265.1 Oscillospiraceae bacterium | reverse complement strand
TTTGCCCCAAAAAAGAAAGAGCGAAGGCTATCCAATTCGTTGGGATTCCGCTTGCTCTTCATATCAGGAAATGCCCGCAAAAGACGCTTACGTATTCTGGCATTCTTTTCAAAAAAAGATTTAACGGCATCGTTGTAGGCGTTTACAATTTTATCCTTTACAGGCTCTTCGCTTCCCTCTTCTTTAGGGGCAAGCAGCTTATCCTTCTGTTCTTCTAATGAAGTAAGCAATTTGTTTTTCTTTTCTTCCAGCTCCAGTGCATTAATTTTATCTGCGGCCGAAATAGCAGTATTGCCTATGTTTTTTGCCATTACATTGCTGCTGGCTTTTAATGCAGCGGCAACATCGGCAATTTCGCCTAGATTACGGTTCATTTTAAGTATGGCAAAAACGGTTACCACAAGGTCGCATATAAGCAGTGTATACAAAAAACATAAAAGAACAATGCCCAGCCAAAACGGAGTAATTTCTACCAAAAACAAAATAGCGGGATGAATAAACTTTACAAGGAAAAGGCAGCATACGCCCCACGCAAGGCTAAACTTTAAACATATATAGCCCCCAATGTTGAAAGGAGCATCGCTGTAATCCCACCACTTTGTATGAAAAAGCTTATCTAAAAGAAATCCTCCAACCAGTTCAAGCAAGCTGGTTACTACTACCGAGCCAATAAATAATAAAACAAAATTGTTTTCAAATGGCTGTAGTAGCATTACCACCAGGGTTGCACCAAAGCCATAAATGGGACAAACGGGGCCGTTTAAAAAACCGCGGTTTACAAACTTACCTGTATCTATAGAGCAAAAAGCAACTTCAAGACACCAACCTAAAAAAGCATAAATAATAAAAAAGCACAGTAGTTGGTAAAACATAAAAGATACTCCCCTTTTTAAAAATATATGCAAGAAAGACCGGCCACTACTGCAGCCGGTCCGCACAAAAGGTATAATCAGTCTTCATAGTTGGGAAGCCGCGCACCGCAGGCAGAGCAAAAAATATCTTTGCCGTTGCTTATCTTTGCGCATACGGGGCAAACCTTAGAACCATTTAGCTTGTTTAAACGCTCGGCAGCAAGGTCAATGTCCTGCTGCTTTTGATCAGCCTGCAAAAGCAGCGTGTCTGTGGTTTGCTGGGCGTCTACCAAGGGGGCGGTGCCCTCCGGCTCCGACGAAAAAGCGCCGGACTGAATGAGATACATTGTGCGCCCAATATCTGCAAAAAGTTTTTCTTGGTCGTCGTGCAAACGGCCAAGTTCAAAGTTTAATTTAACAGAATCATATTTTCCGCCAATTGCCTGGCCGGCAGATTGAACAGCATCAGAAACACCGGTGGCAGCAGAAGAAGCGGCATCTGCCAGGTGTGCAAGAATTTGGCTAACCCGGTTATTCTTATTATCCATATCGTTCCATCCTTTCTTAAAAGCATAATGCGGCTGGCAAATTTTATTAAGGACGCTTTATGCCCATATTATAGCACGACAACCCCACCTTGTACACAAAAGGAAAATACAAAAAGTATGATATAATAACAATAAACAACACAGTAAACAGAAAGACAGGGAGAACATGGCAGAACGGGTGATTCTTCATATAGACTGCAACAGTTTTTATGCCTCGGTAGAGTTGCTTAAATTTCCCGAATTAAAAGATAAGCCGGTAGCAGTAGCGGGCAGTGAGGACAACCGCCACGGTATTATATTGGCCAAAAACGAAGCTGCCAAAAAGTACGAAATAAAAACGGCAGAAACAGTATGGCAGGCAAAAAGAAAATGTCCAAATTTAATTTTACTGCCCCCTCATCACAATGAGTATCGCGAGTACTCTAAAATTATAAACAGCATCTATAGCCGCTATACAGATTTAATTGAACCTTTTGGGATAGACGAAAGCTGGCTGGATATAACCGGAAGCTGGCATTTGTTTGCACAAACCCCAATGGAAGTGGCCGAGCAGATACGGCAAACGGTAAAAAAAGAGACAGGGCTCACGGTGTCTATAGGAGTAAGTTTTAATAAAGTATATGCCAAATTAGGCTCTGACTACAAAAAGCCGGATGCAATTACCGAGATAAACAAAAGCAACTATAAGCAAATGTTATACCCAATGCCGGTGGGGATGCTTTTGTATGTAGGTAAAAAAACACAAAAAGCACTGGCAGAACTTGGGATAAAAACAATTGGAGAATTGGCCGAGGCCGACCCTGCACTGCTGCAAAATACTTTGGGCAAAATGGGGCCCGAGCTAAGGCAAAATGCAGCGGGAGAAAACGACAGCCAGGTATCGCAGTACCAAGAAAGCGAGCAGATAAAAAGCGTAGGCAACGGTATTACCTTTCGCCGTAACCTTGTAGGAGAAAAAGACATTGCACTTGGGCTAATGTCATTGGCAGATGAAGTGGCAGAGCGTTTGCGAAAATATGGGCTGTACGGAAAGGTAGTGCAGGTGCAAATTAAAAATACAGATTTAAAAAGCATTTCGCGCCAAAAGCAGCTTGTAAGAGCTACAAACACAAGCAAAGATATTTTTGAAACAGGAATGCAGCTTGTAAAAGAAAACTGGAGCATGAAAAAACCAATACGTATGTTAACAGTAACCGCAATACAACTGCAAGAAACTCCGGATATTGTGCAAACCAGCTTGTTAGAAGATATAGAGCCCGAAAATGACAAACGAGAAAAGCTGGAAAAAAGCATGGACAAGATACGCAGCAAATATGGGCGTACCGCTATTTTGCAAGGTGGGGCACTGCATAACAATATAGGCATTCCCTCTCGTGCAAAAACCAAAGAGAAGAAAGAAGAATAATGATTTTAAAAGGAGAATAGAGTGAAGCTGCTTGTTACAGATAACCACGATGGTGAGGGTGTTTTCCCTCTGTTTGTTAAAGGAAGCCGAGTACAGGATGTTGAGCCAACACAAAGATACAGCCATTGGCTTGCATGTAAAATAAACGGGATACAAACCTATGTGCCAGATTCGTATTTGCAAGATGATATTTTAATAAGAGACTATAATCCTACCGAACTTATTGCCACTTTGGGAGAAGAATTAGAGCTACTAGAAATAGATTTTGAATGGCTGTATGTTAAAAATAAGCAAAATCAATCGGGATGGCTCCCAGCAGAAAAGGCGGTTTCGATATAATCGGCATTTATTTACATAAAGTTGTATTAGATAAATAAAATACAAAAAGAAAAAGCTCCCCTTTGTGGGGAGCTTTTTATCCGCCTAAAATATCAAGGCAAAATTTTAAAAAGGCAGAAGAACCAAATAAAGTATACCGAGCAATATAGTACCGTGCATCAAACTCTACAAAAGAAAGACAGGGAATGCCGTCTGTACTTAATTCGGCAGCGGTTTGTACAATTTTATCGCTGGTTATTTTTGCGGCAGCCAAAGATTGATGAACATCATACACCATACAAATTTGGGCACCATTGCTGCAATCATGCACCTCAGAGGTAAACTGAGCAACGCGCTTGCCAACATCACTTAGCTCAAAATTGCTTAGCACCCCGCCTCTGCTTTGGCGCCCTCCCCCTTTAGAGACAGAAGGCAACGGCGTACGGGAGGAAACCGGGATATTGTATTGCGCGGCAGGCTCGTTGTGAGAGGCTGCAGGTGGTGATGAAGATGCCTTAGCAGGAGCAGCAGGTTCCGGTGTGGCGGATTCTTCCTGCGGGGCGCTGCCCGGGGCAATTTGCTGGTACGAAGAAGAAGGCCTGTATGCTGTCTCGGGAGAAATAGAGTTGTTTTCCAATAGGCTGGAGTAGAAAGCTTCATCTGCCGCCGCGGGAGAAATATTTGGGTCACTTTGCTGATAAGGCTGAATAAAAGCCTTTACATCCTCTGGCACCAAAAAATCTTCCTCAAAAGTGGGCTGCGGCGGTGCAACGGGTGCCGGTGCCGCAGGCGGTGCCGAACTGGGTAAACCGCTTAAAGCAACCGGTATGGTGTGCTGGGGTGCTTCCGCCTTTTTTTGTACCGGCGCATCTGTATGCGGCAAAGTAGAGGGAGGAATAGAAGGCGTGTTTGCCATACCGGGGTCTGCCGGAGGGGTATTATTGGCAGTATCCTTTGCATCCACGTCAGGAACAGCGGCAACCTGAGCCGCCGAAGCTGCGGGGGGGTCGGGCACAGCGGTTGTTTCAACAGCAGTGGCGGCAGGCGCTTGCTGCTGTGGTTGTATATAGGGTGTAGGGTCGGGTGTTTCCGGGGCAGCAGGCTGCGGCTCCGGTACAACAGGCTCCGGCTTTACCTCGTTTAAAAAAGGTTGTTCGGGTATGGGGGCAGAGGTTTTAGAAGAAGGTTCTGTGGGCGCAGCAGAAGATTCGGCTCCGCCATACAAAAGGCGCTGTACCTCGGCCTCCGGGAAACGCCACTGCCCACCCAATTTATGGCCATGCAATTTGCCTTCTTTTATATAGTTGCGCACGGTACGGCTTGTAACAGAAGCCATCTCAGCAACTTCATCAACAGTAAACATTTTTTCCAGCAGAGCCATCACCTTCTTTATTTAGAAAAAGTATAAAAATGCATGTATATCTACAATTTTACTATATAATGCACAGAATGCAAGAAAACGCTTTAAAAGGAAGAAAAAACAAAAAAAGTTTACATTTTATATGTTTTTAGAAAGAAGCAGAGAATCCCAGTCCAGTTCCACTTCTTTTTTATAGGCAATGCATGCTTTAATAGGAATTCCCTCATCGCTAAACATCTTTTCATGTTCGGTGCGCACATTCCAATCCGGCTCATCTGTATGCAAATTTCTGGAAAGCCACTCTACCTCAAAGCCCGACAATTCAAAATAACGCAAACTATCTTCAAAAAGAGGGTCATCGTCTGTTTTAAAATAAATAGGAGCGCCCTCTTTTAAAAACGCACGATATTTAACCAACTGGCGGGGATGGGTAAGGCGATGTTTTGCATAACCGCCCTTTTGGCAGGGGTTGCAAAAATTAATATAAATGCGGTCTACACTGTCTTGGGCAGAAAGCATTTCCCCTATATTTTCAATATTCCAACTGGTTATAAGCAGGTTGTTTAAAGGTAGGTTGTTTTGTTCGTATGCCTTATCAATGGCGCGTTTGGCAACCACCAAAACTTCGCTTTTAATATCTACACCCAAAAAATTAATATTTGGGTTGGCACAGCCAACAGCAGCGGCAAAACCACCTTTGCCACACCCAAGCTCCAAATAAAAAGGAAGCTGAGGGTTAGCATATGCCTCTTTCCACTTCCCTTTCAAATCCAACGCGTTGTTTATAAAATGGGGCCAGGCCTCCAGCTCGGGCCGGGCATATGGTTTAAATCGAATACGCATTGCAAACTCCTTTTGCAAAATATACAAAATAAATTTCAGTCGGTTTTATGCGCCAGTAAATAAACCATGCGCAGCACTATGGCAGAGGCTGTTTTTGTGTACTCCGATATATCAAACTCCATGCCGCCCAAAGCGTCAATGCTTTCGTCAGAATTATCGCTGATGGCACGGATTACAACAAAGGGCAGCTTGTTGCGCAGAGAAATCTGGGCAACAGCGGCCCCCTCCATCTCCACACAAAGGGGATGAAACCGATCTTTTATTTTTTTCTTTAAGACAGGGTCACCCACAAACTTGTCTCCGGTGGCTATACGCCCTACCAAAAACGGAACACCCGCAAAAGAGCAAGCGTCGCAGGCCGCTTGTATCAAGGTTGTATCGGCCCGGTACAATGCTGTGCCCGGCGCACTTTGCTCCAACATCCTGTCCTCAGCGTCATGGTATAGCAACTCGTGCGAGATAGCCACATCGCCAATATGCAGTTTATTTGTCATGTTGCCCGCAATTCCGCTAAAAAGAATGGCCTCGGCGTTGTAGCGGGTAGCCAACACCTGTGTGGTAGAGGCCGCGTTGGCTTTGCCCATGCCGCCGCAGGCAACAACAACGCGTATAGTATGCAAATTACCGTAATGGTAGGTAACACCCGCATACTCCTCTTGTGTAACATCGTTTAGAGCAGTGCAAATAAGTTCTACTTCTTCGGGCATCGCACCCATGATTCCTACAATTTTCATTTACTTCTCCTGTAATCCCTTATATTACCTTATTAATAAGAGAAGTAAATTTATTCGTTGTGCAAAAACAGGGTAACATCCCCATCCTGCATCACGTACTCCTTACCCTCACTGCGCACAAGCCCCTTTTCTTTGGCGGCCGCCATGCTGCCACAGGCCATCAAATCTTCATAAGAGATAATTTGTGCACGGATAAAGCCACGTTCAATGTCCGAGTGGATTTTGCCTGCGGCCTGTGGGGCCTTTGTATCCTGTGCAACGGTCCAGGCGCGCACTTCCGGCTCGCCAGCTGTTAAAAAGCTGATAAGTCCCAAAAGGCGATACCCCTCTACAATCAATTTATCCAGCCCGGAGGAGGTAAGCCCCAACTCGTTTAAAAAATCGGCCCGTTCTTCAGGCTCAAAAGAAACAATATCTTCTTCTACTTTGGCACAAATGGGCAGGCAACCGGCACCCTCGGCAGCGGCAAACTGCTGCACAATGGGCAGATAGGGGTTATTGTCCAGCCCGTTCAGCAAATCATCTTCCGATACATTGGCCGCATATATAACGGGCTTTGCACTTAAAAGGGGTACTTCTTTTAGCAGGCGCTCTTCCTCTTCACCATCCAATACAAAGGTACGGGCACTTTTACCCTCAGATAAATGCTCTTTTAATCGGCCCAGCAAACCAGCCAATGCAGCTTGGGCTTTATCTCCGGTTTTTACCAGTTTGGCGGTTCTGTCGGCACGGCGCTCAATCATTTCAAGGTCAGAAATAACCAGTTCCAGTTCAATGGTTTCAACGTCACGTTTCGGGTCTACATTTCCCTCTACGTGTATAATATCGTCAGAGTCAAAACAGCGAACCACATGCACAATGGCATCTACCTCGCGGATGTTAGACAAAAACTTATTGCCCAACCCCTCCCCTTTAGAGGCACCCCGCACAAGGCCCGCAATATCCACAAACTCAATAACAGCGGGGGTTATTTTTTTTGGCTTGTACATTTCTGCAAGAGCATCCAGCCTTTTATCCGGTACGTCCACAACTCCAATGTTTGGGTCTATGGTACAAAACGGATAGTTTGCACTTTGTGCCCCCGCATTTGTAATGGCGTTGAAAAGAGTCGATTTTCCAACGTTTGGCAAGCCTACAATCCCTAATTTCATTTTGGTCCCTTTCCACACATCCAATTGCTTATAAGGTTGGTGTGCCGTAAAATACATTCGATAAGACAAATTGCCTGTTGATATATTATAATAGAAGTAATGCCACGATTCAAATACTGTAAAACAAAAGTGTGCGTTTTTTTGTTCATAACTTAAAGGTATAATATAAAGGCTTTGAAAGGACGGAGGTTTTTAACATGGATAAAAAAATACTGATTGTAGATGACGATAAAAATATTTGCGAACTGCTGCGCCTTTACTTAGAAAAAGAGGGATACGAAACACGTATTGCCTACGATGGAGAGGCCGCCTATACCCTTTTTGAAGATTGGGCGCCAGATCTTGTTTTGCTGGACATTATGATGCCAAAACAGGACGGATGGGAAACCTGCCGCAAAATACGGGCAGTAAGTGATATGCCCATTATTATGTTAACAGCCAAAGGCGATACCTTTGATAAGGTATTGGGGCTGGAGCTTGGCGCAGACGACTATATTGTAAAACCGTTTGAAACCAAAGAAGTGGTGGCCCGCATTAAGGCTGTACTGCGCCGCTCGGGTGCAGGCACAAAAGAAGAACAGGCCACCCCTGCAAAGGTAATTGAGTACGAAAACCTTTCGCTGGATTTAGACAGGTATGAGTTAAAGGTAAGCGGAAAAACCGTAGAAGCACCCCCAAAAGAGATGGAACTGCTTTATTTTTTAGCCAGCCACCCGGGCCGTGTATTTACCCGAGACCAGCTTTTGGACGAAGTATGGGGATTTGAGTATTACGGAGACTCCCGTACCATCGACGTGCATATCAAACGCCTGCGCGAAAAACTGGATGAAGCCAGCGAAAAATGGATACTAAAAACCGTTTGGGGCGTTGGCTATAAATTTGAAGTAAAAGAAGAAGCGCTACCGCGCACATAAAATACGTTTTACAGATGGAGGCAGCATGAAGCGCAGCTTTCAGTTCTATTTCTTTTCTACCATAGCCACTGTGCTTTTTGCCAGCGTGGTGGTTATGGGCATCATCCAAACCTATTTTGCTACCAACTCGTTTAAAACCGAAAAGCAAAATACTTTGCAGCAATTGGTTTCAAGTGTGTCGCAGGGGGTTATCCGTGGAGAGATAGACCCCTATACAGATTCGGGCAGTACCCTACACTATATGGCAAAAATTGCCTCCTGTGCGGTTTTTGTAACCGATAAGGATGGAATCGTTTTGTTCTCAACCGATTCTTCCATTGCAGTTGGCACAATTGTGCCCGAAAACTTTATTGCGCCCCTTTCAGAAAAAGGGCATTTGCAAAGCATGGGTACCTTAAATAAAACCCTTGCGCAGGCAAATTATATAGAAGCCGCCCCCCTGCAAAATGCAGGTGGAGAAAAAATTGGCTTTGTTTTTGCAATTGCCGATGCCTCTGGCCTTGGCACTTATTTGGCAGATCCTCTTACCAGCTTTTTCCTCTCCTCTTCATTGGCCCTTTTGGTGGCAGGCATATTTGCCGTATTTTTAACCAACCGTATGGTGGTGCCCATCCGCCGCATTACCGAGGCCGCCCATAAGTTTGGAGAGGGCAACTATGCCGCAAGAGTAGAAATGAAGGGCGATGGAGAGCTGGCTCAGCTTGCCCTAACCTTTAACGAAATGGCAAACTCAATTGAGGCTACCGACCGTTCTCGACGCAGCTTTATGGGTAATATTGCGCACGAACTGCGCACCCCTATGACAACTATTAAAGGGTTTATAGATGGGATGCTGGACGGCACTATCCCCCAAAGCCAGCGAGAGAAATACCTGATGATTGTGTCGGAAGAGGTAGGCCGCCTTGCCAGGCTTACCAAAAACATGCTGGATATCTCCCGTCTCGAAGCGGGAGAAAGTGTGCCCAATACAACGGTATTTAACATCTGGTCCCCCGTTTCTTCTGTGTTTTTATCTGCCGAGCAAAGGATAGAAGAAAAAAACATTACGGTAAAAGGGCTGGGCAAGCACCCTGCGTTGTACACCCTTGCCGATGAAGACAATGTACACCAGATACTGTTTAATATTATTGATAACGCAATAAAATTTACAGCCGAAAAAGGTGAGATAGCTGTAAACGCACGGGTAGTAAAAGGGATGGTAACAGTTTCGATACGGAATACCGGCGTAGGGATACCTGAAGAATCCTTACCGTATATTTTTGATAGATTTTACAAAGCGGATAAAAGCCGCGGGATGAATGTGTCTGGCTCGGGGCTGGGGCTGCACATTTGCAAAGTGCTTACCGGCCTTATGGGCGGGCGCATTTGGGCCGAAAGCAAAGTAGGAGAATGGACAGAGTTCTTTTTTACCCTGCCGGTGGCCCCCAATAAAAAAATACCCCCCAAAACAGCCGAGGCAAAACCGGGGAACAACGACCCCGAAATGCCCTAAAAACAAGCCGCACGGTTTGATTTTTGATACCATATAGTGTAAACTAACCCTCATAGTTATTGTGGTATTTAAGTAAATTTGTTTGCAAGAAAGGAAGAAACAATGGCACAGGTAGCACCTTCTATCCTGTCGGCCGATCTTGCCAATTTGGCAAACGACTGCCGCCGGGTGCTGGGAAACGAAAGCAATATTCTTCACTTTGATGTAATGGATGGCATTTTTGTACCCAACCTTTCGTTTGGGCTTCCCGTATTGGCGTCCTTAAAAAAAGCACTGCCCGGTGTTTGCTATGATGTGCATTTGATGATTCAGCATCCGCACCTGTATGCAGAGCGATTTGTAGAAGCCGGTGCCGATATTGTAACTTTTCATATAGAGGCAGAAAGCCCCATTGAAGAAACAGCAAAAGCCATCCGTGCCAAAGGGGCAAAATCTGGCCTTAGCCTGCGTCCCGGCACCCCGGTAGAAAAAATATTTCCCTATCTTCCTTTTTTAGACCTTGTACTGGTAATGAGCGTAGAGCCCGGCTTTGGGGGGCAGTCTTTTATACCAAAAGCCCCCGGGCGCATTGCTGCACTACGGGCAGAGGCAAACCGGCTGGGCATTCCCCTACTGCTGGAAGTAGATGGCGGCATTAACGAAACCACCGGCGCACTGTGTGTAGATGCAGGTGTCGATATCCTGGTGGCAGGCAGCTCTGTTTTTGGGGCAGCCGATCCCGTGCAGGCTGCGCGTACAATGCAAAGCCTGACCTAAAAGGAGTTCGTATGAGCAAAACTGTACAAGAACGCGCCGAAGGGCAGCTGGCAAATAAAGATTTTGCCCTTATGTGCATTCCCCTTGTTATTATGGCGGTATTTTATTATGGGCCAAGGGCGCTGGGTATGGTGCTTGTTGCACTTATCACTGCCTATATCACCGGCCGCTTTGCCGCCATGCTTATGGGGAAAAAGTATGATAAGCTAGAAAATTCTTCTACCATTACCGCATTGTTAATTGTATTAATGATGCCCGTAACGGTAAAGTTTTTAATAGTAATTGTGGCGGTAATGGTTGGTATTTTAATTGGTAAAGAGGCATTTGGCGGGGCCAAAAGCTATCCGTTTTTGCCTGCCGCCGTTGGTTTTTGTATTGCGGTGGTGGCGTGGCCTCAAGAGGTTTTCAGCTATCCCGAGCCGCAAAACTGGATTGTAAATGCCAACTGGAGCTGGGATTATTTTGTAAAATTGTGGACCTACAGCGGTATAACGGCAAGTGAAACCCCTGCCTATGTATTGCAGCATGGGGGCATTCCGCAAACCGATATATGGAATATTTTGCTGGGCAATGTTCCGGGGGCCATGGGAGTTGGTGCTGCCGCTGTAATTATGGCGTGCGGCGTATTTTTATTGGTACGCAAAAATGTTTCTTTTGCCGCCAGCTTTAGCTTTTTGGGTACATCGGCATTAATTGCCTTTTTGCTGCCCCGTGCACCAGATGGTGCGTGGATGGTATTGCCGTGGTTAAACTGGCAAACAAGGCTGCAGGTATTGCAGTACGAAATGCTAAGTGGTGCCATGATGTTTGCCGCTGTATTTTTGGTAAACGATCCCTATATACTGCCCAAAACAGTGCGTTCCCGTATTATTTACGGGGTTTTGTTGGGCATTGCAAGTATGATGTTCCGTTATTTTGGCACCTTTGAAATGGGCATTTGTTTTGCATTTTTATTGGTAAACGCTATTTCGGGATATTTTGACCGTCTGTTTGCCAAGCGTGCGCCCAAGGTAAAGGGGGAAACTAAGGCATGAAAGAGAGCAGAACCCGTTTTTTTGCAGAAAATATGGAGACCTTGTCCCGCAGGGATCGTGTTTTTTTAAATAACCCGGTTATTATGCAGGGGCTGGGCCTTGCACCTATTATTGTGCCGGCAACCAATATTCAAAATGCGCTAATACTGGCAGTGGCTGTTGCGTTAATGCTTACCCCTACCCGCGTATTGGCAAATATTATAAGCCGTTTTACAGGGTACAAGTTTAAGGCGGTTATATATGTGCTTACCGCCGGGCTTGTATATGTGGGTGCCAGCTATATTATAGAATATTTGTTTGGCCTTACTGCCGGCAACGTTGGTATCTATCTTCCCCTTTTGGTAACCGAACCTCTTATCATTAAGCGGCATACCAGCCAGCAAAGAGAAAAAGTTGGTACCTCCTTGCAGCGCGGCATTATATCCACCATCGGTTTTTGCTTGGTGCTGTTTGTGTCGGCCGGTATACGTGAGCTGCTTGCCTATGGCACTTTGGGCGGCATGGAAGTTTTCCGCTTTAAAATGTTGCCTATGGCAGATATGGTTGCGGGCGGATTTATTATTTTGGGTATCATTGCCGCCATTTGGCGTGCGGGCGCAAATACCTTTAAAAAGCGCGTAAGCATGGAGGCGAAAAAACTGCAATGAGTATGGTATTAACAACTTTATGGCAGTTTGTAACAATGATGCTGGTGGCTATCTTTGTACAAAACGCCGTTTTTACAAGGGCGCTGGGAGCTTCTCGCTTGGTATTTTTGGTGCGAGAATCCAGCATGGACGGAGTTATATTTTGCTCGTTGCTTACCATGATACAGGTAATGAGCGCACCAATGGCCTACTTTGCCAATTATATTATTGGCCAGCCCAGTGTGTGGTTTAGAGATTATATTCGCCCGCTGGTATTAATGGTATGCGCCATTGTTGCTTTTATTGTGGTAATGTTTATTGTATTTTTGCTTAAACCCGCCCACACCAAAGAAATTATGGCGGCCCTTCCAATGGCTACTTTTAACAGCGCTGTTTTGGGCCCCATGCTGTTAACAGCTACCTCGCGCTTTACTTTTGTAGAAACAATGGGCTTTGCCCTGGGCAGCGGCCTTGGGTATGGGCTGGCAGTGATGCTGTTAACCGAAGGCCAAAGAAAACTAAACAACCGCAATGTTCCGGTTGCCTTTAGGGGCCTGCCCATCAACCTGCTGTACATTGGCATTCTCGCTCTTGCAATTTATGGTATTACAGGCCACAGGCTGTCTTACTAGTTTTTGCGTACCCCAAAGTTTATAAAGGAGGAAAGAGTGTGAAAAAATCCGTTTTACAACCCGCAAATGTTCTGCTGCCCAAACAAGGTGTTGATATGAGCCTATGGGCAATATTGGCGTGTGACCAGTTTACAAGCCAGCCAGCTTATTGGCAAAATGCAGAGCAATTGGTGCAAAACAACCCCAGTACCCTACACATAATTTTACCCGAGGTATATTTGGGTAAAGAGGGTGAAGAAGAGAAAATCACCTCTATCCACCAAACCATGCAAAGCTATCGCAACGGTGTTTTGCAAAACTTGGGCAAGGGCTTTGTATATGTAGAACGGCATCTTTCCGGTGGGCGTGTCCGTCAGGGGATTGTTGGCGTGGTAGACCTTGAAGAGTATAGCTACCAAAAGGGGGCGCAAGCACGTATCCGCCCCAGCGAAAAAACCGTAGAAGACCGCATTCCTCCCCGCCTTGCTGTGCGCAGGGGGGCTGTTTTAGAAAGCCCGCATATTTTAATGCTGGCAGATGACCCGCAAAAAACAATTATTGAACCTTTTGCAGCCCAAAAAGACAGCATGAAAAAACTGTACAGCATAAACCTGATGTTGGAGGGCGGCCTTGTAGAGGGCTGGTGGATAGAAGATGAAAAGCAAATACAGGCACTAACTACAGCTTTGGATACATTGGAGGCCGGTTTTGCCGCAAAATATGGGCCGGAGGTAACTCCCTTTGCCTTGGCTGTTGGAGATGGAAACCACAGCTTGGCTACGGCAAAAGCATACTGGGAAGAACAGAAAAAAAGCCTTTCGGATGCCGAAAAACAAAATCATCCGGCACGCTACTGCCTAGTAGAATTGGAAAATATTCAAAGCCATGCCATTGAAATAGAACCAATCCACCGTGTGGTATTTGGCATTTCTCCCCCGCAGTTGGCGCAGCAATTAAAAGATTTTGCAGTGGCAAAAGGTGCGCAGGAAACAGATGCACAGCAGGCAGAGCAAAGTTTTGTAATTACCGGCGCGCAGCAGGACATAAATGTATATTTAACTGCTTCGCCTTGGCCCATTCCGGTGGGAACACTAGAAGCTTTTCTGGATGAGTTGGTGCAGACAAACACAAAATTGACAGTTGATTATATTCATGGGGAAGATTCCACACGCGAGCTTTCGGGTGAAAACGCAGCAGGCATATTGCTGCCGGCCTTCCAAAAGTCAGATTTGTTCCGCGGTGTTGCACTGGGCGGCGTGTTGCCCCGCAAAAGCTTCTCGATGGGAGAAGCAACCGAAAAACGCTATTATCTCGAGTGCCGGACAATTCAAGATTAACTGGCCAAGGCAAGCATAGTATGGCAAAAGGAGATATTAAAATGCAATTTAAAATGGTGCACATTAACTTAAATGTGTTGGATTTAGACAAAAGCCTGGCCTTTTATGAAAAGGCTCTGGGGATGAAAGAGGTTCGCCGTAAAAATGCATCGGATGGCAGCTTTACCCTTGTATACTTAGAGGATGGGCAAAGCAAAGGCCAATTGGAGTTAACATGGCTTGCAGACCGTAAAGAACCATACGAACTGGGCGATAACGAAACCCACATTGCCTTTGAAGTAGAAGATTTTAAAGCAGCACATGCACTGCATGAAAAAATGGGATGTATCTGCTTCGAAAATCCCTCCATGGGTATTTATTTTATTCACGACCCCGATGATTACTGGCTGGAGATTGTACCGGTTAAATAATAGCAAAAAGCCGAATCCCTAAAGGATTCGGCTTTTATTATATGCTTAAAACTTATTCGTCCTCTTTTTTGTTATCGCCTTTTTTAAAACGGCGCAATATCTTTTGCAGTAAGGTTGGCTTGGGTGGCACAAGAGGAAGAAGTGAGGTAACATCCAAAGGTTCATCATCGGCAAACTCTTCTTCCAGCTCCGTTGCCTCAATATCCTTTTTTAAATTATCTATAGTGTTGTCTTCTTCTACAGGTAAAGTGTTCGTAACCTCCCCCAAAGAAGAAGTGGAAGAGGGCGGCGCTTTTTTTCGCCCCTCCCGCCGAAGAGCACGTGAGGTTTCGGCGGCCTCGTTCATTTCTATAACGGGTGAGCGTATCCCCTTCTTTTTTAAACGCTTGCTTGCGTTTTGGTGCACCAAGGTGTATACAACACTGCAAATGGGGATAAAGATAAGCATACCGCCCATGCCCGCAATGCTGCCGCCCAAAGACACAGCCACCAAAACCCAAATGGGGGGCAACCCAATAGAATTGCCTACAATATGGGGATAAATCATATTGCCGTCTATTTGCTGTACCACCAAAAATACAATTACAAAGGCAAGTGCGCGCCAAAGCCCCTGCGAAATTAATATTAAAATAGCGCCCACAACACAGGCAATAAATGCGCCAAAAATAGGGATAAGAGACATTGCCCCTACAAGCACACCAATTAACAAAGAATAATTAAAGCCACCCACCCATAACACCACAACAAAAATGGTTGCAATTACAAGCGCCTCTGTACCCTGCCCTGCTATAAAGTGAGAAAAGATATGGTCTGCCATGGCAGAAAATTTACGTAGTTTTTTATACCGCTTTTCGGGCAGGTAAGCCCTGCATATGCCGGTTAGCTGTGCGCCCAAATGTTCTTTATCCAGCAAAATATAGCACGAAAAAATAATGCTTACAAAAAAGGTTACGGTACCGTTTACAACAGAGGAAGCAACCCCAAGGGCAGAAGAAAAAATTGCGCCCGCACCCGATTGCAGGAAGGTAACAATGTCCCCCGTTATACTCTTCCAGTCGATATTTAAATCGGACAAGAAGTCGTTAAGCATTGGAATATATTCTTCAAATGGGGCAAGGCTTTTTTGCAGTTGAGAAATATAGCCCGGCATAGAGCGTATTAGCAGTGCAATGGTAGAAACAAGCTCGGGCAACACCATAAATATAACAAACAGTAAAACGCCTATAACCAAAATAATGGTAATAACAAGGCTAAGTGCCCGTGCAAGCTTGCCGGGGTGATTTTTAAACAAAAGCCGCTCTATGGCGCGCATAGGAATGTTTAAAACATAGGCCATAGCAAGCCCGATAATAAACGGGTTCAAAATGGCAACAATATAACCGCCAAAGCCCAAAACGTCTGTGTAATGTTGTAAAATCCAGTAGAAAAAAACGCCAAATGCAATTAACAATGCGGTGCGTTTAAAGCTGGATTTGTCGTTGTTCATTTAATGCTCCTTTCCTGCCGCAAAATACAGTTTAATACTAACATAAAAACAGCAAGACGAAAAGAAAAAAGGGAAAATACTTCCCTTTACGGTATGTAAGGTATGGTGTACAATAATACACAAAGAAACAGCAAAATAAAGGAGGACTTGCAGTGGAGCCAGAGTACATAAATCATACCGAAATGAACGCAAAAACCTGCCGTGAAATGATGGCCCTTACTTGGTCAAAAAATTCGGGAGCCATGCGTATTTTTTTGTTTGCCATTGGCGGGTTTGCCATTGCATATTCTGTTTGGCTTGTTATACAACAGGGCATTGCCGTGGCAGCCATGGTTTCTTTAATGGTACTGCTTGGCCTTTTTGCCATTTTTGTAGGCCTTTGGGGTTATATACTGCGTATGCCCAAAAGCCTTAAAGACCAGCAAAAACTATGGGGTGGGCCCACACTTGCAAAAACTGTGTGTTTTTTGCCCTACACCTTCGAACAAGAAAGCCCACTGGGCACCTTAAAATTTTCTTACGATGAAATAAGCAAGGTTATGGAGGGCAAAACCACCGTAATCCTTTTGGTAAAGGGCGCTGCCCTGCAAATGGAAAAAGCTGGGTTTGGCGATAAAAGCTATGCCGATTTTTTAGGGTTTATAGCGCAAAAATGTCCCTCTTTGGCAAAAAAGTAATCGACTATTCTTTTGAAGAAGAGCCGTTGTTGTCCTTTGCATGCGCCTCATTGCCGGGTAAAGAGGGCAAGCCGAATCCCTCCCCGGTTACTTCGCTTGCCTCGGTAACCATTACCAGCGCATCGCTGTCTATGGCATATGCTGCCGAGCGAACCTTGTATATCTCATTTTTAGAGCAGGCGCAGTATAGCATGTCTCGCTCTGTACCGGTGTAGGTTCCAATTGCCTTTACAAGGGTAGAGCCACGCTCTACCTCTACATTAATAGCGTCGGCAACCTCCTGACCCTTGCTTGTTATAATCAATGCAAGCTTGCTGCTGCCCGCACCGTACAAAACATTATCCATGGTCATTGTACAGGCAAAAGCCGATACAATGCCATATAAAACCGCATCTACATTTTTAAAAACAAGGCCGCCTGCCAGTATAACCAGCATATCAAACGCAAGCGAAATTTGCCCTACCGAAAAATGTGGCTTGGCCTTTTTAACCGACAGGATGATTAAATCGGCCCCGCCGGTAGAGGCTCCCCTCATATAAATAATAGCAAGGCCTGCCCCCAAAAATACCCCGGTAAACATAGAGGCAAGTAGTGCGTTTCCCCTGTAAATGGGTAAAAACGGAAAAACCACATCCAAAAAAAATGTATTTACCAACATCGCCCAAACCGTTTTAAACACAAACTTAGACCCTAAGGTTTTAAAACAAACCAAAAAAATGGGTATATTTAAGATAAGGGTAAGCGTACCAATGGGAAACCGGAAAAAGTGATTGATGAGGATGGCAATACCCGATATACCACCCGGCGCAAAGTTAGCATGCAGTGCAAAGGTGTACAGTGCCAAACTGTACAAAATACTGCCCCCGGCATAATATAGTGTGTCAATCCCAAATTCTTTCCAATTCCAGCGTTTTCCCATACAAAGTCCTTTCTAAAATCAGCCGTTAAAAAACCTTCTTATACATAAAGGAGCAACATCATGCAAAACGAAAAACTTGGCCCGCTGCTTGAAGAACAGCGTACTGTTATGAAAAGCGCCTACTACGGCGCCGATAATACCGACCAGCGTCTTGGGCTGGCACAGCCCCCTATTTGTAAACCGGCCGTGGCAACCAATAAAATTGCTTTGCCAGAGCAGGTGGATGAAGCCGTTGTACAAAACCAGTACACCCAATTGCTGCGGCAGCGCCGCAGCCGCCGTGTTTATAATGCCGATGCAACCATTACCTTGCAGCAGTTTGCTTTTATGCTGTGGTCTTGCCAAGGGGTAGAAAAGGTAATTGGCAAAGAAAAAAAGGCAACCCTGCGCCCCGTACCCAGCGGTGGTGCGCGCCACGCGTTTGAAACATATGTAACCGTACGCAATGTACAGGGGCTTAACGCCGGCCTATACCACTACCTGCCGTTAGAAAACGCAGTGGAGTTTTTGCGCGAAATGCCAAATTACGAGGAAGAAGTTACCGCTGCAATGGGCGGCCAGGCCTTTGCGGCGCAGGCTGCGGCGCTTATGATTTGGAGCTGTGTTCCCTACCGCAGCGAATGGCGCTATGGGCTGGCGGCACAAAGGCTTATGATGATGGATGTTGGCCATGTGGGGCAAAACGCCTATTTAAGCGCAGAATCTTTGGGGTTGGCTACCTGCTGTATGGCGGCGTTTGACCAGGCAGAGTGCGATAAAATGCTGGGGCTGGATGGCGAAGAAGAGTTTTCTTTATATGCGGCACCCATCGGCAAAGAAAAATAATAGCAAATTTGCGAGGATGATTTACAAATGAAAGTGATACTAAGCTCTTTAAACAATCAAGGAGCCGAAATTGACAGGCAGGCATTGGCGCAGGCATTGCGTAAAAAATACCCGGGGTGCCAATTGTCTATACAAGATGATGAGTATTTAAAAAACAGTATGGTTTTTAGCATCAATACCGATGCACTAACCGGCACAGTGCCACAGGATAAAAGGGCGATAGAAATAGAAACCGAATCTCCCGAGTTGGGCGCATCCTTTGTTTTGTGGTGCGCAAAGCTAATGCCCAAAGAGTTTTCGGTATGCCTTTACAACCATTCGTACGAAAACTGCCTGTTGCTTACCCCCGAAACACGCGAAGAAGATTTGCGGCACCGGTTTGAGTAAGCTGTAATTTATCGGCTATGGTATGCCTCTAAAAAGGCTGGTACCTCATGCATGGTGTTTGATACAGCGGCAGTTTTTGCCCGCATTTCGGGCGTGGCAGGCAGCCTATCCGGTATCATAATGGTTACGCAGCCGGCGGCGCACGCACTTTTTATTCCGTTAAAGCTGTCCTCTATTGCCAATGTATTTTGGGGTGCTAGGCCTGCTTTTTTTGCAGCGGCAAGGTAAATATCCGGTGCGGGTTTTGCAAAAGGCACCTGGTCACACCCCACAATGTCATCAAAAAAAGAGATAACCCCGGCTTCTTCGGCCATGCGGGTAATTACGTTGGTGGTAGAAGAAGACGCAATGGCGGTGTAGTAAGAGTTACGGCGTAAATAAGCCAAAAACTCAGGCACACCCGGCTTAATGGGCACCCCATTGGTCAATATCCAGTCTTTCACTTTTTTTGCCAGCAAATCGGTAAAATAAGGCTCGTCAAACTTTTCGCCAAAGGCATCGTAAAAAAGCTGAATGGTATCTTTGGCCGATCGGCCTATGGCAGATAAAAGCAATTCTGGCGTAGGGGCATATCCCATTTCGGTAAGGGCAAGCCGTGTTTGGCTTTCATACAGGGTCTCTGTATCAAATAAAACACCGTCCATATCAAATAAAATCGCCTGCAATGCCACAATACTCTCCGCCTTTCTTGATAAGCAAATTTAATTGTATCAGAGAGAAGGGCACAAGGCAATAATTGGTGCTTGCATTCTGCCGCGTTGGGTTTTACAATAGTGGAATATGAAAGGATGTAGTATCAATATCCTTCTCCTTTTATGTTGCGGCAGATAATATAAAAAAGGAAGCTCGAATCAGAAAGGGGACCTACTCATGGAAGTGCGTATTTCCAGAACCACTACTCCAAAAGCAAAGCCAGATCAAACCAATTTGGGATTTGGGGTGCATTATACAGACCATATGTTTGTAATGCCCTATAACGAAGGGATTGGCTGGCACGATGCTTCTATTGTCCCCTATGCTCCCTTGGCGCTGGATCCTGCTTCGATGGTTTTTCATTACGCGCAAGAATGTTTTGAAGGCATGAAGGCTTACCGTACCCCCACCGGGCAGGTACAGCTTTTCCGCCCCGATAAAAATGCGGCCCGCATGGCCTCTACCCACGAGCGTCTTTGTATCCCCCAGTTGCCGCAGGGTGCCTTTGAACAAGCGGTAGAAACTCTTGTCTCTGTAGAAAAAGACTGGGTGCCGGCCCATCCCGAAACCAGCCTTTACATCCGCCCCTGCACCATAGCCACAGAGCCTCATTTGGGCGTTAAAGCAAGTGAAAGTTATCTGTTTTTTGTCATCTGCTCTCCTTCCGGCGCATATTATGCCGAAGGTTTAGACCCGGTTAAAATATACGTAGAGGATACCTTTACCCGCGCTGCCCCCGGCGGTACCGGCTCTATAAAATGTGGCGGCAACTATGCCGCCAGCCTAGCTGCACAAGAAAAGGCCCATAAACTTGGGTACAGCCAGGTGCTTTGGCTGGATGGTGTGCATCGCCGCTTTGTAGAAGAAGTGGGTAGCATGAACTGCTTCTTTAAAATCAATGGGCAGGTTTATACCGCTCCTGTTGCCGGCACAGTATTGCCCGGCATTACCCGCATGAGCTGCATAGAGCTGATGCGCAGCTGGGGATTGCAGGTAAACGAGCAGCCCATCTCTATCGAGGATATTATTACAGGGGCGCAAACCGGCCAATTAGAAGAAGTTTTTGGCACCGGCACCGCTGCTGTAGTAACCCCGGTTGGAGAACTTGGCTACCGCGATATGAATGTAACGGTTGGCGGTGGTGGTATAGGCCCCGTAACCGCCCGTTTGTATGATGAACTTACAGGCATTCAGTGGGGCCGCCTGCCCGATACACACGGCTGGACAGTGCCCGTTAAATAAAAATAAAATCATAAAAAGAGGCTGCAGATTGCAGCCTCTTTTTTGTTTATATCGTTTATAAATAACATATCAAAAAGAAAGGTCTATGTTGCACTATAGCTACCACATCGCTTGTTTGGGCAACAAACAAGGAGAACAACAATTACGATTTTTTGCGCCATGTATCTGGGTGGAAAAGTAAAAAGATTGGGAAAATCTCAAGCCTGCCCAGCAGCATCGATGCGCTTAGTACCATTTTAGATAAAGATGAATAAGCCGAAAAATTGTCCACCGGGCCTACCATCCCCAGCCCGGGGCCAATATTGTTAAAACAGGCCAGCGTAGCCGATATGTTTGTTTCCATAGGCAAATTATCCATAGAAATAATTAAAAAGATTAAAAGGGCAATAAAAGCATAAAAACACAAAAAGAAATATACTCCCCGTACTACACTGTCATCAATCGCCTTGCCGTTTACACGCACCACCTTTACACTGCGGGGGTGCAGCAAACGGCCAAACTCTACCCTAAAGCTTTTTAGCAAAATAAGCAGGCGAGAAATTTTTAGTCCGCCCCCGGTAGAACCCGCCATGGCGCCAAACAGCATTAGTAACAGCAAAACTACCTGAGAGAATTGGGGCCATAAGCCAAAATTTTCGATGGTAAAACCGGTAGAAGACATAATGCTGGCCACAGTAAAGCCCGCATGGTACAGGCTGGTGCCAAAGGTTTTAAAAATGGGCACAATGTTAATGGCAATCAGCAGGCTGCTTACAATTAAAATACCAAAATAAAGGCGCAGTTCTTCATCTTTTAAAACGGTTTTCCACCTGCGGGTAGCAATGGCATAATACAGGGCAAAGTTTACGCCAAATACCACCATAAAAATACCCGTGGCGGTTTGTGCAAAGGGTGTATAAGATAAAAGCCCGTCGTTTCGTATTGCAAACCCGCCGGTACCTGCCGTGCCAAACATGGTACATAGCGCATCAAAAAGGGGCATTTTACCGGCCAATAAAACAATCAGGTTTATAAGTGAGAGGCCCCCGTACACAAGGTATAGCATCCGTACCGAATCCCGCATTTTTGGGCAGCATTTTGCCCACCTGCGGGCCGGGGGTTTCGGCACGCAGCAAATGTAAAGAAAACCCCGTGCCGCGTCGGTTGCGCACTAAGGTAAGCAAAAAAGCCAAAACACCTATGCCGCCCAGCCATAATGTAAAGCTGCGCCAAAACAACATGCTTTTACCCAGCGCCTCCACATCAGACAGCACCGAGGCGCCTGTGGAGGTAAAGCCCGAAATAGACTCGAACAGGGCGTTGGCAAAATCGGGTATTTCGCCGCTTATATAAAAAGGCAGGGCACCAAACAAACTTAACAAAAGCCAGCCGCCCCCCGCTACAACAAAGGCCTCGCGCGCATATAAGCGGCCAGAGGATTTGCGGCAGGCTAAAAAAAGAGCCAAACCCAGCGATAAGCAGATAGCCATCGAAAGAACAAAAGCAGTAAGAGAGGTACGCTCTTTGTAAATAATAGCAACAATGGCAGAGGGAATAATAAAAAATGCCTCACACCACAACAGGTAGGCCAAATACCGCCCAATCATTTTAACATTCATGCAATGGCCTCCCTTTAGGCTTTTATTTTACAATGCGGCCAACACATGCTACAGAACATCCTCTAACTCAACAATGCGGTTGTCTGCAATAGAAACCACCACAACAGAGTCTCCCGGCAAAATTTTGCTGCTGCCGGTGGGTATAATGGCCCGCATCCCACGGCTAATGCATGCAATCAAAATCCCCTCCCGCAACGGCAGGGTGGATAAGGGCGTGTTTAACAGGGCTGAACCCGGCTGTACAGTAAACTCCATGGCATCTACCTGCCCGTCTGCAATACGGTGCAGGGTTTCCATCTGCTCTCCCTTAGAGCATTCCATGCTGCGCACATGCAGTGCAATTTCTTCAGCGCATATCTGCTGTGGGCTTACGGTTGTGCTTAACCCCATCTGGCTTAACATATCAAAGTACTGCGAGCGGTTGCATTTGGTAATTACATAGTCCACACCCAGTTGTTTTGCATACATAGACAGTACAATGTTCTCCTCATCAATGCCGGTTAAAGCAATCAGCGCATCACTGCGCTCTATCCCTTCGGCTAGCAGCAAAGATTGCTCTGTGCCGTCCCCCTCTACAATATTGGCATCGGGCAAAAGGCCCGCCAGCTCTATGCAGCGCTCGTGGTCTTGCTCAATCAGTTTTACCCGCACCCCATTGTTTAACAACATACGTGCAAGGTAAAGGGCAATGCGGCTGCCCCCTACAAGGGTGGCCTGGGTCACTTTTTCGGTTTGTAGGCCCAGTGTTTCTATTAAAACGGCAAGGTCTAAAGAAGAGGCAGTGATAAACAGGTCGTCCCCCTCTTCAATAATATAAGAGCCATGCGGAATAACGGCCTGTCCGTCCTTTAAGGCGGCGCAAACCAGCACGCGTATTTTGGTTATCTCACGTAGGCGCAGCAGCGGCAGCCCAATAAGGGGGCTTTCGGGCAAAACTTTTATGCGCACTATTTCGGCGTGGCTTTTAGAAAAAGCATCCCTCTCTAAAAAAGAGGGCAGTTGAAGTTGCTTAAATATTTCGGCAGCGCAGCTTTTTTCGGGGTTGGTAAAAAAAGATAACCCAAGTTCTTCGCTTAGCAGGGCAATCTGGTCATCATACTCGGGGTTGCGTACCCTTGCAATGGTATTTTTGCAGCCAAGCTTTTTGGCGGTAATACAGCTTAAAAGGTTTACTTCATCCAGCCCTGTAACCGCAATCAACAGGTCACACTCGGCCGCGCCAGCTTCTTCCAAAACACCGCTGGAGACTCCATGCCCCCGTATAGACATTACATCGTAAGTTTCAAGTGTTTCGCGCAAAACCTTAGAGTTAGAGTCTATTACAGTAATTTCGTGCTCCTGCTCGGCAAGCATCTCTATCAATGCAAGGCCTACCTTGCCGTCCCCCACAATAATAATCCGCACAAAATACCTCCCCTGTGCTTTGCTGCACATTGTATATAACAAATTATAAATAAATTAACCAGATAAAATAACAACACCGCTTTTAAGGCAATTTGTAATGCGTAAAGGGGTATTAAAATAGTTTTAAAACAAATTAAATGTTTGGCTAAAACAATAAAACTACAGGTTAATGTGGTTTTAAAAATCTTCTAAATTAAATCTATCAAAATAGCTTGCACGTGACGCAACGTAATGAATTATACTGGGTTTATTCCCAAAACAAGTCTATAACCCCATTAAGGCTGTGGCTGTGTTTTCTATACACATTGCTTCTATAAAGTGATTTTGTAAGAGTCGATTTAACGCTCTTTATAGGTTTACATTTTACTCAATACAATGCAAATAAGAGGTGGCAGGATGGATAAGCACAAGGCAATACCACAGGGATACATGACAATTGGCGAAGTGGCAAAAAAAATGGGCGTTACAGTACGCACCCTGCAATACTACGATAAAGAGGGCTTGCTTTCACCCACATCAGAAAGTGAGGGTGGGCGCCGGCTGTATACAAATAAAGATATTGTTAAATTGCATCAAATTTTATCTTTAAAACATTTGGGATTTTCTCTTGGTGATATTAAAAACCATCTGATTGGGCTAGATACTCCGGCAGAGGTTGCACAGGCCCTTACGGAGCATGCGACAGCCATAAAAGAGAAAATGCAGGCTCTCTCCACTTCGTTAGAGGAGATAGAGACCCTTAAGCAAGAAGTACTGCAGATGCAATCGGTCAACTTTAAAAAATATGCCGACATCATTGTTAATCTGCAAATGAAAAACGAGTTTTACTGGCTTATAAAGAATTTTGATGACGAAACGCTGGATCATATCCGAAACCGTTTTGACATGAACAGCGGCCAGGCCATGATGAAAACCTTTAATAACTTGCAGCAAAAGGCAATAAAGCTTAAAAAAGAAAATATACTGCCCGGCAGCGCACAGGGGCAGGCTTTTGCAAAAGAATACTGGGATATGATTTTAGAATTTACCAACGGAGATATGAGCCTGCTGCCAAAGCTAATGGAGTTTGAAGATTTAAATACCCCAGACAGCAAATGGGAAAACGACCAGCAAGAAGCCCGCTTGTTCATAGAACCTGCGTTGGAGACCTATTTTGACAATGCAGGAATAAACCCGTTTGAGGAGGGGGCCAAATGAGCTACGCCATTACAGTAAACAACCTGCAAAAAAGTTATGGAGAACATAAGGTGCTAAAGGGGCTTAGCTTTAGCATTGCAAAAGGAGAGATATTTGCCCTGCTGGGTGTAAACGGTGCGGGCAAAACCACAGCACTGGAGTGTATAGAGGGATTGCGAAAGCAGGATGTGGGCAGCGTTGCAATACTGGGCAAAGCGGGTATTCAGTTGCAATCGGCCTCGCTGCCCTCTCATATTAAGCCAATGGAAGCCGTACACCTGTTTGCAAAGTGGAACCGTGTAAAACCGGTGCCCGCGGTACTGCAAGCCCTTGGCATTTACGAGCTTGCCAAAAAACAGTATATAGAACTTTCTACCGGGCAAAAAAGGCGCCTTCACTTAGCGCTGGCACTTATTGGCAACCCCGATATTGTTTTTTTAGATGAACCAACAGCGGGCTTGGATGTTGAGGGGCGTATAGCCCTGCATGAGCAAATACAAGAGTTAAAAGCACAGGGCAAAACCATTGTTTTGGCCAGCCACGATATGGCCGAGGTAGAGGCCTTGTGTGACCGTATTGCAATTTTAAACGGTGGCAAGGTTGTGTTTTTGGGCACAGTAGAGGAACTTACCCAAACCATCGGCAAAAAATACACCATCCATATTAAAAGCGAGCGTGGAGAAGAAAACCACGAAACAGATAATATAGGGCAAACGCTGTTAACCTTACTGCAAGAGTTTAAACAAAGCCAAATTTTGGTACAGGATATTACAATAAACCGCGGTACACTTGAGCAGCATTTTATAGACATTGCAAGGGGGCATAAAAATTGACAGCATTTTTATACGGCGTGGCACTGCAATGGAAACTTGACATCCGCAGCAAATCTTTGCTGATTACCTGTTATGTGGTTCCTCTTTTATTTTTTGCTATTATGGGTGGGATATTTACAAGCATAAACCCACAGGCCAAAGATACATTGATACAATCGATGACAGTAATGGGGGTATCTATGGGGGCGCTGCTTGGGCTGCCACCCTCATTGGTGGAAATTTATGGCAGCGATATTAAAAAGGTGTATAAAGCCAATGGGGTGCCGCTGTTTCTTGGTATGGCAACAATGTACATTTCGGCATTTATTCATCTGCTAATCATGTCTGCCATTATTTGTGTTATCGCGCCCCTTGTTTTTAACGCTGCACTCCTCTCCAATATCCCCCTATATTTTGCTTTTTTGGCTGTTTTTATTGCAACTTCATTAAATATAGGCGGTATTCTGGGGCTAACAATAAAAAACCAGGCAAAGCTTAATATGATTTCACAGCTTATATTTTTGCCATCCATCATGCTCTCGGGTATTATGTTTCCGGCAAACTTGCTTCCCTCTGCGCTTGGTATTGTGGGCAAACTCTTCCCCGCTGCTTGGGGCTATCGACTAGTAACTGTGGGGGGAACTGGCAACCTATGGCCATTGCTGGGCATATTTACCGCCGCAGCGGCTGTGTGCGGGTTTTTGCTGCATAAAATGAAATCAAAATAAATAAGACAAAGCATTTTAAAAAATAAAAAGCAAGCAAACTCCCTTATTTGTCAGGCAAAGGGGAATTTGGCTTGCTTTTTTAGCTAAAGAAATTGTAAATAATATAAAATAATAAAATTGCCGTATACAGCAAATAGTAAGGGGCAGTTTTATCCGCTAAAACAGAAATACAGGAAAGTTCAGGTAAAAAAATAGCTCCAACAAAGTGCAAAAGCTATGTTATAATTAAAAACCAAGAGATATAAACAGTAGCATTTCCTCAGTGCTTTTTTAGCATAAAAATAAAAAAGCCCGCCTGCTTACGTTGTATAACGTAACAATGCGAACTTTTTTGGTGCGCTGCGAGGGACTCGAACCCCCGGCCTACTGGTTCGTAGCCAGTCACTCTATCCAGCTGAGCTAGCAGCGCAGATGCATTAAGAATCTTATCATGAGAAACACAAAAAGTCAAATAAAATATTTCGAAAAAAATAAAATTATAAATAAAATTGACAATAAAAAATGAAAGAATGTCGAAAATTGAAAATTTTGCTATTGAAAAAGATGAGTAGGGTTTGCTATAATAAACAGGCACAACAATTGGCAGTAAAATATTGAACAATTTTTTTGCCGATATTTTATAGTCCTTGGTACGAAAAAATATTTTTGGAAGTAGGTATTAGATGGCAAGGAAGAATTCTCCGGCAAAGAAAAAGCAACAGAGGCAGTAAAAGAACCTGCCAAACATCCTCAAACCACAGCAAATACAAATATAAATAATAAAGACGGCAAAAAAAGTGCTGCAACAGAAAGGGAGATTACAGTGGATAAAACACGTTCATTTGGTTTTGATGCATCCGATAAACAGGGAGGCTCTCAGGCCACAGGCAGCCCCGTAGCGGCTTCGCCGTCTTCTGGCACAAGTTCTTCTTTCTTCAACACCGCAGATGATAAATCCACAAAGGATTCTTTCCTCTCTTATGGCTCGGCAGATCCGGCCGAAACCCCGCCCGAAACCACCGCTATTGCCAAAGGCACCAAGCTGGTTGGCGATATTGAGACCAGCGGCAACCTTCGTATTGGCGGCAGCGTAAAGGGTAACGTAATTGTAAATGGCACCCTTAGCTTAAACGGCCAAATCATTGGCGATATCAAAACCAAAAGCGTTGAAATTGCCGGCTCGGTTGTAAAGGGCAATATTGTTGCCAGCGACCATGTAAGCGTAGACAAAGAAACTACCATTATTGGCAATGTTACCGCCCGCGAAGGCGAAATTGGCGGCCGCATTAAGGGTAATTTGTCTATGGAACAGCGCGTGCACATTCAAGAAAGCGCTATCCTGGTTGGTAATCTTGGTTCCGGCAGTGTTCATATCGAAGAAGGCGCCATGTTAAAGGGTGATGTTACCATTACACAGGGCAAGGGTGTAAGTGTACAGGTAGAAGAGCCCGAGTTCGATATTCATATCGAAAACAACAATCGTCAGGGTGGGCAGCCTGCTCCTGCTCCCAACATGCGTGGTCCTGTAAACAACTCCGGCAACGCATCCGATAAAAAGCCCCTCTAATTTTAAAGCAAGCCTCCTCTTTCTGTAACAAGAAAGAGGAGGCTTTTTTGTGCCCTTTTTTATTAGTAAAGTATATGTTGAAATTGGGGAACTTTGTTTTCAATTGTAATTCTCCCATACGAGGGCGCTCCGTTAGGGCGGGCCAATGCACCAGGATTAAAAAGGGTAACGGTGCCAATGGTATCGGTAAGGGCGTAATGAGTGTGTCCAAACAGCGCAACATCTGCGCCGGCCCGGCTGGCAGCTTCATACAAGCGATCCAGATTATTTTTTACCCCAAAGGCATGCCCGTGTGTGTAAAAAAACAAAACACCGCCCAATGGGGCCAGCCCATATAAAGGGTCTGCACTGGAAAAATCGCAGTTGCCTGCCACACGATAAAAAGGTATCGATGAAAAAACCTTTTCGGCGGTATTGATATCAGAATATCCATCCCCTAAAAAGAATATAGAGTTTACAGGCCCCATCTCAATTTCATCATGAATAGCCTGTAAAAAAGGGGCTTCTTTGCCATGAGTGTCTGAAAAAACAAGTAGTTTCATTTGGTTGCTCCTAAAAAGTATCTGCCTGGTCCTGCATCATGCGGTAAATTGCGCTTTTGGGGTGGCCTGTCTGCGCGGCAATCTGCCGTGCCGCCTCGCCTTTTTTTATGTTTTGTGTTACGGATAGTTCTGCGGCCATTTCGGCGGCGGATTCAAGGCTTGGGGTATCTTCCGCAAGGTTGGCAGGCTCTGCCCCTGCAAGCACCAAAACAATCTCCCCGCGGGGGTTTTCGGTCTCAAACCGTTCCCTTAAAGCTCTCAGTGTGGTTTTGGTAATTTCTTCGTGCAGTTTGGTAAGTTCGCGGCAAAGTGTAACACTGTGCTCTTCTCCAAACACACCGCATAAATCGCGCAGTGTGTTTTTTAATTTATGAGGAGCCTCGTACAACAACATGGTGCGTGTTTCGTTTTTTAAAGCATCCAAATGTGTGTTGCGCTGCCCTCTGTTTTGAGGTAAAAAACCCTCAAAAACAAAACGAGAGGTATTTTGTCCCGATACACACAGGGCTGTAACAGCCGCACTGGCAGCAGGGATGGGCACTACCCTTATTCCCCTTTGGTGTGCTTCCATCACCAGTGCCTCACCCGGGTCGCTAATGGCGGGTACGCCAGCGTCGCTGCACAGGGCACAGCTTTCTCCGGCTTCAATACGGTTTAGTATTCCCTCGCCCCGCAGGTTTGCGTTGTGCTCGTAATAACTAATCATAGGCTTTTTAAGGCCTAAATGATTTAATAGGCGCAGTGTTACCCGCGTATCCTCTGCGGCAATAAAGTCCACCTCCGCAAAGGTTTGGGCGGCACGCGGCGTTAAATCCTGCAAATTGCCCAAAGGGGTGGTAACCACATACAATGTCCCTACCATGTGTGCAATCTCCTTGTTAAAGTGTACGGTACTCGGTATAGGTAAAAGCATTGCCCGGTGTAAGGATGATATCGGGCAAAATACTTAGCCCCTCGCCCCCTGCTTTGCGTGCATCTACCAGCGCAAGCCAAGGCTGCTTATCGGTTCCCTTGCGCGCCAGTTGCAGGCGTTTTGGGGCAAGATTGTGGGCGGCTAAGCTGGCAAATAAAGATGCCAGGCGGTTTGCAGGATAGCAAAGGCAAAACCGGCCATTGTCTTTTAGATTGGCGGCAGCGGTATAGCAGAGGTCTTCCATGTTGCAAAAAGTTTCGTGCCTAACTCTGGCACGGGCTTCTTTGGGCGGCAGCGGCCCCGCAGAAAAATAGGGTGGGTTAGAAATAATCAAATCAAAAAGATGAGTTGAGCGATAAGTGCGCAGGTCTGCGTGTACGGCCTGCGCGTTGGCAAAGCCGTTCTTTTGTATAGCGGCAGATAGCAAATGGCTGCCATCTTCATCCAGTTCCACCCCAACGGCACGCCCGGCAAGGCCTCTGTCCAATAGAGTAAGTAGCAGTATTCCGCTACCAGAACCAAGGTCTAAGGCGGACCATCGCTTATAGGGCACACAAAAATTGGCCAAAAGAAGGGCATCGGTGCCAAACCGGTGGCTTGGGGTGGTAAATACCACTGTGCCGCCCGGCAATGGCTCAGGTTTAAATTTTGTGGTGGGTATTTCCATAAAATCTCCGCACATGTTTTTTTATAGCAGTGGTTAAGGGAAATAAAGGATGCAGATTGATGTTGAAAATAATGCGTTGATAAACTATTTACACTTACTCGAATAGTATATCAGGCCAAACCAAGAAAGAATAATTTAAAATAAGTGTGGGTTGTTGAATACAGTACGGGCCAATTAAACATTGCAACAAAAAGAAAAAGTATATAAAAGCAAAGCGGACACAGAAGTGTCCGCTTTGCATGGATAAACCATAGGTTGTTTCTTTTACGAAAAACCATCCGGCAGCAGGGCAACTGTTCCCCCGAATAGCTGCTCTGCCTTACAGGATGCATCAGTTGATGCTTAGCCGGGGATGATTGCCTCAACGGGGCAAGCGCCGGCGCAAGCAGCACAGTCGATGCAGGTATCGGCATCAATCACAAAGATGTCGCCGCTGGAGATAGCTCCAACAGGGCACTCACCTTCACAGGTACCACATGCAATACACGCTTCTGTAATTTTATAAGCCATAAAGGCCCTCCCTTCTTCCGTGCAGTAAGGTAATGAAAAGACAGTTTAAACAACTGCCGAAAACGGAAGGACACGGCTTCCGCTAACGAATTTATTTTAACATACTATTTCTAGTTTTCAATAGTGGTTTCTGTATCAAGGGCATCTTTTGCGGGTATAACGGCCTCCTCATTGGGGGCCATTGGGGCACGTTTGCCGCCCCTCAGGTAGGCGCATGCATCGCGGTGATAATATTTGGGCATACCGGGTTCGGCGTCCAACCGCACTCTCAATTGCCCGCTTACAAGGTTTACTTCCATTACGGTGCCTACCCCATCGGGCGTGCTTACTACGCTGCCGCTGGTAGGGGTAATGCGGGCAAGGTATTCGTACGCAGGTTGTTCGTATGCAAGGCAGCACATCAGGCGCCCGCAGTTGCCCGAAATTTTTGCAGGATTTAAAGAAAGCCCCTGCTCTTTTGCCATTTTTATGGTGGTGGAATGAAAGTTTTTCAAAAAGCGGCTGCAACAAAAGGGCTGGCCGCAAATGCCAAGCCCGCCAAGCATTTTGGTTTCGTCACGCACACCAATTTGGCGCAGTTCTATGCGGGTTCTAAAAATACCGGCCAGATCTTTTACCAATTCGCGAAAATCCACCCGCCCGTCTGAGGTAAAGTGGAACAAAAGCTTGCTGCGGTTAAAGGTGTACTCAACATCCACAAGGCTCATATCCAGCTTGTATTTTTCAATACGGTCTTGCGCAACCGCAAAAGCCTTTTTTTCATCCTCATGGTTTTGGTTCATCCGCCGAATATCGGCGTCATCCGCAAACCGCACCACGGGTTTTAGCTCTGTGGGTACTAGGCTATCTGGCAGGGTATGTACCCCCTGCACAATTTCGCCGCATTCCTGCCCGCGGGCAGTTTCTACCAGTACATATTGGCCCTCTTCGGGAGAAAGGCCCGCCGGATCGAAAGAATAAGACTTTCCGCCCAGCTTAAAGCGCACACTAACAATCGTTTTCATTCTATATCGACCTTTCTGGGGAATGGTCTGGCGCTAGCCGGCCAAACGGTGCAGCCGGGCTGTGCGCAAAAGATAAACAGCCAACGAGGTAAAAGCAATTTTGGGAGATACATTGCCTCGCAGGGCAACAATGGTTTGCTGCACGTATGGCAGCAGTCGGGCGGCATCCGCCGCCAAAATAACAGGAAAACCGGGTGCCCGGCCCTCCCGCATCGAAACAGAAAGGCAGTCACACAAGGTTTCTAGCAAAACTTCCCTCTTCTCACGGTCGCCGTCGGCACGGCCCTCGTAAGCAGATAAAATACGTAAAACCTGATAACCGGATGCAGCGGCAGCTTCGCGCATTAAATCCAGTGCATCTTGTAATACCGCCATGCAGGCTTCATCCTGCAAAGCACTTAGGCAAAGCCCCAAGCGGCCGGCGTACGCCACTGCAAGCAATCGGGCCTTGTCGGCAGGCACAGAAGAAAACCGCTGTAAAAGCACTTGCTCGCATTCTTGTATAGGCAAGGGAGAAACGGGCAGCCAGGTACAGCGGCTGCGTATGGTAAGCGGAATGGTAGAAGCATCGGGCCCGCACAAAATAAACAAAACGCCCTCGGGTGGCTCCTCCAGCACCTTTAAAAGTGCATTGTAAGCAGGTGGGGCCATACGGTGGGCATCCAATACCAAAACAACACGCCCCGCAGAAGATAGGGCAGACTGGTAAATACTGCTGCGCACACCGCGCACACTCTCTACCGATATTTGGCCGGACTTGCCCTCGCCCTGCAATAAAAGCACTTCAGAGCTTTCGTCCCTTAAAACAGCCTCTGTAGCAGGGCCACCCTGCGGAAACAAAAAATCGGCTGCAAGGCAATGGGCAGCAAAAGAAAGGCCGCATCCCTTGGGCGCTGTCATTAAAAGCGCATGCCCCAGCCGGTTTTCAGCCAAAAGCTGTTGTAATTCTGTTTTAATGCCTTTGTTGCCAAGCAATAAAGACAGCTGGCTCAAAGTTTCTCAAAACGCTCTACGTTGGTTACAAAAACAGTAGCGCCCCCTACGGTAACCTCCAGCGGAAATGCGGTAGGAATGCTAACGCCATAGCTTGCGGCGCTGGGCACAACTTCATTGCGCTGGCTCGAAAACTCCGCAATGATTTTGATGCATTCATCCACCTTTTCATCCTCTGTACCAATCAACATGGTAACGTTGCCCGCCATCAAAAAACCACCGGTGGTAGACAGTTTTGTAACCTGAAAACCGGCGGCAACCAGTTCGCTGTTTACAGCCTTAGAGTCCTCGCGGTTAACAATAGCCGTAATCATCTTCATAAATACACACACTCCCCTACGGCCCAAAGGCCGTACATATATGCTTAAATGTTGTAAAACACCAATCGTCTTACGGCTTTATTTTAACACATTTATATGGGAAATACCACCGGCCAGCAGTACGGCAGCCACGGCGGGGGTTATTTCTTCTCCGGGTAATACCACCGGCACCCCCGGCGGGCAGGGGGCAAATAAGTCGGCCGCAATATGCCCTATGCTTTTCTCTACAGGCAGTACCTCTTTTTTGTGCGCAAACAATGCCCTGCGCAAGGGGCAGCGCACCGGCGGCAAAAACAGGTTAAAGGGCTGTGTTTTAAGCGGTGCGCGGGGGGTAAAAGGTGCCAATGTTTTGGCAAGCAATGCAAAATCTTCATCTGTATTATAGGGCGATGCCATTAACACAATATAGTGGCTGTCGGCTAGCTCTGGGTGGATGCCGGCAGCAATCAGTGCGCGGTTAATTTCCTCGGCTTCCCACCCGCCCAAAGCGGGGCGCAGGCAAAGCCTCAGCGGGTCGTCCGAGTGTTGCAGCAGGTGGGCTGCTGTGTTTGCCACCTTTGCAAGGCGCGCAGCGGTTCCCTCAAAATCGGGCGGGGTGCTTTGCAAAAGCCCGGCGGTCCAATCTAGGCTTTGCAAAACAAGGTAACTGGGGCTGGTAGAACTAAAAAGGTTTAATGCGCCTCGTGCCTGTTCTGCAAGGCTGGCATCTGCCAAATGCAACATAGCGGCGGGGGTAAGGCAGGGGAGTGTTTTGTGGGCAGAGTCTACGCAGGCATCCGCCCCAAGAGAAATAGGATGACGGTTTGGCTGCAAAAAGCGCAGGTGTGCCCCGTGGGCATTGTCTACCAATAGCACGGCACCGTGTTGGTGGCATATTGCGGCAAGGGCTGCAACGTCAGGCATCTGCCCGTAATAATTGGGGCTGGTAATATATACGGCCTTTGCACCGGTGCTTTGCAGGGCAGCCTGCACCATTGCTGGGGTAAGGCGGCCCTCCTGTGGCAGCAGCCAGTGCGGGGTGGCATCTAAAAATGCCAAGGCACGTATGGCCGATACATGGCACCCGCGCTGCATAATAACCTGCCCGCCCTCCCCTACAAAAAGGGCCAGCATAGCGCAAATAGAGCTGGATGACCCAGAGGCACTGTACAGGGTGGCGCCGCTGCCGTATATGCGGCTCATGTTGGCTTCGCTCTCTGCCAGCTCTGCACTGGGGTGCGATAGGTCGTCTGCCCCCTCTATCTCGGTTATGTCATAGAGCAGCACCTGCCCAAAAGCGGGCATGGCTGCGGGGTTGCCCTTATGTCCGGGCATAAAAAAGCGGGCCCGCAGGCGGGCCAGCTGTTGTATTTTATCTAAAAAAGGTGTGTCCATCTATTTTTAACGATTGCGCCAGTTGCGGCGGTTTTTTTGGATGCGAAGTTGCTCGCGTATTATCTCTACAAGGCCCTTGCCAAAAAATACAAAGTAGTTTAAAAGCCCAAAAGCCATCAAAATTAATAAGCTAATGCCAAGCGGAACGGAAACGAAAAAGCCCTGAACAATGGAAATGGCCTGAAAAACAACATATACAAGCGCCAGCCATTTTGCCTTAACAGGTACAATAAAGAAAAGCAAAAACTGGGTATTGGGTGCAATGGTGGCAAAGGCTAAAAATAAAGAATAGTTAAGCGCAGAGTTGTCGGCATAACCCGCAGGAGAAACCAAACAGGCAATAATTGCGCCAATAATGCCCAGCAAATAGTATACATTAAACCGAAAAGCACCCCATGCATTCTCTAAAGAGGTACCAATCATATAATAGAAGTACAACGAGAGAAAAAGCCAAATCATGCTGGTTTGGGGCGGAACAAAAACAAAGGTAATTAAACGCCACACCTGACCAGAAAACAAAGCGGTGCGGTCTAATACCATATAATTAATAAGGTTAAGCTGTGGCACGGCATAGTTTACAACAAAAACAATTGCCATACCAACAATAATATACCGCATCAAGTTAGAAATATGAAACCGCCCAATGCGGTTTTCCAGTTTATAAAGCCATCTCAACAGTTAAACCCTCCTGCATAGCAAGGTAAATTTGGTTTGTGTAATGTGCATATTGTAACAGAGGCACATTACAAGTTCAACAACAAGTTAAACGTGTTTTTTGTTAAAACTAGGTTATTAAAAAGTAAAAGTAAGGCAAAAACAGGGTTTTTCCACACTTTCAACAGAGTTTTCAACAATGGTTTTGCAAGTAGGGTTATACAAACCGTAATTTGCAAGCCCCCGGGCAACAAAATAGCAAAAAAATTTACGCATAATTATTGTGAGAAATGTACAACAACATCCCAAAAGCAAGTTTGACGGATAACGCAAAGCAGGGGTATACTATAGCAAATCAAGGAGGACATTACATGGATTTTTCAGGCAACCCGGCTAAAGTACCATCGCTTGGCTTTACACACGGCGGGCGGTTTCATGCCGACGATGTGTTTTCATCTGCTTTACTGCGTATTTTACGCCCAGACATTCGTATTTACAGAGGTATGGAAGTGCCCAAAGGCTTTTCGGGCATCGCCTTTGATATAGGAAACGGCCCGTTCGACCATCATGCAAAAAACAGCCCCCG